>NZ_CP018870.1:2305000-2605000 GCF_001941845.1 Streptomyces sp. TN58 | reverse complement strand
CCTCGCGACCGCCAAGATCCTCCAGTGGGCCGGGGTGGCTCCGGCCGCGACGCTCGCCGACACGGGCCGGGCGGCGCCGCTGGCGGCCCCGGACGCCGAACTCGACCGCCGCGACCTGGAACGCGAGCCGCAGCTGCGCCCGTAAGGCGGTAGCAGCCACAGGCGAGGGCGTGTCCGCGGTCCGTGCGGGCACGCCCTCCGTCGTGCCGGCGGGCGCTCTCAGGAGCCCGGCGAGAGCCCATGCCCCAGCGGGTAGCGGCCGGGGACCGGTACGGGGAGACGGCCCCTCGGCCGCGCCGCCCCGGTCAGGACCCGGGCCGCCGCCCGCATCTCCGCGTCCCCCCACGAGTACGTCGCGAGTTCCGCCGCGCAGGCCGGCAGCCGGGCCGGGTCGTAGGGGTTGCGCAGCGCCACCAGGACCACCGGGACGCCGGTGGCGACCAGATCCGCCACCAGCGTGCGCTGCGGACCGTCCCCCTCCGGGACGTTGTACGTGCACACCAGCACCGCCGCGTGACCTGCCGCCGCGGCCGCCGCGCGCACGGGCGGCACGGCCTCGGCCCGGCAGCCCAGCGCGGTCAGCTCGCGGGCCAGGACGACGGTGGGCGGTCCGGTGGTGCCGCTGGGGGAGACCGGGTCGGTCCCGGTGACCAGCAGCCGCGGCGCGGCCCCGGCGTCGAACGGCACCAGCGCGGCGGGGTTCGCCAGCAGGGTCGTGGTGGCGCCGGCGATCCGGTCGGCGGCGTCCAGGTGCTCGCGTACGCCGACGACCGCGTCCACCGACGCGGCGGAGGGGTTCGCCCCGCCGAACAGCCCCCGGCGGGACTTCAGTTCCAGGATCCGCAGCACCGACTCGTCGATCCGGTCCTCCGCCAGCTCGCCCGACTCGACGGCCGCCAGCACGCTTCGGTGGGCGAGCGGCAGGTCCGGCGGGTTCAGCAGCTGGTCGCAGCCCGCCAGGAGGGCCAGTACGGGCACCCGGTCGTCGCCGTACTTCTGGCGGACGCCGGCCATGTCCAGGGCGTCGGTGACCACCACCCCCCGGAAGCCGAGGCGTTCGCGCAGGATGCCCGTCACGATCGGCCGGGAGAGGGTCGCCGGGTCCCCCGAGGGATCGAGCGCGGGGAAGACGATGTGCGCCGTCATGATGGCGTCCACGCCGGCCCGCACCGCGGCGCGGAACGGCGGTTCGTCCAGCTCCTCCCACTCGGCGCGGGTGTGCCGCATGACCGGCAGGCCGACGTGGCTGTCGGTCTCGGTGTCCCCGTGCCCGGGGAAGTGCTTGGCGGTGGCGGCCACCCCGGCGCCCTGGTAGCCGCGCACCTGGGCGGCGACCAGCTCCGCGACGGCGCGCGGGTCGGAGCCGAAGGAGCGTACGCCGATGACCGGATTGGCCGGGTTGACGTTGACGTCGGCGACGGGGGCGTAGTCCTGCCGGATGCCCATGGCGGCCAGCTCGGAGCCCGCGACACGGGCGGCGAGCCGGGCGTCGGCGGCGGAACCGGCGGCGCCGAGCGCCATCGCCCCCGGGAAGAGCGTGGCGGGCTTGCCGATGCGGGCCACGGCGCCGTGCTCCTGGTCGGTGGAGAGCAGCAGCGGGATACGGGCGCCGGAGGTGAGGGCCGCCTGCTGGAGACCGGCCGACAGCGTGGCGATCTGGTGCGGGGCGCGGGTGTTGTGGGCCCAGGCGAAGTAGACGATCCCGCCGAGGTGGTAGCGGGAGACCAGCTCGGCGGCGGTGCGTACGCCGAACGCCGCGCTGTTCTGGTCGGCGTCCGCCGGGTCGGGTTCGGTGGCGGAGTGCCCGTAGGCCCGGGAGACGAAGAGCTGCCCGACCTTCTCGGCGAGGCTCATCCGGTCCACGGTGCGCCGGAGGGCGGCCCGGTCGGGCCGGCGGCCGGGCGGGCCTTCGGGGTTGAGGGCGTCGGAGGTGTCGGCGGTGGCGGTGCGGGCGGTGCCCGAGGTGGCGGCGACCGCCCCCGCGGCCGTGGCGGCGGCCGCGGCGGCCGCGGCGAGCAGGGTCCGGCGGGAGGCGTGGTTCGGCACGCGCCGGACCCTACCGGTGGGGTCCGGGCGCCGCCGGGCGTGTCGCGGTCGTGTCGCGGCGCCGCGTGCCTCCCGGCGGGGGTGGCGGCGGGGTCGGGCGCGGTTGCCCGGGGGTGTCCGGCGGGGGCGGTCGCGGTCCCCGGGGGGTGCCTGGCGGGGGCGTTGGTGGGGCCGGCCGCGCGCCGGGGTGTCTCCTCGGGCGCCGAACGTGACCCGGTGGTGTGCCGCGCGGGGGGTTGTGTTCGGCGCCCTGCGGGGACCCCCCGCCGCACACCCGGCCCCGGCGGGGGCGGTCGCGGTCCCCGGGGGGTGCTTGGCGGGGGCGTTGGTGGGGCCGGCCGCGCGCCGGGGTGTCTCCTCGGGCGCCGAACGTGACCCGGTGGTGTGCCGCGCGGGGGGTTGTGTTCGGCGCCCTGCGGGGACACCCCGCCGCACACCCGGCCCCGGCGGGGGCGGTTGCGTTCGGCGCGCGGGGGGAAACCCCGTTACACGCCTGGCCCCCGCGGGAGCGTTATCGCGTGAGCCAGTGGTCCTGGAGGGTGCGGACCGCTTCGGTGATGGCCGGGCGGCGGGCGGCGCCGGTGCGCCACAGGGCGTACAGCCGGCGGACCGGGCCCGGTTCCAGAGGTACGGCCACGGCGCCCGGCGGCAGCTCGCCCGTGCCCAGCCGGGGGACGACCGCCACTCCGAGTCCGGCCGCCACCAGGGCGACGATGGTGTGGTTCTCCTCGGCGACGTGCGCGATGTCGGGCTCGAAGCCGGCGGTGCGCAGCGTCCGCATCAGCCAGTCGTGGCAGACCCGGCCCGGCGGCTGGCACACCCAGCGCTGGCCGCCGAGGTCGGAGCGCCGGACGGTCCCGCGGGAGGTGAAGGGGTGGCCGGCCGGGACGACCAGGTCGCAGAGGTCGTCGCCGATGAGGGCCTGCTCGACCCCCTCGGGCGCGGGCAGCGGGGCGATGTCCCAGTCGTGGGCGACGGCCAGGTCGGTCACGCCGCGGGCCACCAGGTCCACCGACAGGTGCGGGTCGACCTCGGTGAGGCGTACGTCCAGGGACGGGTGCCGGCGGGCCAGGTCGGCCAGCACCCCCGGCAGCAGCCCGCGCGCGGCCGAGGCGAACGCGGCGACCGTGAGCAGCCCGCTCGGCTGCCCGCGGCGCTCCTCCAGGGTGGTCTCGGCGCGTTCCACGATCGCCAGCAACTCCTGCGCCGTGTCCGCCAGATGGCGGGCCTCCTCGGTGAGGGCGACCCCGCGCCCGCGCCGTTCCAGCAGGGTGGTGCGGGTCTCCCGCTCCAGCTTGGCGATCTGCTGCGAGACCGCGGAAGGGGTGTAGCCGAGGGCGGCCGCGGCGGCCGCGACCGAGCCGTGGACGGATACGGCGTGCAGGGCGCGCAGCCTGGCGAGATCGAGCATCCCGCCATGTTATTCGTAAGCACTGCTTCATTCATGTGCGAAGAGATTCGCGCTGGTGCTACATGGTTCGCCGAGGTGATGCTCGGTGCATGCGTCCCGTACACACCGCACTCGCCGTGCTCGTCGCCGCCGTCTGGGGCTTCAACTTCGTGGTCATCGAGATCGGACTCGGCCACTTCCCGCCCCTGCTGCTGTCCGCGCTGCGCTTCCTCGTCGCCGCCCTGCCCGCCGTGTTCTTCGTCGGGCGGCCCAAGGTCGCGTGGAAGTGGATCGCGGGGGTGGGGATCGCCCTCGGCGTCGCCAAGTTCGGCCTGCTCTTCACCGGTATGGACGCGGGGATGCCGGCCGGGCTGTCCTCCCTCGTCCTGCAGGTCCAGGCCGTCTTCACCGCCGCCCTGGCCGCCGTCGTGCTCCGCGAGCGGCCGGGCCGGGTGCGGGTGGCCGGCATGGCCGTCGCACTGGCCGGGATCGCGGTGGCCGCCGCGGACGGCGGGACCTCCGGGCCGGTGCTCGGCTTCACCCTGGTCGTGGCGGCCGCCGCCTGCTGGGGCGTCTCCAACGTCCTGACCCGCAAGGCCTCCCCGCCGGACGCGCTGAACTTCATGGTCTGGGTGTGCACGGTCCCCGTGCTGCCGCTGTTCGTGCTGTCCCTGATGCTGGAGGGGCCGGAACGGGACCTGGCCGCCCTGCGCGCCCTGGACTGGTCCGGGGCCGGCGTCATCGTGTACGTCGCCTGGGTCTCGACCGTCTTCGGCTTCGGGGCCTGGGGGTACCTGCTGCGCCGCTACCCGGCCTCGTCGGTGGCCCCGTTCAGCCTGCTCGTACCGGTCTTCGGGATGACCTCGGCGGCCCTGGTGCTGGGGGAGCGGGTGTCGGGCCTGCGCTGGGTGGCGGCCGTCCTGCTGGTGGGCGGGGTGGCCCTGACGTCACTGGCCCCCGCGCGGCCCCGGCCCCGCACCGCCGCCGCCGGCCCGGCCCCGGCGGAGGAGGCCCGTACGAGTGCCGGCGCGGGCGCCCGGCAGCCGGGGTGATCCCTGCCCGGGGGCTACTTCCTCCCGCCACCGAGGATCTGGCCCAGGAGGTCGCCGAGGCCGCCGCCCGCGCCCGCGGGGCCCGCGCCGGGGGCCCCGCCCGCGGGCGTACCGGCACCCGTGGCCTTGCCGGCGGCGGCGCGCTTGGCGAACACGGTCAGCAGGACCGGGATCAGCATCTCGACGACCCGGCTGACCGTGGCCGCGGGGATGCCGGTCTTCTTCGAGACGGCGTTGGCGACGGGCCGGCTCAGCTTGGCCAGCACACCGGCCATCATCCCGCCGCTCAGCAGCCCGCCCAGACCGCCGCCGAGGGTGGAGACGCCCTGCAGCGGGGGCTCGGAGACCTCGGCGAGGGCTTGGCGCACCTCCGCGCCGTCCTCGTCGTCGGCACCGGCCTTCTGCTGGAGGCCGCCGGTCATCGCACCGACCGTGGTGGCGACCGTGTCGCGTGCGCCGCTGGTGTCCGTGCCGAGCAGCGAGGCGATCTCGTGTAGCCGGTCGTCGCCGAGCTCGCCGAGCACGTCGTCCTGGAATGAGGATTCGCTCATGCCTGAAACGCTACGTCTGTGCCGATTCGCCGGCACTTCGAGTAGGCGTTGGGTAACGGAAACGTAAATCTGGGACTCCGGATGCAACCCTCCCGGGTGGCCGCGGGTCGTATGTTGCGTCGGCACTTCCGGGGAGGGATCTGGGGGGATCGGGAAGTCCGACGAGGGAGGGGTAACCGTGAGGGGGTCCGGCCGTGAGGCGGGACCCCCTTCGCGCTGTCCACAGGCCTGACGCGATGTCGGCGCCGCCCGGTAGTTTGCGGGTCATGGCAACGGACGGGGCACCTGGGGCGGTGCAACTGGCGGTGGTCGAGGGCGTGCTCGAACGCATCACCTACGCCAACGAGGACAGCGGCTACACGGTCGCCCGCGTCGACACCGGCCGCGGCAGCGGCGACCTGCTCACCGTGGTCGGCTCCCTGCTCGGGGCGCAGCCCGGCGAATCGCTGCGCATGGAGGGCCGCTGGGGCTCCCACCCGCAGTACGGCCGGCAGTTCAGCGTGGAGAACTACCGCACCGTCCTGCCCGCCACCGTCCAGGGCATCCGGCGCTACCTCGGCTCCGGCCTGATCAAGGGCATCGGCCCGAAGATCGCCGACCGGATCGTGGAGCACTTCGGCACCGACACCCTCGACGTGATCGAGGCCGAGCCGAAGCGGCTCATCGAGGTGCCCGGGCTCGGCCCCAAGCGGACCAGGCTGATCGGGGCGGCCTGGGAGGAGCAGAAGGCCATCAAGGAGGTCATGGTCTTCCTTCAAGGCGTCGGCGTCTCCACCTCCATCGCGGTGCGCATCTACAAGAAGTACGCCGACGCCTCCATCTCCGTCGTCAGGAACCAGCCCTACCGGCTCGCCGCCGACGTGTGGGGCATCGGCTTCCTCACCGCCGACCGCATCGCGCAGGCCGTCGGGATCCCGCACGACAGCCCCGAGCGGGTCAAGGCCGGACTGCAGTACGCCCTGTCCCAGTCCACCGACCAGGGGCACTGCTTCCTGCCCGAGGAGAAGCTCATCGCCGACGGGGTGAAGCTGCTCCAGGTCGACACCGGGCTGGTGATCGAGTGCCTGGCCGAGCTGGCCGCCGACCCGGAGGGCGTCGTACGGGAGTCCGTGCCGGACCCGCAGGGCGGGCCCGATCCGCTGACCGCCGTGTACCTGGTGCCCTTCCACCGGGCCGAGCTGTCCCTGGTCGGGCAGGTGCGCCGGCTGCTGAACGCCGAGGACGACCGGATGCCGTCCTTCCAGGACGTGGACTGGGACAAGGCCCTCGGCTGGCTCGCCGGACGCACGGGCGCCTCGCTCGCCCCCGAGCAGCGCGACGCGGTCAGACTGGCGCTGACCCGCAAGGTCGCCGTCCTGACCGGCGGCCCCGGCTGCGGCAAGTCCTTCACCGTGCGCTCCATCGTCGAGCTGGCCCGGGCCAAGAAGGCCAAGGTGGTGCTGGCCGCACCCACCGGCCGGGCAGCCAAGCGGCTCTCGGAGCTCACCGGGGCCGAGGCCTCCACGGTGCACCGGCTGCTGGAACTCAAACCGGGCGGGGACGCGGCCTACGACCGGGACCGGCCGCTGGACGCCGACCTGGTCGTGGTCGACGAGGCCTCGATGCTGGACCTGCTGCTGGCCAACAAGCTGGTCAAGGCCGTCGCGCCGGGCGCCCACCTGCTGCTCGTGGGAGACGTGGACCAGCTGCCCTCGGTCGGCGCCGGGGAGGTGCTGCGGGACCTGCTCGCGGAGGGCGGACCGGTGCCCGCGGTGCGCCTCACCCGGATCTTCCGGCAGGCCCAGCAGTCGGGGGTGGTCACCAACGCGCACCGGATCAACACCGGTGTCCAGCCCATCACCGACGGGCTGCCGGACTTCTTCCTCTTCCCCGAGGAGGACACCGAGGCGGCCGGCGTACTGGCCGTGGACGTGGCGGCCCGCAGGATCCCGGCCCGGTTCGGCCTCGACCCGAGGCGGGACGTCCAGGTGCTCGCCCCCATGCACCGAGGCCCGGCGGGCGCGGGCAACCTCAACGGGCTGCTCCAGCAGGCGATGACCCCCGCCCGGCCGAACCTGCCGGAGAAGCGGTTCGGCGGCCGGGTCTTCCGGGTGGGTGACAAGGTCACCCAGATCCGCAACAACTACGACAAGGGCGCCAACGGCGTCTTCAACGGCACCGTCGGCGTGGTCACCGGCCTGGACGTGGAAGAGCAGCGCCTGACGGTGCGGACGGAGGAGGACGAGGAGATCGGCTACGAGTTCTCCGAGCTCGACGAGCTGGCCCACGCCTACGCCGTCACCATCCACCGCTCGCAGGGGAGTGAATATCCCGCGGTGGTGATCCCGGTCACCACCGGGGCTTGGATGATGCTCCAGCGCAATCTGCTCTATACGGCGGTGACCAGGGCGAAGAAACTGGTCGTCCTCGTCGGGTCACGGAAGGCCCTCGGCCAGGCGGTGCGTACCGTTTCGGCAGGCAGAAGGTACACGGCGGTCGCGCCACGGCTGTCCGGACGGATACCGGTGGGAAACATCACCTAGATGATCGATCATTTGGGGTTCCCGCCGCCGTGCGGAGGGGGCAGGATGAGCAGGTTGGCGGCACTCAGTGCCGTCAGGAGGACCGAAGGCCGACCCCGAGTGCACTCTTCTGCGCCAAATGGGGGAAGGTAGAGGCAGTCAGGGCACCTCGAAGAAGAGGCACTACGTCGGTGAGGGATGACGTGAGCGACAACTCTGTAGTACTCCGGTACGCGGACGGCGAATACACCTACCCGGTGGTTGAGAGCACCGTCGGCGACCAGGGCTTCGACATCTCGAAGCTGAGGGCCCAGACCGGGCTCGTCACGCTGGACAGCGGCTACGGCAACACCGCCGCCTACAAGTCCGCGATCACCTACCTCGACGGTGAGCAGGGCATCCTGCGCTACCGCGGCTACCCGATCGAGCAGCTGGCGGAGCGCTCGACCTTCATCGAGGTCGCCTACCTGCTGATCAACGGTGAGCTGCCGACCGTCGACCAGCTCGCGTCGTTCCGCAACGAGATCACCCAGCACACGCTGCTGCACGAGGACGTCAAGCGCTTCTACGACGGCTTCCCGCGCGACGCCCACCCGATGGCCATGCTGTCCTCGGTGGTCAGCGCGCTGTCGACGTTCTACCAGGACAGCCACAACCCCTTCGACGAGACGCAGCGCAACCTCTCGACGATCCGGCTGCTGGCCAAGCTGCCGACCATCGCGGCCTACGCGTACAAGAAGTCGGTCGGCCACCCGGTGGTCTACCCGCGCAACGACCTCGGCTACGTCGAGAACTTCCTGCGCATGACCTTCTCCGTGCCGGCCCAGGAGTACGACCTGGACCCGGTCGTGGTCTCCGCGCTCGACAAGCTGCTGATCCTGCACGCGGACCACGAGCAGAACTGCTCCACCTCCACCGTGCGCCTGGTCGGCTCCTCGCAGGCGAACATGTTCGCCTCGATCTCCGCCGGCATCTCGGCCCTGTGGGGCCCCCTGCACGGCGGCGCCAACCAGTCCGTCCTGGAGATGCTGGAAGGCATCAAGAACGACGGCGGCGACGTCGACGCCTTCATCCGCAAGGTGAAGAACAAGGAGGACGGCGTCCGCCTCATGGGCTTCGGGCACCGCGTCTACAAGAGCTTCGACCCCCGGGCGAAGATCATCAAGGCGGCGGCGCACGACGTCCTCTCGGCGCTCGGCAAGAGCGACGAGCTGCTCGACATCGCGCTCAAGCTGGAGGAGCACGCGCTCGCCGACGAGTACTTCGTCTCGCGCAACCTCTACCCGAACGTGGACTTCTACACCGGTCTGATCTACCGGGCCATGGGCTTCCCGACCGAGATGTTCACCGTGCTCTTCGCGCTCGGCCGCCTCCCCGGCTGGATCGCCCAGTGGCACGAGATGATCAAGGAGCCGGGTTCCCGCATCGGCCGCCCGCGCCAGATCTACACCGGCGAGGTCCTGCGCGACTTCGTCCCCGTCGAGGCCCGCTGACCCAGGCACACGAGAAGCGCCCCGCCGTCGATCCCCCCACGGGTCGACGGTCGGGGCGCTTCCCTTTTCCCCCCGAAACGGATTCCCCCCACGGGACCCGGATCGGGGCGTCCTTGAGCCGGGACCCGTTCGGGTCGGGAGGGCCGCTCAAAGCCTCCCGCGGGGCACGTGTCCCGGCCGGCGGATGCCACGGAAAACCCCCAAGGTTTCCGTGGAACGTCCCCCAAGACGTTCCTGGCATCGTCCCATTAGACCTGTCTCGACCCCGGATGGTTACGTCGAGGTCACTGTGATCTGCGTCTCCCGTGAAGGAACTGTGGGAACGATGCGAAGGCGATTGCCTATCGGAAGGACCGCAACCGCAGGCTGTTGGTCACCACGAAGACAGAGGAGAAGGCCATCGCGGCCCCCGCGATCATCGGGTTGAGCAGACCGGCCGCCGCGAGCGGGAGGGCGGCGACGTTGTAGCCGAAGGCCCAGAAGAGGTTGCCCTTGATGGTGGCCAGAGTCCGGCGGGAGAGCCGGATCGCGTCCGCCGCCACCCGCAGGTCGCCCCGTACGAGGGTCAGGTCGGCGGCCTCGATGGCCGCGTCGGTGCCGGTGCCCATCGCGAGCCCGAGGTCCGCCTGGGCCAGCGCGGCCGCGTCGTTGACCCCGTCGCCGACCATGGCGACCGTACGGCCCTGCTCCTGGAGGCGGCGTACGACGTCCGCCTTGTCCTGCGGAAGCACTTCGGCGATCACCTCGTCGATGCCCACCTCGCGGGCCACCGACTCGGCGACGGCCCGGTTGTCACCGGTCAGCAGGACCGGGGCCAGCCCCAGTTCCCGCAGCCGGGCGACCGCCTCGGCGCTGGTCTCCTTGACCGCGTCGGCCACGGTCAGGACCCCGCGCGCGGCGCCGTCCCACGCCACCAGCACCGCGGTGCCGCCCCCGGCCTCGGCGGCCGCCTTGGCCTCCGCCAGCCCGGCCGGCAGGGCGATCGACCAGTCCGCCAGCAGCTGCTCGCGGCCCACCAGCACGGCGTGGCCGTCGACCACGCCCTGGACGCCGAGACCGGCGAGGTTCTCGAAGCCCTCCGGCACGGGCAGGGAACCCGCCCGCTCGGCGGCGGCGGTGGCCACGGCCCGGGCGATCGGATGCTCCGAGGCGTGCTCCAGGGAGCCCGCCAGGCGCAGCAGTTCGAGCTCGTCGACCCCGTCGGCCGCGACGACGCCGGCGAGGGTCATCCGGCCCGTGGTGACGGTGCCGGTCTTGTCGAGGACGACGGTGTCCACGCGGCGGGTGGACTCCAGCACCTCGGGGCCCTTGATCAGGATGCCGAGCTGCGCGCCCCGCCCGGTGCCGACCATCAGCGCGGTCGGGGTGGCCAGGCCCAGGGCACACGGGCAGGCGATGATCAGTACGGCGACGGCGGCGGTGAAGGCGGCCGTCGGATCGCCGGTGACGAGCAGCCAGGTGGTCCAGGTGGCGAGCGCGAGGACCAGGACGACGGGCACGAAGAACCCGGAGATCCGGTCGGCGAGGCGCTGCACCTCGGCCTTGCCGTTCTGCGCGTCCTCCACCAGGCGGGCCATCCGGGCCAGCTGGGTGTCGGCCCCGACCCTGGTGGCCTCGACGAGCAGGCGCCCCGAGGTGTTGACCGTGGCGCCGGTGACCGCGTCGCCGGTGGACACCTCGACCGGCACGGACTCGCCGGTCAGCATGGACGCGTCCACGGCGGAGCTGCCCTCGACGACGGTGCCGTCGGTGGCGATCTTCTCGCCGGGGCGGACGACGAAGCGGTCGCCGACGGTGAGCGCGGACACCGGGACGCGCACCTCCCGGCCCGCGCGCAGGACGACGACGTCCTTGGCCCCCAACTCCATCAGGGCCTTCAGGGCCGCGCCCGCCTTCCGCTTGGAGCGGGCCTCCAGATAGCGGCCGAGGAGGATGAAGGTGACGACCCCGGCGGCGACCTCCAGATAGATGGCCGAGGAGCCGTCCGTACGGGAGATGCTCAGGTCGAAGCCGTGCCGCATGCCCGGCATGCCCGCGTGGCCGAAGAACAGCGCCCACAGCGACCAGGCGAAGGCGGCGAGCGTGCCGACCGAGACCAGGGTGTCCATGGTGGCGGCGCCGTGCCGGGCGTTGGTCCAGGCCGCCTTGTGGAAGGGGAAGCCGCCCCAGACCACGACGGGCGCGGCGAGCGTCAGGGAGAGCCACTGCCAGTTGTCGAACTGGAGGGCGGGGACCATGGCGAGCAGGACGACGGGCAGGGCGAGCGCGGCGGAGACCAGCAGCCGCTGCCGCAGGGCGGCCGGCACCGGGTTGGGCGCCACGGCCGGCTCCTCCTCGCCGGGCGCGGGGGCGGGCGGCGCGGGCGGCGCGGGCTCCTCGGCGGTGTACCCGGTCTTGACGACGGTCGCGATCAGGTCCGCGACCTCGACGCCGCGGCCGTAGGAGATGTGGGCCTTCTCGGTGGCGTAGTTCACCGCGGCCTCGACGCCGTCCATCCGGTTGAGCTTCTTCTCGATGCGGGCCGCGCAGGAGGCGCAGGTCATTCCGCCGATCGAGAGTTCGACCGCCGTTATCGGTCCGTCGTCGTGCACTGTGCTGGTCATGTTCCGGCTCCAGGGGGATGGCCGGGCCGTACGGGTCCAGTATGAGCTGGCCGGTACGGCCCGGCAGGGTACCGCGGAGTGCCGCGGGTGCTGCCGAAGGAGGGGGAGGGTGCGGCTCAGGCCTGTCCGGCGAACTCGTAGCCGGCCTCGTCCACGGCGGCGCGGACGTCCTCGTCGGCGAGCGGCGCGTCGGAGACCACGGTGACCTCGCCGGACGCGGCGACGGCCTTGACCGAGGTGACGCCCGGCAGGGCGGAGATCTCGCTGGTCACCGCACCCTCGCAGTGGCCGCAGGTCATGCCGGTCACCCGGTAGACGGTGGTGGTCTGGGTGTCCGTCTCGGCGGTCATGTCGTTCTCCTCTTCAGGGGTGTGTCCGGTCGCCGGAGGGGCGGCCGATGACTCCACCGTCCTCCCGACTCTTCGAGACTATACCCCTGGGGGGTATAAAGCGAGCATCGGCCTGCCGTCTTCGCGCGCCGTGGCGGGTTCAGTCCGCGCGCCGGCCCCGGTTGCCCGGCCGCCGGGCCACCCAGGCGAGGACCGTGTCGGCGTACCAGTACGGCCTGCCGCCCTCCACGTGGTCGGGCGCCGGCAGAAGACCGTGCTTGCGGTAGGAGCGCACCGTGTCCGGCTGGACCCGGATGTGCGCGGCGATCTCCTTGTACGACCACAGCTGTCGGTCGCTCATCTTGGACACCTCCTGGTCCACGCAGCCGGGCCGGCCGGGCGGCCGTCGGAGATCCGGCGCGCGGACGCTGACGATCACTCGCGTTGTGCCCGGCGAACGACGCGAGACGAGGGCCCGGGAGGGGCTGTCGACCCCCTGTGACGGAAAACCCGCGTGACCCGGACATGCGTGACACAAGCGCGACCCCTGTGACCGAGGAGTCACAGGGGCCGGATGAGGGCGCACGAGGGATCAGAGGTACAGGAGGGATCAGCGGTACAGGGCCGGCCGTTCCACGAGCTCCACCACCGTCCGTACGCCGCTGCGCGCGGCCGCGAGGCCCGCCTCCGAGACGGCGGCCGCCGCGTAGCCGTCCCACGCGTCGGGCCCCGCCACCCGCCCCCGCGCGGCGGCGGCCACCCAGCGCCGCAGCTGCCGGTCGTAGGCGTCGGCGAAACGCACCGTGAAGTCCTGGTCGATCGCGCCGCCCCACCGGCCCGCCGCCTGCACCACCATCGCGTGGCCGTCGCCGATCCGGGCAGTGCCCGCCTCGCCGACCGCCTCGCACTGCACCTGGTAGCCGAAGCCGCAGTTGACGAAGATCTCCACGTCCACGACGGCCCCTCCGGAGGTCTCCAGCAGCACCATCCGCGGATCGCCCAGCCCCTCGGGCGCGGCCGACGACGGCCGCGGCGAGAGCACCGTCACCGCGGTGATCTCCTGCCCCAGCAGCCAGCGGGCGGCGTCCACCTCGTGCACCACCGAGTCGCTGATCAGCATGTCGCTGGTGAAGAACGACGGCGAGGAGGCGTTGCGGTGCCGGCAGTGCAGGAAGAGCGGACGGCCGATCCCGCCCGCGTCCAGCAGCTCCTTCAACCGCTCGTACTCGGCGTCGTGGCGCCGCATGAAACCCACCTGCACCAGGCGCCGCCCCAACCGCTGCTCCGCCTCCATGACGCGCAGCGCCCCCGCCGGCTCCGGGGTCAGCGGCTTCTCGCACAGCACCGGCAGCTCCCGCTCCAGGGCGTGCAGGATCGCCTCCTCGTGGGCGGGCCCGGGGGACGCGATCAGTACGGCCTGCACCCCGGGCGCGGCTATGGCCGCCGCCGGGTCGGTGTGCGCGCCGGCGCCGTCGAGGGTGCGGGCGACCTCCTTGACCCGGTCCCCGTCCGGATCGGCGACGGCCACCACCCGGGCCCCGCCGACGGTCCGCCCGAACCGGCGCACGTGGTCCGCGCCCATCTTCCCGGTGCCGATGACGGCGATGCCGAGCGTGCTGGTCATGTCGTGTTCCTCCCGAGTGGTCAGCGGGCGCCGCAGGAGCGCAGGTAGGCACGGGTACGGCGGGCGATCGGCAGCGGCCGGTCGGGCGGGCACGGATACATGTCCTGCTCCACGATCGCGAACAGCTCCACCCCCAGCCGCTGGGCCGCCGCCAGTACGGGCTCCAGCGCGGGCACCCCCGACGGCGGCTCGCACATCACGCCGCGGCCCACGGCCGGCCCGAAGGGCAACGCCTCCGCGACGACCTCGGCGAGGATCCGCGGGTCCACCTGCTTGAGGTGGAGGTAGCCGATCCGCTCGGCGAAGGTCTCGACGGCCCGCACGCTGTCCCCGCCGCAGTACGCGTAGTGGCCGGTGTCCAGACAGAGCGAGACCAGGCCGGGGTCGGTGGCGTCCAGGAAGCGGGCCACGTTCTCCGGGGTGTCGATGTGGGTGTCGGCATGCGGATGGACGACGATCCGCAACCCGTACCGGTCCTGCACCTCGCGCCCGAGCCGCTCGGTCTGGGAGGCCAGTTCGCGCCACTGGGCGGGCGTGAGGGTGCGGTCCTCCAGTACCTTGCCGGTCTTGTCGTCCCGCCAGAAGGAGGGGATGACGACGAGGTGGGCGGCGCCCATGGCCTGGGTGAGCGCGGCGATCCGCGACACGTGCTCCCAGGTCTCCTCCCACACGGCGGGCCCGTGATGGAGTCCGGTGAAGACCGTTCCGGCCGAGACCCGCAGGCCGCGCGAAGCCGTCTCCCCGGCCAGGCGGGCCGGATCCGTGGGGAGGTAGCCGTACGGGCCGAGCTCGATCCACTCGTACCCGGCCTCGGCCACCTCGTCGAGGAATCGCCGCCACGGGGTCTGCTGCGGGTCGTCGGGGAACCAGACACCCCAGGAGTCCGGAGCCGAACCGATGCGGATACGGGTCAACGCGGGCGGGGAGGACGTCATAACGGCCACCTTAGGGTGGAGGACGAGTGGGAGGACTGACTGTGACCGGCACCGGCGATCCGAATCCGTTCGACCTGATCACGATGGGCCGGATCGGGGTGGATCTCTACCCGTTGACGACCGGCGTACCACTGGCCGAGGCGGAGACGTTCGGCAGGTTCCTCGGCGGCTCCCCGGCGAACGTGGCCGTCGCGGCGGCGCGCCTGGGCCGGCGGGTGGCGGTGATCAGCCGGACCGGTGCGGACCCCTTCGGCACGTACCTGCGCACCGAGCTGCGGGCTTTTGAAGTCGACGACCGGTGGGTCACCGAGGTCGCCGGGCTCCCCACGCCGATCACCTTCTGCGAGATGTTCCCGCCCGACCGCTTCCCGCTGTACTTCTACCGGCTGCCGAAGGCCCCGGACCTGGAGATCGCGCCGGACGAGGTGGACCTGGAGGCGGTACGGGCGGCCCGCGTGTTCTGGATGACGGGTACGGGCCTGAGCGAGGAGCCCTCGCGGGCGGCGACGCTGGCGGCTCTGGAGGCCCGCGGCCGCGACCGGTCGGCGGTGACGGTCTTCGACCTCGACTGGCGGCCGATGCTGTGGCGGGAGAAGCCGGAGCCGTACTACGAGCGGGCGCTCGCGCACGCGACCGTGGCCGTCGGCAACCCGGAGGAGTGCGAGGTCGCCACGGGCGAGACCGACCCGTACGCGGCGGCCCGGGCGCTGCTCGCCGCCGGGGTGGAACTGGCGGTCGTCAAACGCGGCGCGGAGGGCGTGCTCGCGGTCCACCGCGACGGGACGGTGGCCGAGGCGGCGCCGGTCGCGGTGGACGTCGTCAACGGGCTGGGCGCGGGCGACGCGTTCGGCGGGGCGCTGTGCCACGGGCTGCTGGCGGGATGGGAGTTGGGGCGTGTCGTGCGGTACGCGAACGCGGCGGGGGCGATCGTGGCCTCGCGGCTGGCGTGCTCCAGCGCGATGCCGTTCCCTCACGAGGTGGAGGAGGTGCTGGGGCGTGCCGGTGGTGTCTGAGTGGGAGATGGAGTGGACCCGGCTGCGGGTGCTGGAGCTTGAGCCGGGCGAGACGTACGGGTTCGCCTCCGGCGACGCGGAATGGATCGTGCTCCCGCTGTCGGGCGCCTGCGAGGTCCGCTGCCGGGACTCCACCCCGGACCCCGCGCCTCAAACGCCGGCGGGGCTTGATGCGCCGCCGGACGGCGTTGGAGCCGGCCTCGCCGAGAGCGGACCGCAGGCAAATCCAGCCCCGCCGGCGTTTGAGGCGCGGGGGTTCGGGGGCGGCGCCCCCGCAGCGGAGCCGCACGTCTTCGAACTGCTGGGGCGGAGCGGGGTTTTCGGCGGGCCGACCGACTTCGCCTACGTGCCGCGCGACGCGCACGTGGAGGTCACGGCGAGGCACGGCGGCCGGTTCGCCCTCGCCGGGGCCCGCTGCGAGCGACGGCTGCCCGCCCGGTACGGCCCGGCCGCAGACGTGCACGTCGAGCTGCGCGGCGCGGGCCACTGCTCGCGCCAGGTCAACAACTTCGCCGCCGCAGGCCCCGCCGGCTTCGAGTGCGACCGGCTGATCGCCGTCGAGGTCCTCACCCCCGGCGGGAACTGGTCCTCGTACCCGCCGCACAAGCACGACGAGCACCACCCCGGCGAGGAGTCCCGCCTGGAGGAGATCTACTGGTTCGAGATCGCCCCCCACGCAGACACCCCCGGCCTCGGGTACCAGCGCGTCACGCCCTCCCCGGCGGGGAAGACCGACATCCTGGCCGAGGTGCGGACCGGTGACGCCGTGCTGATCCCGGACGGCTGGCACGGGCCTTCCATGGCCGCCCCCGGGCACGACATGTACTACCTGAACGTGATGGCCGGACCCGGCACCGGCGGTCCGCGGGAGTGGCTGATCCGCGACCACCCCGACCACGGCTGGATCCGCGGCACCTGGCAGGGCCAGGACGTCGACCCCCGGCTGCCCTTCCCCCGAGCAGGAGCGGAGGACCACCGATGAGGCTCACCGTCGCCCAGGCGCTCGTACGCTTCCTCGCCGCCCAGTACACCGAGCGCGACGGCCGGCGCCACCGGCTGGTCGCCGCCACGTGGGGGATCTTCGGCCACGGGAACGTCGCCGGGATCGGCCAGGCACTGCTGGAGACCGGCGGCGCCGGGCCGGACGGCATGCCCTTCCTCCAGGGCCGCAACGAGCAGGCCATGGTGCACGCCGCCGTCGGCTACGCCCGCCAGAGCGGCCGGCTCTCCACCCACGCCGTCACCACGTCCATCGGCCCCGGCGCCACCAACCTCGTCACCGGCGCCGCCCTCGCCACGATCAACCGGATCCCGGTGCTCCTGCTGCCCGGCGACACCTTCGCGACCCGCCCCGCCGACCCCGTGCTCCAGCAGCTGGAGGTGCCCCACGCCGGGGACGTCTCCGTCAACGACGCCCTGCGGCCCGTGTCCCGCCACTTCGACCGGATCACCCGCCCCGAGGCCCTGGTCCCGGCCGCCCTCCAGGCCGTACGCGTGCTCACCGACCCGGTGCAGACCGGCGCCGTCACCCTCGCGCTGCCGCAGGACGTGCAGGCCGAGGCGTACGACTGGCCCGAGGAGTTCTTCGCCGAGCGGGTCTGGCGCGTCCGGCGCCCGCGGCCCGACCGGGCCGAGCTCGCCGCCGCCGCGGACGCCGTACGGGGCTCCGCGCGGCCCCTGATCGTCGCCGGCGGCGGGATCCGGCACAGCGGGGCGCAGGCCGCCCTCGCCGCCCTCGCCGAGGCGACCGGCGTTCCCGTCGCCGTCACCCAGGCGGGCAAGGGAGTGCTCCCGCACGGCCACCGCGCCGACGTCGGCGGGATCGGCCACACGGGCACGGCCACCGCCGACGCCCTCGCCCGGGAGGCCGACCTGGTCCTCGCCGCCGGGACCCGCCTCAGCGACTTCACCACCGCCTCGGCGACCCTGTTCCAGAACCCGGCCGTCCGGTTCGTCGGCCTCAACCTGGACCCGTACGACGCCCACAAGCTCGCCGCCCGCCCCCTCGTCGCCGACGCCCGCGAAGCCCTCGACGGGCTCCGGGAGGCGCTGGCCGGCCACCGGGTGGACCCCGCGTACGAGACGGCGTACCGGCGGGAGGCCGCCCGCTGGGACGCCGCCGTCGACCGGGCGTACGCCGTGCCCGCGCCCGACGAGGAGCTTCCGCCCACCCAGGCCCAGGTGCTCGGGCTGCTCGACGGGCTCGTCGACGCCACCGACATCCTCGTCAACGCCGCCGGCTCGCTCCCCGGCGACCTGCACAAGCTGTGGCGGGCCCGGTCCGCGGACCAGTACCACGTGGAGTACGGGTACTCCTGCATGGGCTACGAGATCCCCGCCGCCATCGGGGTCGCGCTCGCCGCGCCCGGCCGGCCCGTGTGGGCGCTGGTCGGCGACGGGACCTACCTGATGAACCCGACCGAGATCGTCACGGCCGTCCAGGAGGGCGTCCCGATCAGGATGGTCGTGCTGGACAACCACGGCTACGCCTCCATCGGCGGCCTCTCCGGGGCGGTGGGCGCCGAGGGCTTCGGCACCGCCTACCGCTACCGGGCACCCGACGGCACCTACACCGGGGACCCCCTTCCGGTGGACCTCGCGGCCAACGCGGCCTCCCTCGGAATGGCAGTGATCCGCGCCCGAACCGTACGTGACCTGCGGGAAGCCCTCGCCGAGGCCCGCTCGGCGACACGCCCCACATGTGTCTACGTACAGACCCGAACGCCCGACACTGTGTCGGGCCCACCCCCGGCACAGGCGTGGTGGGATGTTCCTGTGGCCGGGACCGCGACCCGCAAGGCGGCGTCCCAGGCCCGCGAAGAGTACGACCGGCAAGCCGCGCAGCGACGTCGCCATCTGTGAAGGAGCAACAGGCATGAAGACCGTCAACCACTGGATCGGTGGCAAGACCGTCGAGGGCGCGTCGGGCAACTACGGCCCGGTCACCGACCCGGCCACCGGCGAGGTCACCACGCAGGTCGCGCTCGCGTCGGCCGCGGAGGTCGACGCCGCGGTACAGGTCGCCAAGGAGGCCTTCCTGTCCTGGGGCCAGTCCTCGCTGGCCGCCCGCACCAAGGTGCTCTTCGCCTACCGGGCCCTGCTGGACGCCAACCGCGACGCCGTCGCCGAGCTGATCACCGCCGAGCACGGCAAGGTCCACTCGGACGCGCTGGGCGAGGTCGCGCGCGGCCTGGAGATCGTCGAGCTGGCGTGCGGGATCACCACGCAGCTGAAGGGCGAGCTGTCGACGTCGGTGTCCAACCGGGTCGACGTGGCCGCGATCCGCCAGCCGCTGGGCGTCGTCGCGGGCATCACGCCCTTCAACTTCCCGGCGATGGTCCCGATGTGGATGTTCCCGCTGGCCATCGCCTGCGGCAACACCTTCGTCCTCAAGCCGAGCGAGAAGGACCCGTCGGCGTCCAACAAGCTGGCCGAGCTGATGACCGAGGCCGGCCTGCCGGCGGGCGTCCTCAACGTGGTCCACGGCGACAAGGAGGCCGTGGACGCGCTGCTCGCCCACCCCGACATCGCGGCCGTCTCCTTCGTCGGCTCCACCCCGATCGCCCGCCACATCCACACCACCGCCTCCGCCAACGGCAAGCGCGTCCAGGCGCTCGGCGGCGCCAAGAACCACATGCTGGTCCTGCCCGACGCCGACCTGGACGCGGCCGCCGACGCGGCCGTCTCCGCCGCCTACGGCTCGGCCGGCGAGCGCTGCATGGCGATCTCCGCCGTCGTCGCCGTCGGCTCCATCGGCGACGCGCTGGTCGAGAAGATCCGCGAGCGCGCCGAGAAGATCAAGATCGGCCCCGGCAACGACCCGACTTCCGAGATGGGCCCGCTGATCACGGCCGCCCACCGCGACAAGGTCGCCTCCTACGTCAAGGGCGCGGCCGCGCAGGGCGCCGACGTGGTCCTGGACGGCACCGGCTACACGGTCGAGGGCAACGAGAACGGCCACTGGATCGGCCTGTCGCTCCTCGACAACGTACGCACCGACTCCGACGCCTACCGCGACGAGATCTTCGGCCCGGTGCTGTGCGTCCTGCGCACCGAGACGTACGAGGAGGGCGTGGCCCTCATCAACGCCTCGCCGTTCGGCAACGGCACCGCGATCTTCACCCGGGACGGCGGCGCCGCCCGCCGCTTCCAGCTGGAGATCGAGGCGGGCATGGTCGGCGTCAACGTCCCGATCCCGGTGCCGGTGGGCTACCACTCCTTCGGAGGCTGGAAGGACTCGCTCTTCGGCGACCACCACATCTACGGCAACGACGGCATCCACTTCTACACCCGGGGCAAGGTCGTGACGACCCGCTGGCCCGACCCGTCGGACGCCCCCGCCGGAGTGGACCTGGGCTTCCCGCGCAACCACTGACCGGCGGTCGCGCGGTCGCGCGGTCGCGCGGTCGTGCGGTCGCGCGCCGCGCAGAGCCCGGACCGACCCGCCCCCCGCGAGCCTCACCGCGGGGGGCGGGCGCCGTTTCCGGGCGGGGTCAGAACCGCGACCAGACGTCCGCCGCCGCCGTGGCGGCCCAGACCCCGTCGCCGTGGCCGTAGCCGGGGACCACGGCGAAGGAGACGCGCTCGTTGCCGCCCGCGCGGATCAGCTCCGCGCCGCGCGGGCGGCCGCCTCGGCCCAGTTCGGTGTTGATCCAGACCACCTCGGCGCCGATGCGGTCCCAGGCGATCGCGTACGTCGCGTCGTCGCCCGTCCAGAGCGCGGCGAGATCCCGCATCAGGGCGGTCCCCCTTGAGCGGTGTCGGCGCGGAGCCGGTGGTGGGCTCCGGACCGGTGATGGCCGAATACCGCCACTCGTGGACACCCTCGCCGGTCAGCGCGTTCCAGCCAGGTCCGGGACGGCTTCCTCCCGTTCGCCCTCGGGGTGACGCCGCCGGCGCAGCACCCACACGGCGGCGCCGCCGCCCGCCAGAACCAGCAGCAGCCCCGCGGCGGGCCAGGGCACGGCGACGAAGTCGGTCTCCGAGCGGGAGACGAGGTCGGGGTGGTCCGCCGCGCCCGCGGTGACCGTGACGGTCACCCAGTCCGACTGAGGGGCGTCCGGCCAGGGTTCGGTCAGCTCGATCCGCTGCCCCGGCAGCAGGGCCGACTGCGGTGCGCGGGCCGGCCGGTCCAGCAGCCGGCGCCCGAACAGCCCCTGCGCGGTGATCGCCACCTCGGGCGAGACCACCACGTTGCCCCGGTTGACCAGTGTGTAGGAGACGGTGGCGCGGGCGTCCCGCACCCAGGGCAGCAGCGGGGCGGACCGGCTGACCCGCACGTCCTCCACGCTCAGCCCGGCCGTGACCGGCCCGGGCACCCGGAAGTACAGCCGGGCGCCCACCGAACGCTTCACCCCGACCCGCACCTTGCCCTCCTGCTGCACGCCCTCCACGACGGTGCCCAGGGCCACGATCCCGCCCACGTGGTCACCGGGGGCCGCGTCCGCGGGGACCTTCACGGTGAAGGGGATGTCCTTGCGCCCCCTGGCCGGCACGGCGACGGTGCCCGCCGCCTCCGGGGCCAGCGCGATCCACGCCCCGACGTCCCTGGGCTTCGTCTCCACCGGCAGCAGGGCGAAGGCGCCGCCGGCCGGGGTGTTCACGGCGTCGGTGGCGAAGACCTGGAACGTCAGTTCCCGGTCGGAGGAGTTGAGGATGGTCACGCTGTCGGTGAGGGTGGTCCCGGCCGCGCCCTGGTGGAAGAAGTACGCGCGGTCCGACGTGGCGGTGCCGGCCGCGGGCGTCGGAAACACCCCCCACGTGCCGTTGTCCGCGGCCGTCGCCGGGCCCGCCGGCAGCAGGCCCGCGCACAGCGCCGACAGGCCGAGGAGCAGACCGTACAAGCAGGTGCGGGTGCGGCGACGCGTACTGCTGCGGGTGCGCATGGGCGGTCTCCAGTCGGCGCGGAAAGGGGAAGGGGTGGCGCGGCGCCGGAGCGCCGCACCACCCGGGGAGCGGCCGTGCGGGTGAGCGGTGGTGCGGTCGTGCAGTGGTGCGGTGGTGGCGTCGTGCGGTGGGCGTGGCGCGGTCAGGCGATCGAGAAGGTGACGATCGTCTGGTAGGTGTCGGCGAACATGAAGGGCGGGAGCTGGATCATCCCGGCGCCGCCGACGGCGAACTCACCACCGGTCAGTTCGTCGCCCCCGGCGGCCTGCGAGGCCACCTTCATCGGGACGTCGGAGATCGCGCCGGGCGCGCCCGCGGTGCAGGTGCTCGGGCTGTCCGGGTTGGTCACGGTGCAGGACGGCTGGATGCCGATCTGCGCCGTCGGCATCGAGTGGCCGGTGGTCTGGTTCAGGAACGGCGTCCGGGTCGCCGTCACGTCCCAGCCGAGCGAGCCGCCGCGGAAGTCCTGGACGGTCGCGGCGTTGAAGACGCCGACCACCGACTGGGCCTTGCCGTTGATGGTGACCGCGCCGAAGCTGACGGCCGGCTGGCCGTCCTTCGGGCCCAGCGCCAGCGGCCCCGGCAGGACCTCGACGTCGACCGGGTTCTTCACGCCCGGCTGCTCCTCCATGAACACGAAGGCCTTGTACGGGGTGATCGAACCGTCGATCCTGATCGCGTCGGCCTTCTTGCCGATCGTGATGTTGCAGGTGGCGGCGCCGGACGCGTCGGCGGTGCCGGTGCCGGTGTCACCGGTGGCAGCCCCGGCGAGCAGCGCGGAGCAGGTGACCGGACCGGTCGGGAAGTTGGCGCCGTTGACGACGACGGCGGTGCCCGCCGGACCGCTGTTGGGCGTCAGCTTCGTGGTGACCGGGTCCTTGGGCAGGGCCTCGACCGCGACCGAGCCGAGTGACGCGCTCGGGCGGGGGGCCGGGGTGCAGGTGGTGGTGAACACCGACCCGGAGAGGTCCGCGTCGGTCACCGCCAGGTCGAGGGCGACCTGCACGGTCGTGCCCTCGGTGCCGTCAGGGATCTTGACGGTCCCGGAGAACGCCTTCGGGTCGAGCGGCTGCCCGGCCACGACGGACACGGTCTCCGGCGGGCTGGTGACCACCTGGGTGGTGGCACCCACCTTGAGGGTGATCTTGGACGTGTTCACCGTGGTGACGGAGAACGAGGGGATCAGCGGGCTCGCACCCGGGTCGATCGTGATCGGGACGACGTCGCCCGCCTTGGCGCCGTCGGGCAGCGTGACCGTCCAGTCCTGGTTGCCCGAACCGTCCGGCTGCGGCGCCGGGGCGTCGCAGTTCTCGAAGACCGTCGTGGTCTTGGTCGCGGCCTGCGCGGAGCCCGACAGGCCCGCCACCGCGCCGGTCAGGGCCAGCGACAGGGCCCCCGCCCCTGCCAGCACCTTTCGTAGATGCGTTCTCGTTCTCACTGGGTCGCGACTCCTTCGTCATGACGAACCCTCCCCCCACCCGCTGTGTGGGGGAGGCCGAGCCGGTGCGGTGGCCGATATTGACGCGTCATGGTGATGAGAAGTCAATGACTGCTTTCGCGCGAAGCACACAGAAATTGATGGGCCATCAGGGAGGGGCTGATGGCCTGTGCGACTTACGAGGGGCCGGCGGCGGGCGTGGGCGCGGCGGGGGTAGTGGCGGGGTCGGCGGCAGGCGTGGGGGCGGCCGTGGTGGGGGCGGTGGGGGCGGGGGCGGTGGGGGCGGGGACGTTCAGCAGCAGGTTCGGAGTGCCGGCCGGGAGGCCGGTGATCCGGCCCGGTACGCCACCGCGCACCAGCGCCTCGGACACCTGCGCCGGGGTGCGCGCCGTACCGCCGGCCAGGAGCAGGGCGGCGGCGCCCGCCACGTGCGGGGCGGCCATCGAGGTGCCGGAGGAGCGTACGGTGCCGGTGGCGGAGTCCTTCCGGGCGGAGGTGACGGCCACGCCCGGCGCGAACAGGTCCACGCAGGACCCGTGGTTGGAGAACCGCGCCCGGCGGTCCGCGGCGTCGGTCGCGCCGACGGTGACCGCCTGCGGGACGGAGGCCGGGGATCCGCCGCAGGCGTTCCGGCCGTCGTTGCCGGCGGCCGCGACGAAGGTGATCCCCGAGGACACGATCCGCAGCACGGCGGCGTCGAGGGCGCGGCTGCGGCTGCCGCCCATGCTCATGTTCGCCACGGCCGGGGTGCCCGGCGCGCGGCCGGCGTCCTTCACCACCCAGTCGAGACCCTTCAGCATGGCCGACAGGCGCCCGTCGCCCCGGCAGTCGGCCACCTTGACGGAGACGAGGGAGACGCCCTTGGCGACCCCGTACGTCTTCCCGCCCACGGTCCCCGCGACGTGCGTGCCGTGGCCGTTGCAGTCGCGGGAGCCCTCCAGGAACACCGCGTTGTGCCCGGCCCGGGCGCGGCCGCCGAACTCCCGGTGGCGGGTGTTGATCCCGGTGTCGAGGATGTAGACGGTCACGCCCTCGGCCTTCGTGGCGTAGGTGTAGGAGCCGTCGAGCGGGAGTTCGCGCTGGTCGATCCGGTCCAGCGACCAGGGCGCGGGCCTCTGCGGCAGCGTGTGCGGGGTGTCGGCGGATCCGGTGGTGTGGAAGACCGCGTCCGGTTCCACGGAGGCCACCCGGGGGTCGGCGGCCAGGGCGGCGGCCCGCGCGGCGGTGGTGCGGACGGCGAAGCCGTCGAGGGCGGCCTCGTAGACGGGGCCGACCTCGTCCCCCGACTCCGCGGCCTCGGCGGCCAGGGCACGGGCCGGGGCGCGCGAGGCGGTGTCCTTGAGGACGACGACGTACGGGGAGACGGCGCCGGGGGCGGGGACGGCGTGGGCGGTCGCGTTCGGTGGCGGGGTGGTGGCGGTGGTGGTGGCGGCGGTGGCGGCCGCCGCCAGCAGCGCGGCGGCGGAGACCAGCGGGGCGAAGGGGGTCATGCGGCCGATGCTCGGCGAGCGGCCGTTCGGGCGCGCGGAGGGTGCGCCGAGTGGCCGCACGACACGCCGCCGCGCGGGTGTCGCCGGGCGGGGTGTCGCGGCGCGGGGGTGTCGCCGTGCGGGGCGCCGGGTGTCGCCGCGCCGGGTGGCGCCGCGCCGGGTGTCGCCGCGCCGGGTGGCGCCGCGCCGGGTGTCGCCGCGCCGGCTGTCCGAGGGCCCGGCCCGGTGCATGGGCCGGACGGATCAGGCGCCGATCGGCCAGCCGCGCATCGAGAACACGCCCTCGTCACGGGCCCCGGCGGCGTCGTAGGTCGCCAGGGCGGCCTCGTTGTCGGTGTCGACGCCCACCCACATGCCGTAGCAGCCGCGGGCCTTCGCCTCGTCCGCGAGGGCCAGCGTCAGGGCCCGGCCGATCCCGCGGCGCCGGTAACCCTCGTCCACGGACAGCTCGTAGAGGCACATCTCCGTCCCCTTGTCGGGGTGGACCATCTCGATGCCCGAGACCATCCCGGCGGGCACGCCGTCGACGTACGCGACCAGCATCAGATGCCCGGGGGCGGCGAGGAAGCGCTCGGACCACTCCTCGCGGACGGGCCCGTCGAAAAGGGACTCGGCAGCCGAGAGCTCGGCGGGTGTGAGGGCCCGGCGGATGTCCATGGCGGTCACGATAATGCGCACGCGGCCGACGGCGAGGCGAAACCGGGCCCGGCGTGGCGGGCGGCCGCACTCCCCGGCGGTCCGGACGCTGCGCCGACTAACCTGTCCGGACCGTAGAAGACTTGAGGCTCTTGGGGGAGCGCCGTGAAGAATGCCGTGGTCACGCCGCAGGGCGACCGGATCCGCTGGGTCGAGCTGCCGGGCGCGGAGCCGGCCCGGGTGTACGTGCACGGCCTGGGGGCCACCTCGCCCGCCTACTTCGCCGCGAGCGCCGTCCACCCACTGCTGGCGGGGCGGCGTTCCCTGCTCGTCGACCTGCTGGGACACGGGCACAGCGACCGGCCCGAGAGCTTCGGCTACACCCTCGAAGAGCACGCCGACGCGCTGGCGGCCGCCCTCACCGCCGCCGGTGCGCAGGGCGCCGAGCTGATCGCCCACAGCATGGGCGGAGCCGTGGCCGTCGTACTGGCCACCCGTCACCCCCACCTGGTGTCCCGGCTGGTGCTCGTCGACGCCAACCTGGACCCCGTGCCGCCCCGGCCCGCCGCCCCCGGAAGCAGCGGCATCGCCTCCTACACCGAGGAGGAGTTCCTGGCCGGAGGCTGGGCCGAGGTACGCGACCGGGCCGGCGCGCACTGGTGGTCCACGATGCGCCTGGCGGGCCGTACGGCCCTGTACCGCAGCGCCGTCCACCTCGCGGCGGGCACCACCCCCACCATGCGCGAGCTGCTGCTGGACCTGAAGATCCCGCGCGCCTTCCTGCTGCCCGAAGCCGACGGCCCGCTCCCCGGCGCCGACGCCCTCCGGGCCTCGGGCGTCACCGTGGTGTCCGTCCCCGACTGCGGGCACAACATCATGCTGGACAACCCGCAGTCCTTCGCCGAGGCCACCGCCGCGGCCCTGCGCCAGAGCCAGGCCTGAGGGCCCAGCCCTCCAGCCGTGCGCCTCAGCGGGGCGCGTCAGCCGTGGGCGTCAGCCCCGGGCGGGCGGGGACGGGGTGCCGTCCGTCCAGGCGTAGACCCGCTTGCCGCGCACCGCGACCTGGTACTGGTGCGCGTCCCGGCACTCGGTGCGTGCCTCGGCCCGGACCGAGCGCGGCCACCACCGGGCGTGCAGGTCCGGCGCGTCCTGCTTCCCGGGTGTGCCCGCCGCGCAGCGCGGGCCGTCCAGAGGGGTCTCGCCGAGGTCGAACCGGATCAGCCGGGCCTCCCCGGTGGTGCGCACCCGTATGCGGACGTCGGTGGCGTCCCTGGGTATCCAGGACGGAAGCGCGAAGGCCGCTCCCGCTCGCGCCGGGGCGTCGGCCGCGGTGGCGAAGCGCTTGCCCTTCTCCTTGAAGACCCGGTGGTCGATGGTGTCCGTCACCGGATTGGGCGGCAGGTTGGGCAGGGCGAAGGCGGCGGTGGCGAGGACTCCCACGGTGGCGGCGGCGATGACGAGCGGGCGGCGGTTCATGCCTTCCAGTCTCGGCCGGAGGTGACCGCCGGCGCGTCCTTCCTCAGAACGAACCGTGTGTTGGCCGTAGGTCTCACACGGTGTCATACCTGGGAAGGGCGGCGGCTACGGCGGGAGCCACGCGCAGTAACCGGCCGGGGCTCCGCCCCGTTGGCCGGGGTGACCGTCCGCCCGGCTCCCGAGGACCCTGATGCGCCGCCGCCTCCTCCCCGCCCTCGCCACCGCCACCGCGGTGCTCGCCCTCGCACCCGCGTCCTGGGCCGCGCCCGAGGTCCCGACCGACAAGCCGCAGGTGCTGAACCGCTGGACCCAACCCAGCGCCGCCAGTTACGCGGCCTGGGCCGACGCGCGCGAGCACCGCACCGCCTGGGTCGCGTACGGCTTCGACTGGTCGACCGACCAGTGCACCACCTCCCCCGACAACCCCTTCGGCTTCCCCTTCGCGGCGGCCTGCGCCCGCCACGACTTCGGCTACCGCAACCACCGCGCGGCGGGACTGTTCCCGACCGCCAAGGCCCGGCTCGACGAGGCGTTCCACGCCGACCTGAAGCGGGTGTGCGCCCGGTACACGGGCAGCCGCAAGCGCTCGTGCGACGGCACCGCGTGGACGTACTACCAGGCGGTCAGCCTCCTCGGCATCTCCTAAGGCCTGTATCGAGTTGCCCCGCGGCGTCGCGACGCCCGGCCCGCACCCTCGGCGCACGAGCCGAATGGCCTGGTAGCTCCGCTACGAGGCCATTCGTCCCGCACGCCGAGGGCGCGCACCGAACGCCGCTCCTTGCTCCACGGGGCAACTCGATACAGGCCCTAGTGCTCAGTGGTGCTCTGCCGGTGACCGGGCGCGTCACAGGCAGAGCACGGCCACCCGCTGCACCTCGTTGTTGCCGAAACCGCCGCGGTTCCACGGCTGTTCGAGGGGCTGGGTGCGCCCCCCGGTGTCCGTCGCGCGGACGGTGAGCGTGTGGCGGCCCGGCGCGGCCGTCCAGGTACAGCTCCAGGCCTGCCAGGCCCACGGGTGCGGCTGCGGCGACGCCACCTCGGCCGGGATCCAGGTCAGGCCGTCGTCGGCGCTCACCCCCACCCGGGCGACGGCCCCCCGACCGGACCAGGCCCGCCCGTGCAGCCGAACGGGGCCGGGACGCACGACGCGGGTGCGCGACATGAAGTCGGGGAAGCCGGGCGGGGCCATCAGGGCGCGCGGTGCGATCCGGGTCACCGGCTCGCCGGGAGCGTCCGGACCATCGGCCGACGACCGGTAGCGGTACGCCACGGACTGCTGGAAGCCGGTGAAGGGCGCGTCGACGAGGGAGATGTCGCGCAGCCACTTGACGTGCGCCATGCCGTACCAGCCGGGGACGACCAGCCGCAGCGGGCATCCGTGCTGCGGCGGCAGCGGCAGGCCGTTCATGGCGTAGGCGATCAGTACGCCGGAGTCCTCCCCGGTCGCGTACGGCAGCGGCAGGCTGCGCCGGTAGTCCTGCTCCACGCCCCGCTCCACACCGTGGTCCGCTCCAGTGAACACGGCTTCGACGGCGTCGGAGCGCACCCCGGCCGCCTCCAGGACCAGACGCAGCGGGACGCCGGTCCAGTCGGCGGTGCCCACCGCCTCGACCAGCCACGGCTGGCTGACGGGGCGGGGCGACAGGCGCGCCCGGCCGTTGCCCGCGCACTCCATGGTGACGCGGTGGGTGACCGCCGGGAACGTGCGCAGGGCGTCGAGGCCCAGGGACAGCGGCGTACGGACCCGGCCGCCCACGGTCAGGGTCCAGCCGTGCTCGACGGCGGCGGGAATGTCGTAGTGGACCAGGACGTAGTGCAGCCCGGGCGGGGTGACGTCGTAGCGCAGGGCCTCCAGGGGCAGGCCGTGGTTGCGGGCCGCGAGCGCCAGCTCCTCCTGGCCGATGCCCTCTCCGGCCGGGGCGATGCGTGCCGGTCCGCTGACATCTCCCACGGATGCCGCGAGTCCGCCGGATCCGCCGGATCGCCCGGATGCCTGCTCCATGCCCCCATCGTCGCGCGCACCTGCCCCGGCGGCACGTCGTCAGCTCCCGGCGCCGCCGCCGGAGGGCCCGCCGGCCTCCAGGTGCCGGGCGAACCAGGCGCGGGCCAGGGTGGAGACCTCCTCCAGGGCGCCCGGCTCCTCGAAGAGGTGCGTGGCCCCCGCGACGACCGCCAGCCGGTTCTCGCAGCGCAGCTCGCGCTGCGCCCGCCGGTTGAGGTCGAGCACCGTGGTGTCGTCACCGCCGACGACGAGCAGGGTGGGGGCCCGTACGTCGGCCAGCCGGGGCCCGGCGAGATCGGGCCGCCCGCCGCGGGAGACGACGGCGCCGACCTCGGCGCCGGCGGCGGACGCGGCCCACAGCGCGGCCGCGGCCCCGGTGCTCGCGCCGAAGTAGCCGACCGGGAGGCGAGCGCGCCGGCGCAGCCAGGCGGTGGCGTCCGTGAGCCGCCCGGCCAGGACCTCGATGTCGAAGACGTTGGCCCGGTCGGCCTCCTCGGCCGGCGTCAGCAGGTCGAAGAGCAGGGTGCCCAGACCCGCCCGGTTCAGGTCCGCCGCGACCGCCCGGTTGCGCGGGCTGCGGCGGCTGCTGCCGGAGCCGTGGGCGAACATCACGACGGCCCCGGCGCCCTCCGGCAGCGCCAGGTCCCCGGCCAGGGCAAGGCCGGCGGCGTCCACCTCCACGGCCACCGCCTCCACCGCCTCCGCCTCCGCACCCGCCGCCGCTCCCTGCGGCGCCCGCGCCAGCAGGGAGACGACCTCCTCGTCGGAGGTCTGGGAGAAGTCCTGGTACCACTCGCCGACCGCCCGGAAGGCGGGCGGCGAGGAGAGGCACACCACCTCGTCTGCCGCCCCGCGCAGCCGGGCGACCGCGTCGGGCGGCGCCACGGGGACGGCCAGCACCACCCGGGCCGCGCCCTGCGCCCGTACGACCTCGCACGCTGCGGCGGCCGTGGCGCCGGTGGCGATCCCGTCGTCCACCACGATCACCGTCCGCCCGTCGAGGGCCACCCGGGGCCGGTCGCCGCGGAACCTGCGGGCCTGCCGGGCGAGCTCCGCCTCCTCGGCGTGCTCGACCGCCTCCAGGTCCTGGCGCGTGACCCGGCTGGTGCGGACGATGTCCTCGCTGATCACCCGTACGCCGCCCTCGCCGATGGCGCCGAATCCGAGTTCACGGTGGGACGGGACGCCGAGCTTGCGGACCACGATCACGTCCAGGGGTGCGCCGAGGGCCCGCGCGACGGGGAACGCCACCGGGACGCCGCCGCGGGGCAGACCCAGCACGACGGGATGCTCCCCCTCCAGATGGCGCACGGCTTCGGCGATCCGCTCACCGGCGTCCGCGCGGTCGGTGAAGAACACGGGGCTCACCCCCAGCCCGAAGGGAGACGGAAAAACCACACACCCCTTTATCCGACGCAACCGCAGGCGGCGGCTTCCCGCAAGTCGGCCCGCCTCGCCGGGCGGCGCGGACAGGAAGCCGCCGCGGCACGGAGAGCGACGCCGCGCCGCCGATGCACCGTACGGGCGGCTACGCGATGCCGTCGGGGCCCCCGGGCCGGGGCTGCGGGAGCCGATGGCGCAGAAGCTGCCGGGAAGCGCAAAGCCGATCGCCTGCCCGGTAGTTGGCGCACGGCGTGGCATGCCCGCCCCACCCGGCCGCTGTTGGAGCCCGGGGGCCGGTGGGGAAGCCGCTGAACCGCGTCCGGAAACCACCCCGGTCGGCTCGGCGGTCAGGTAAGGACTGCGGGAGAAGCGGGGCGGCGGCAGACCGGCCAACTCGGCGAGCGGTGGCAGCGGTTGTCCGCTGCCCGTGCCCGGGTCCGAAGCCGCCGCGGGACAGCGGACCACCGTCCGCACCGGCCCTCGTGCCACCGCCCGGCCCGTACGCCGGGCGGTGCCTCTTCGGGTGAACGGTCCACCGGCGTCATCCGCCCCACCCGCGGGAATCGCGGCGGCGGAAGAACCCCTTCGGCGCGTCCGGAGCAAGGCCGGCGCCCCGCCCCCCGCCCGCCCGACCGGCCGCGATGCAGTCCCGATGGGGACTCGATGCGGCCTCGGCCAGGCCTGCCGAACGGCCTCCACCTGCGCGGAAGCCCTCCGCGGAGGGAGGGCTTCGGTGGTGGAGAATGTGTGCCCCCGGCAGGACTCGAACCTGCGGCCAAGTGCTTAGAAGGCACCTGCTCTATCCACTGAGCTACGGGGGCCGGAAGGTGGCCGCGGTGGGCCTGGAACCCCTGGTGGGGGTGGGACTTCGGTCCGTACCGGGTCAAGGATAGGGCTCCGGCCGCCTTGTCCCGGTTGCTTCACTCGCGGGCCACGATGTGGAGGTTCGGTGAAGCGGTCCCGATAATCGCAGGCAGGTGCGATTCTCGCATCGCTTTTGCGCCGCGGCGCCCTGGGTGTTGTGCACTCGTTATGCCTGCGCCCCACTCGTCCGTCATGCCCGGAATGTCCCACTGGAGTCGCGCTCGGCGCGCAGGGGGCGTATAAGCTTCAAAAATGGTCCTAAATTGGGCATTCTTCGCATGTGGTGACCTTGGATGTTCGGCCTCAGCTGCTCGATGCCCTGTCCGCCCTGCGCGACCGGGTCGCGTCCGTACGTCTGCCGTTGCCCCTGCCCGGCACCCCACGGGCCCGCCAGACCAGAGCCGAGCTGCTCGCGCAGCTCGACGACTACCTCGTACCGCGCCTGAAGGCGCCCGAGGCGCCCCTGCTCGCCGTGGTCGGCGGGTCCACCGGGGCCGGTAAGTCCACCCTCGTCAACTCCCTCGTCGGACGGCAGGTCAGCGAAGCCGGCGTGCTGCGCCCGACCACCCGCACACCCGTGCTCGTCTGCCACCCCGACGACCACCACTGGTTCGCCGGAATGCGCGTACTGCCCGACCTGATGCGGGTCTGGGTGCCGCACGAGGACGACGACAGGCCCCCCGCGTCCGCCACCCGGGGCCGCGGACGCGGCCACACCCGCTCCCACGGAGGCCGCGAGACCCGCGAGATGCGGATCGAGACCGCCACCACCCTGCCGCGCGGCCTCGCCATCCTCGACGCCCCCGACATCGACTCCCTCGTGGTCGAGAACCGGACACTCGCCGCCGAACTCATCTGCGCCGCCGACGTCTGGGTGATGGTCACCACCGCCTCGCGCTACGCGGACGCCGTCCCCTGGCACCTGCTGCGCACCGCCAAGGAGTACAAGGCCACCCTCGTCACCGTCCTGGACCGGGTGCCGCACCAGGTGCTCGCCGAGGTCTCCCGCCAGTACGGCGCCCTCCTCACCAAGGCCGGGCTGGGCGACGTACCGCGCTTCACCGTCCCCGAACTCCCCGAGTCGGCCGGCGGCGGCGGACTGCTCCCGGCCACCGCCGTCGCCCCGCTGTTCGCCTGGCTGGCCCACCACGCGCAGGACCCCGCCGCGCGCCAGTACGCCGTCGGACGCACGGCCCTCGGCGCCCTGGACTCCCTGCGCCGCCGGATGCCCGAACTCGCCTCCGCCGTCGCCGCCCAGCACGCCGCCGCCGTACGGCTGACCTCCGCCGTAGAGGACGCGTACCGGCGCGAGGGCAAGAGGGTCCGCAGCCGCCTCGACCACGGCGCCGTCCTGGCCGGCGACGCCCTGACCCGCTGGCGCGGGTACCCCCTCGACACCAGCGCCGAAGAACTGCTGGACTCCCTCGCCGAATCCCTCGCCGCGCTGCTCCAGTGCGCGGTCGCCGCCGCCGACGAGCGCATCGCCGAGGCCTGGCGGCGCGAACCGGCCTCCGGCGCCCTGGTCGTGCCCGCACCCGACAAGGAGGCGGCGGAACGTATCGGCATGGCCGTACGCCGCTGGCGCCGCGTGCTGGAGGAACTGGCGGAGGAAGAGGTCGCCGGGCTCGACCGGCAGCCCGCCCCCGACGCCGACGGCGTCGCGGCCCTGCTCGTCGCCGCCCTGCTCGGCGGCAAACGGGCCCGGACCGCCGGGGAGAAGCTCGCCGAGCGGATCGGCGCCCAGGCCGCCCTGCGCCTGCGCGACAAGGGCGGGGAACTGGTCGGCGACCACCTCGACGAGGTGCTGCGCGGCGAACGCGACCGCCGCCTCGCCCCGTTGGAAGCCCTCGAAGTGACCCCCGAACCGCAGGCAGAACTGATCGCCGCGCTGTCCGTACTGCAGAAGGAGAGGTGACGCCGTGACCGCCCTGACCGACCGCACCGACGACCGATGGGACGACGGGCTCATCGCGCGCTCCCGCCCCCGCCCCGCCGAAGCGGGCGAGGAGGACGCCGCGGAGGCGGGCGACGAGGGCGACGAGGCGCTCGTACGGGCCGTCTCCGGCGCCGGCAGTGACGGCGGCAAGTCCTCCGCGCCCCCGCTCAGCCCCGAGGCGCAGGCCCTGCGTCAGCGCCTCGACGCGCTGCGCCAGCTGGTCGGGCTGTCCCGGACCCGGCTCGACGGCAAGACCCTCGCCGAGGCCGGACGGGTACTGGACGAGGCCGCCGCACGCCGCGGGCTCTCGCCCCAGCACACGGTCGTCGCCATCGCCGGAGCCACCGGAAGCGGCAAGTCCACGCTCTTCAATTCACTCGCCGGGGTGCAGATCTCCGAGACCGGGCTGCGCCGCCCGACCACCGCCGCGCCCATCGCGTGCAGCTGGTCGGACGGGGCCGCCGGGCTCCTGGACCGGCTGGAGATCCCGGGGCGGCTGCGGCGCCGGCCCCGCGAGACGTCCGAGGCCGAGATGCTGCGCGGAACGGTCCTCGTCGACCTGCCGGACCTCGACTCCGCGGTCGGCGCGCACCGCGACCACGTGGACCGCGTACTGGCGCTCGTCGACGCCGTGGTCTGGGTCGTGGACCCGGAGAAGTACGCCGACGCGGTCCTGCACGAGCGGTACCTGCGGCCGCTCGCCGGGCACGCCGAGGTCACCTTCGTCGTGCTCAACCAGGTGGACCGGCTGTCCGGCGAGGCCGCCGACCTCGTACTGGACGACCTGAGGCGGCTCCTCGACGAGGACGGCATCGCGCTCGGCGAACACGGCGAGCCCGGCGCCACCGTCCTCGGGCTGTCCGCCCTGACCGGCGACGGCGTCGGGGAACTACGCGAACTCCTCGGACAGTTCACACAGGAGAAGGGCGCCGCGACCCGCAGGATCTCGGCGGACGTGGACCGCGCCGCCGTCCGGCTGCGGCCGCTCTACGTCGCCGACGGGCACGCCGGACCCGAGATCGGGGAGACCGCGCGCGCCGAGTTCGAGGACCGGCTCGCCGAGGCGGTCGGAGCCGGCGCGGCCGGGCTCGCCGCCGAACGGGCCTGGCGGCGCAACGCGGGCAAGGCCTGCGGCACCCCGTGGCTGCGGCTGTGGCGCTGGTACGAGAACCGGCGCGCGCCGCGCACCCTGGCGGGGCTGGCGGCACTGGCCGCGATCGGCGGCCGCGGCCAGCCGGTCGCGCAGGCGCCCGTCGAGGAGGAGGTGACCGCACGCCAGCGGGTGGAGCAGGCCGTACGCGTCGTCGCCGACGAGGCGGTCGCCGGCCTGCCCGAGCCGTGGGCGCAGGCCGTCCGCGAGGCGGCGGTGCGCGGCGCCGACGGGCTTCCCGAGGCCCTGGACGAGATCGCGGTCACCCTCGGTGCGGCGGTCTCGGTGCCGAGCGCCAAGCCGCCGCGGCCCGCGTGGTGGCCTGCGGCGGTGCTGGGCCAGGCGGCCATGACGCTGCTCCAGATCTTCGGTGGACTGTGGCTCGTCGGGCAGATCGTCGGGGTCCTGGAGCCGGAGCTGATGCCGCCGGTCCTGCTGATGGTGGCGGGCATCATCGGCGGGCCGCTCGTGGAATGGGCCTGCTCGATCGCGGCCCGGGGCCCGGCGCGCCGGTACGGGCAGGACGCGGAGCGCAAGCTGCGGCAGGCGGCAGCCGGGTGCGGGCGAGCCCGGGTGCTGGAACCGGTGGCGGCGGAGCTGCTGCGCTACCGGGAGGTGCGGGAGCAGTACGCCGCCGTCGCCGCAGGGGGGAGCCGGTTGTCCACAACCCGCCAGTAATCCACAGGCCGGAGCGGGAACGGGCCGCCGGGCGGAGCATGGCTCGTAGCCCGTACGGATGGTCCGTGCGGGGCGGGACGACGGGGGAGGGCGGCCGGGATGTACGACACCCAGGTGACGCTGGTGGGGTACGTGGCGACGCAGGTCGACTACAAGGACACGGTCAACGGGCCGTCGGCGCGGTTCCGGTTCGCGGTGACGCCCCGGTACTACGACCGGCGCAAGGAGGCCTGGACGGACGGGCCCACGAGCTTCTACACGGTGTGGGCGCGGCGCACGCTCGCGGTGAACCTCGCCGGTTCCGTATCGGTCGGCGAGCCGCTGGTGGTGCACGGGCGGCTGCGCGTGCGGGAGGACCCGCCCGACGGGGACGGCAACCGGCGGTTCGGCGCGGAGATCGACGCGGCCGCCATCGGGCACGACCTGAACCGCGGCACGGCGGCCTTCCGGCGGGTGGTGAGAACCGATCATCCGCTGATGGACACTCAGAAGGCGGCGGTGGTCTGAGTGTTCGAGGCGGTTAGGATTCCCCGGTACTCACGGGCACCTGGGTCTTTGGCCCGAAGGGGAAGACTGTGTCGATTGCCGTTCCCGCATCCTCCGCTCCTGCTTCTGCTCCCGCTCCTGTCCCTGCTCCAGCTCCTGTCCCGGCTCCCGCTCCGGCACCCGCTCCCGCGCCGCTCGAACCGGCCGCCGCGGTACGGGGCTCCGCGCGCCGGCCGCTCGCGGCCGCCCTGCTGGCCGCGGCCCTGGCCGCCGCGCCCGGCGCCCGGGCCGCAGCCGACTCCGGCCCGGCGGCGTCCCGCGCCCCGGAGGGAGCGAGCGCCGTGCTGGACGGGCTGAAGACGTACGGGCAGGCGGTCCTCCACGCCGGCGACGGATCGGTGCGGCAGATTCCAGCCGGCCTCTACGAGATGCGGGTCGACGGCGGCGGCATGCTCCAGACCTACGGGGTGGGCGTGGCGGGCAACGCCCAGCCGCAGGCCCGGTACACCGAGAGCGGCTGGAGCGGCAGCCCGCTGGCGGGCAACGGGCAGGCCGGCCGGATCCGCTGGGTGCTGGAGCACTCCTACCCCCAGCTGAACGACCTGGCCGGGCTCGCCAAGGCGGCCGGAGCCGCCGCGCTCACCGCCGAGAGCGCGGCGGCCGGGACGCAGGTGGCGATCTGGCGGCTCGCGGACGGCGTGCGCGTCGAAGCGGCGGACCCGTCGGCCGAGAAGCTGGCCGACTACCTCCAGCGGGCGGCGGGACAGCTGCCGGAGCCGCCCGCCTCACTGGGGCTGGACCCCGGCGAGGTGACGGGACCGGTGGGTACCCGGCTCGGCCCCGTGACCGTGCGCACCGGCGCGCGGAGCGTGTCGGTCGTACCGGACGCGGCGGCCGTGGCCATGGGGGTGCGGGTGGTGGACGCCCAGGGGCGGCCGCTGGCCACGGCGGCCAACGGCAGCCGTCTCTACTTCGAGATCCCGGCGGGCACCCCCGACGGCACGGCCACCGTCACCGTCCAGGGGGCGACCAGAGTGCCGGTCGGGCGGGTCTTCACCAGCGGCGTCCCGGCCCAGGCGCAGATCGTCGCCGGCTCCAGCGAGTCGGTGACCGCCGCCACGGCGCGGGCGGCCTGGCCGCCGCCCCCGCCGCCCGAGGCGGGCGCGACCCCGGCAGAGGCCGCGGACCCGGGCGCCGGTTCGGGGACGGTCGCGCTGGGCGCGCAGTCCGCGTCCTCCGCGTCCCTCGCGACAGCCACCTCGGACGAGGAGCGGCTCGCCACCAGCGGCAGCTCGGCCGCCACGCCCGTCATCGCCTCCCTGGCGGTGGGCCTGGTCGTCCTGGGCGGCCTGGTCGTCCTGCTGCTGCGCAAGCGCCCGCTCGACGAGGAGGAGTAGGAAGTGTCCGGCGGATCAGGGGCGGACAGCCCGGGCCCGGCGCTGATGCGCCGGACACCCCCTGAGAGCTGTCCCGTCACCAGAGGGAACGAGGCCGGCACGCGACGGGCTGCCGGGGTGGAGCACCGTGCCGGTTCCGGTACGGGATCCGGGGTAAGGGCAGGAAATGGTTGATCAGGAACTGACCTGGACCGGCGCCTTCGCACGGTGGGACCGCCGGCTGTTCGACGCTGTGGCCCGCAGGCACTGGCCCGGCGCCGACCGCGTGCTGCCGCGCCTTGGGCGGGCCGCGAACCACGGGGTGCTGTGGGGCGGGGCCGCAGCGGCCCTCGCCGTCTTCGGATCCGCCGGGACCCGCAAGGCGGCCCTGCGCGGGGTGGCCTCATTGGCGCTGGCCTCCTCGACCATCAACACGGTCGGCAAGTGGTCCGTACGCCGTCCCCGGCCGTTGCTGGAGGGTGTGCCGGCGGTGCGGCAGCTGGCCGTGCAGCCGCAGACCACCTCCTTCCCGTCCGGGCATTCGGCGTCCGCCTTCGCCTTCGCCGCCGGGGTGGCACTGACCTCCCCGGGCTGGGGCGCCGTCCTGGCCCCCGTTGCCGCGTCCGTGGCCTTCTCGCGCGTCTACACCGGCGTGCACTACCCCTCCGATGTGGCGGCGGGCGCCGCGCTGGGCGTGGGCGCCGCCTTCGTCGTACGCCGCCTCGCGCGCGACGTCCGGGAGGCCCGGGCCGTGCCGGGTGACGAGCGCAGAGCCGTCGGGGTGCCCGCCCTGCCCGACGGGGCCGGGCTGACGGTGGTGGTCAACACCGGGTCGGGCACGGCCTCGGCCGTGCCCGGTGTGGTGCGCGCCCGGCTCCCCAAGGCCGAGGTGATCGAGTGCCAGGGCCCGGAGCTGCTGCCCGCCCTGGCGGAGGCCGCCTCGCGCGCCACCGTCCTCGGGGTGTGCGGCGGCGACGGCACCATCAACGCGGCCGCCACCGCCGCGCTGCGGGCCGACGTACCCCTGGCCGTGTTCCCCGGCGGCACCCTCAACCACTTCGCGCTCGACCTCGGACTCATCGGCCCCGAGGGCACCTGCGAGGCCCTGGAGCACGGGGAGGCCGTCCGGATCGGCGTGGGCCGCTTCTCCCCGGGACCCGACGGAGAGCCCGGCTACTTCCTGAACAACTTCAGCATCGGCGCCTACCCCGAGCTGCTGCGCCACCGGCTGCGCTGGGGCCCGCGCATCGGCGGCGGCCCGGCGGCGCTGCTGGCGGCCTGGAAGGTCCTGCGCGCCGAGCGGCCCGTACGGCTGAGCCTGGCCGGACGGAGCCGGAGCGTGTGGCTCCTCTTCGCCGGGAACGGCACCTACCACGGCACCGGCCCCGCCCCCGGCCGCCGCGACGGCCTCGGCGAGGGCCTGCTCGACCTCCGCCTCGTCCACGGCGGCGGCCGGCCCGGCCCCCGACTGCTGGCCGCCGCCCTCGCCGGCCCGCTCAGCCGCTCCCCGGTCCACGCGGCCACCCGCCTGCGCAGCCTGCGCATCGGCTCCGTCCCGCCGGGCACCCCCCTCGCGTACGACGGCGAGTACGCCAAGGCCCCCCGCGACCTCGTCCTCGACGCCCTCCCGGACGGCCTCACGGTCTACCGCCCCCTCTGACCGCCCCCGGCCCCGCCGGCCGCCCCCACGAACCGCCCGTCGCCGCCCCGAGCGCCCGCTCGCGGGCGGCGGCGCCGCCGAAAGGCACGCACGGGGCCCCCGCCGGATCAGGGGTCCGGGCCATACGCGTTTCCCCCGGGGTATGGACGCCTGGCAAGATGGGGTGTATCTGCCCACCATCGATCTGCCGGACGGTTTCTCTTGGCTGAGTTCATCTACACCATGCGCAAGACGCGCAAGGCACACGGCGACAAGGTGATCCTTGACGACGTCTTCCTGAACTTCCTGCCCGGCGCGAAGATCGGTGTGGTCGGCCCGAACGGTGCCGGTAAGTCCACCGTTCTGAAGATCATGGCGGGTATCGAGCAGCCGTCCAACGGCGACGCCTTCCTCTCGCCCGGCTACACCGTCGGCATCCTCATGCAGGAGCCGAAGCTCGACGAGTCCAAGACCGTCCTGGAGAACGTCGAGGACGGCGTCGGCCCGATCAAGCAGAAGCTCAACCGGTTCAACGCGATCGCCGAGGAAATGGCGACGAACTACACCGACGAGCTGATGGAGGAGATGGGCAAGCTCCAGGACGACCTGGACCACGCCAACGCGTGGGACCTCGACGCCCAGCTGGAGCAGGCCATGGACGCCCTGGGCTGCCCGCCCGGCGACTGGCCCGTCACCAACCTCTCCGGTGGTGAGAAGCGTCGCGTGGCCCTCTGCAAGCTGCTGCTGGAGGCCCCCGACCTGCTGCTCCTCGACGAGCCCACCAACCACCTCGACGCCGAGTCCGTGAACTGGCTGGAGCAGCACCTGGCCCAGTACAAGGGCGCCGTCGTGGCCGTCACCCACGACCGCTACTTCCTCGACAACGTCGCCGAGTGGATCCTCGAACTCGACCGCGGCCGCGCGCACCCCTACGAGGGCAACTACTCCACCTACCTGGAGAAGAAGGCCGAGCGCCTCAAGGTCGAGGGCAAGAAGGACGAGAAGCGCGCCAAGCGCCTCAAGGAAGAGCTGGAGTGGGTCCGCTCCAACGCCAAGGGCCGCCAGGCCAAGTCCAAGGCCCGCCTCGCCCGCTACGAGGAGATGGCGGCCGAGGCCGACAAGATGCGCAAGCTGGACTTCGAGGAGATCCAGATCCCGCCGGGCCCGCGCCTGGGCTCGATCGTGGTCGAGGTCAACAACCTCTCCAAGGCGTTCGGCGACAAGGTCCTCATCGACGACCTGTCCTTCACGCTGCCGCGCAACGGCATCGTCGGCATCATCGGCCCGAACGGCGCCGGCAAGACCACGCTCTTCAAGATGATCCAGGGCCTGGAGAAGCCGGACTCCGGCGAGATCAAGGTCGGCGAGACCGTCAAGATCTCCTACGTCGACCAGGGCCGCGCCAACATCGACCCCAAGAAGACCCTCTGGGCCGTCGTGTCGGACGAGCTGGACTACATCAACGTCGGCAACGTCGAGATGCCCTCCCGCGCCTACGTCAGCGCCTTCGGCTTCAAGGGCCCGGACCAGCAGAAGCCGGCCGGCGTGCTCTCCGGCGGTGAGCGCAACCGCCTGAACCTCGCGCTGACCCTCAAGCAGGGCGGCAACCTGCTGCTCCTCGACGAGCCCACCAACGACCTCGACGTCGAGACCCTGGGCTCCCTGGAGAACGCGCTGCTGGAGTTCCCCGGTGCGGCCGTGGTCGTCTCCCACGACCGCTGGTTCCTGGACCGGGTGGCCACCCACATCCTCGCCTACGAAGGCGACTCGAAGTGGTTCTGGTTCGAGGGCAACTTCGAGTCGTACGAGAAGAACAAGATCGAGCGGCTCGGCCCGGACGCGACCCGTCCGCACCGCGCCACCTACAAGAAGCTCACCCGAGGCTGAGGGGGAGGGCTGAGGTCACGGCCATGGCCAGACACCAATACCGCTGCCCGCTGCGCTGGGCGGACATGGACGCCTTCGGGCACGTCAACAACGTCGTCTTCCTCCGCTACCTGGAGGAGGCGCGGATCGACTTCATGTTCCGCCTCGCGCCGGGCGAGGGCAGCGAGTCCTTCACGGGCGGATCCGTCGTGGCCCGCCACGAGATCGACTACAAGCTGCCCCTCGTGCACCGTCACGAGCCCGTCCTGATCGAGTCCTGGGTGACCCGGATAGGCGCCGCTTCCCTGACCATCCGCTACGAGGTCAAGGACGAGGCCACCGAGGACAGGCCGGAGACGGTCTACGTGCGCGCGGAGACCGTGGTCGTGCCCTACAACCTCGCCGCGGGCCGGCCGCGCCGTATCACGGCCGAGGAGAGGCACTTCCTGGAGGAGTACCTCGACGAGCCGCGCTCCGAGGCCATCGCCGCATGAGTGAGCAGTTGCGCTTCGCCGACACTGGGGAGGCGGCGGACCTCGCCGCCTTCCTGGGCCGGCTGGTGCACTACGACCGGGCCGCCGCCGTCCGCCTCCAGGCGGGCGGCGGCGCGCTCGGCGTGTTCGGACGGCCGCCCTCCTTCGAGGTGCTCGCCATCCGCACCGTCCGGCTCGCCGTCCCCGTGGCGACGCCGCTGGACGTGACCGTCTCCGCCGGCGAGCTGCTGGAGTCCGTGGACGAGGCCTCGGCCGAGGCCACCGTGCCCGGGCCGGTCACCGGCCCGCCGTGGACCGGCGTACTCCCGCCCCGCGGCGGCTGGCGGCAACTGCCCGGGCTGCCCGGCCCCGAGGTGATCGCACAGCTCCTGGCCGGGGCCGTCGCCGAGTTCCGGGCACGGGACGCGGCGCTGCCCGCACAGCACCGGACCCGCTCCGAGCGCGACCGCATCGGCCGCGAGATCTGGTCCCGCACCCTCGGCGACACCGAGCTGCCGCTGCGTGCCGCGCACGCCGCCCAGTCGCTGGGCTTCCTGCGGCCGGTGCGGGCCGCCGTGCCCGCCCCCGCCCCCGCGCCCGGCAGCGCCCCCGACCCGGTGGCGCTGCTCGCCGCCGGGAGCTGGCTGCGGCTGCGCACCCCGTACGGCTCCGTCGCCACCCGCCGCCCCGGCGCCACCGGCGGCCTCGGCGCCTTCCAGGTCAGCCCGGTCTGACGGGCACGGTGCCCCCGGCCCGCGGGCCGGGGGGACCGTACGGACTTCAGCCCGCCGTGTTGATCATCGACGCGGCGGCGTACGTCAGGTACTTCCACAGCTGCGCCTCGTGCTCCGGGGCCAGCCCCAGCTCGTCCAGCGCCACCCGCATGTGCTTCAGCCAGGCGTCGTGAGCCGCCGAGTCCACCCGGAACGGCGCGTGCCGCATCCGCAGGCGCGGGTGGCCGCGGTGCTGGCTGTAGGTGGTGGGACCGCCCCAGTACTGCATCAGGAAGAGCGCGAACCGCTCCTCGGCGGGACCGAGGTCCTCCTCCGGGTACATCGGGCGCAGCAGCGGGTCCTCCGCGACGCCCTGGTAGAAGCGCCGCACGAGGCGGCGGAAGGTGTCCTCGCCGCCCACCTGCTCGTAGAAGGTCTGCTCCTGAAGGCTGCCCCGCGGAATCTCATTCACCCGACCATCGTCTCAGACGCCCGGTACCGCCCGGGGGCCCTTCACGTCGCACCTGACGGCCGGGCGCAGGACAGTGGAGGCATGGGCGCACACACCGCACACGGCGCAGACACGGCAGGGACCGAGACGCGGGACCTGCGGGAGACCGCGCACGCCGCCCAGGTGCGGGAGCTGACCGCGGCCGGCGTACTGGACGACCCGCGCTGGCGGGCAGCCTTCGCGGCCGTGCCCCGGCACGTCTTCGTCCCGTACTTCTGGACCGACCGCGGCGCCGGCCACGAACGGCTCTGGGCGGAGGACCCCGACCCCGCGCAGCGGGCCCGCTGGCTGCGCGGCGTGTACGCCGACGCCCCGCTCGCGACCAGGCTGCGCGACGGCCGGCTGGTCTCCTCCAGCAGCCAGCCTTCCCTGATGGCGAAGATGCTGGCCGCCCTCGACGTGCGCGACGGCGACGACGTCCTGGAGATCGGCGCGGGCACCGGCTACAACGCGGCCCTGCTCAGCCACCGCCTCGGCGACGAGCACGTCACCACCGTGGACCTGGACGAGGAGATCACCGAGTCCGCCCGGGCCCACCTGGCACGCCTCGGCTACCACCCGACCGTGGTCACCGGCGACGGCGCCCGCGGCTGCCCCGCCCGCGCCCCCTTCGACCGGATCCTGGTGACCTGCACCCTGCCGCTGGTCCCGCACACCTGGCTCGGCCAGTGCCGGCCGGGGGCGCGGATCCTCGCCCCGCTGTCGACCGGGCTGATCGCCCTCACGGTCCGGGACGCCGACTTCGCGGAGGGCCGCTTCCTGCACACCCCGGCCTACTTCGTCCCGCTGCGCGGTGCCACGGCCGTACCGCCGCCCGACCGGATGGCCATGGTGCGCGGGCTCCCGTACGAGCTGGTCGAGAACGAGCGCTTCCAGTTCATGCTCGTACTGACCGCCGGGGTCCTGCACCCCCGCGAGGCCCTGGACCTGTGGCGCAGCGAGGGCCGCCCGGGCCGCGAACGCTTCGGCGTCTCGGTCGGCCCGGAGGGCCAGTGGTCCTGGCTGGACGACCCCCAGGGACCCTACGTCTGGCCCCTGGGGCAGCAGTGATCAGCCGCGGCGGATGGGGGTCCCACGGCAGGACGTCCGAGGATGCCCGCGTCCACGCCCGTTCGAACTCCGGCACAAAGTTGATCAGTTGGCGCTAGAGTTCCCGAGAAGGCAGGGTCGTGTCACGTCCGGGGGGCATCGTTGAACATCGGTTCGGAGCAGTCCGAGCACGGGGTCGCCCTCGTCCTCGTCGCCGGTTACGCCGGTTCCGGAAAATCCGAGGCCGGAAAGATGATGTCGCAGGCTACGGGCTGGCCGCTGCTCGACAAGGACACCTTGACGAGGCCGCTGACCGAGTCGCTCCTGACCCACCTCAACGGCGATCCCGACGACAGGCAGAGCAGCGTCTACACCGGGACCGTGCGCCCGCTGGAGTACGAGTCCCTGATGAAGGCCTGCTGGGAGAACCTGGAGTGCGGGGTGCCGGTCGTCGCCGTGGCGCCCTTCCTCGCCGAGGTCGTCGACGAGCAGTGGGCTGCCCGTACGCGTCGCCATTGCGCACGCCTGGGCGCCGGGCTGGAAGTGGTGTGGGTGGACAGTGACGCGTCGTCGATGCGCGAGCGGCTGACCTCCCGCAACGCGGCAAGGGACACATGGAAGCTCGCGAACTGGAGGCAGTACCTCGGCGCGATCTCCCTGGAACGGCGTCCGGTCGGGGACTTCCACCTCGTCGACAACCGGATCACGGCGATGACCCCGCTCGCAGAGCAGGTCGAATCGGTGGCCGCCGCCCTGTCCGTCCGCTACAGCGAGAGTCTGGGATGAGCATGCGGGAACGAGGCGCTGACGGCTTCGGGGGTGTGGTGCTGTTCGGCCCTCCGGCAGCGGGCAAGGACACTGTCAGTGCTGCGCTGACCCGTCTCGACGACCGGTACGGCCAGCTGACCAAGATCAAGGTGGGCGCCGGGCGGACCACCGGCTATCGCATGGCCGGACACGCGGAGCTGGACGCTCTGCGCGCCGCCGGCCGTGTTGTTCTGGAGACCACCAGATACGGGAACACCTACGCGATCGATCGCGACGACATGGACGCGATGACCGGCGCGGGCCGTGTCCCGGTCGTGCACTTGGGAAGTGTCGACCACCTCCGGATCTTCAACGCCGCCGTGCGGGAGCCGTGGCTGTGCGTACTCCTGTGGGTCCCCCGTGAAGTGTGTGAACGGCGATCTCAGGAGAGGGGCGACCGGGACACCGCGGACCGGCTCGCCGCCTGGGACGAGGCACTGGCGGACCTGCAGGCCGTGCCCGAGGACGAGGAGCCGTTTCACCTTCTGATACGGACCGATCACAGCAGCCCGTCGGCGACTGCCGCCGTCGTGGCGAAGGCCCATGCGGAAGACGGCCGTCGGCCTGCCCGGCCCGGCAGCCTGGCCGCCCTTCTGCGGGGCGGGGCCTGCGACGCGGAGTGAACCGGGCAGCGCGCCGCCGGGCGCCGTTTCCGTAGGACTTGGTGGGGGAGGAAGACCTGTGGCGACCGTCAGGACGCTCGAAGCGCTGGCGCGTGTGGCGGACCTGGAATCATCGGCAGGCCGGGATCGCGACCTCACCCTGCGGCAGAGTGACATCGACGAGCCCCTGGTCCTGGATTCGCTGACCGCTGGTCGGCTGGCGCTGCACCGGGTGAACGTCGCGGGTGCCCTCACCGTGCGGTCGTGCGTCGTCGAAGAGCTCGTCGTCGACCACTGCACCGCCGACGCGGTCCTGGTCAGCAACTCCCGGATCGGCCGGCTGATCATCCGCAACACTCCGCGCAACACGGGGGTGGATGTCAGCGAATCCACCCTGGAGAGCCTGGACGTCCATTCCTGCGGACCCACACGCTTCGAGGGCGTACGCGTCTCCGACTCGGTGACGATCGCGGCGATGCGGGGTCCCGTCCAGCTCAGGCGTCTGCGGGCCGCGACCGTGGCCCTTCGCAGCCAGGCTGCCGTCGGCCGGCAGCGCAGGCCCGAAGTGTCCTTGGAAAGGATGATCGTCAGCGAGACCATCACCCTCGACGATCTCTGGTTGGCCTCGCTCAGACTCGACGAGGTGGACGTTTCCGCGCTGCTGCTGCGCCGGGTGCGTGTGGACGCCCCCTTCCGAGGCACGGGGGTGCGCTGCCGCGACGGCCTGCGTATCAACGGAATGGTCGTACCCGGCGAGGCGAGCGCACTGCTCGACAGCGAGGTGCGAGGCCCCGTGGAGGTACGGGGACTTCGCCATGAGGCGACCGTGCCCGCGCAGCGCCGGCCGGTCGAGGCAGGGGCCGCGGCGACCCCCGCGACTGGCGGTACAGGTACCGCGGAGCTGGTCTTCCGTTCCTCCGTCATCTCCAGCCTCACCGCCAGCGCCGACGAGGTGTCCCCGGTGGTGGTGGAACTCGCCGACACGACCGTGAGGGCTCTCGCCGTGCCCGCCGGGCCGGCCCGGTTCCGCCTCGCGGGAACGAGCAGTGTGCAGGAGGTCGACCTCGGCGACGTGGTCTTCCGGAACGACGAACAGGTCACCGGATTCATGGACCGCGTCTTCACCCGGGTCAGTCCGGGTGCCCTGGAGGCGGTGCGCTCCACGCTGACCCGACGCAGACGGATGTCCGAGGGCGACCAGCTTTACTACTTCACCCGGCAGCGGGAGGCGGCCGAGCGACCGCTGCTGTCACGCCTCGCGGGTCGAGCTCTGCTCGGCGGTGTCCTCGGATGGGGAGTGCGGGCACGGAACCCGGCACGGACCCTGGGCGCCGCCATGCTCACCACGGCAGCCCTCCTACACCTCTCCGGAGCCGCACGCGGCCCACAAGGGGGTGGCCTCCTCGACGTGGTGGGTGCCGGGAGGGCGCTCGTCCTGGCCTGTGCGCTGTGGCTGAACGTCGGCATGGGTGCCCCTTCGGAGCTGAAAACCCATGCCTGGACGGCCCTCGCGGTGTGCTGCGCGGGTGGCGGACTGCTCTTCACGACCCTGACCGTGGGCATCGTCATCCGCAAACTGGTGCGCTGACCGCTCCGGGCGGGACGGCCGCGTCACCCTTCCTCCGGGTCCCGGCGCAGCAGTTTCAGGGCCTCCTCGACGCTGAGCCGGGTGTCGCGCGCCGCGTCCCAGCGTTCCAGGGTCGCGGCCGCGGCGAGCATCAGTTCGTCGGGGAGCCCGGCGTCGGACAGGAGAGCCGCGGCGTCGGCGAGCTCGGGACCCCAGCGCCAGGCGCGGGCAGCCGTCTTGGGGATGTAACCGGTCTCGGTGAGATAGCTGCCTGTTCGCTTCGCGGCGATGGCCAGCAGCTCATCACCCACACCGTGGGCCTGGGCGGCACCGTAGGAGAGGGCGGCGAGCACTCGGGACGCCTTCTGGTAGCTGGAGTAGGCGAGCTTGAGCGCGGAGGCCGCTCCCACTTCCGTACCCAGGCTGTGCGTATGGATGTCCGTTCCCGCGAAGAGACGCTCGACGGCTTCCGTACGGGTCTGTTCCCCCGCCAGGTAGAGCGTCGCCGTCTTGCCCCCCACGGGGGGTGAGCCGACCACCGAGGCATCGATCGTCTCGGCGCCGGGGAGGAGTGCGGCGATGAGTCCGACCCGCTCGGGGGAGATCGCGTTCGCCTCGACGTATGTCCGCTCCGCGAAGCCGTGCGAGGCCACCAGGGCGGCGACCTCCGTGGCTGCGGCCGGTGGGCAGAGGGACAGCAGGACGTCCGCGTGATCGAGCAGGCTGGGCAGCGCGGCGGCCTTCAGGCCGGCGTGTCGGGCACGCTCCCCGGAGGCTTCGCTGCGGCCGTCCGGACACCACAGGACCGTGATCCCGCGAGCGGTCAGCCGGCTGCCGAAAGCGGCCCCCATGCTGCCTGGGTGCAGAAGCCCCACCGTGGTGCCGTGCCGTGTCACAGAGGCCTCCTCAGGCGGTCAGGTCCAAGAGCAGTCGGATGGCCCGGAGCGCGGTGGGTGCCGTCCGGTCGGGGGCGGGCAGGGGTGTCGGCCAGCGGCGGGGATCGCCGACCCACAAGGTGGCGAGTCCGGCCGCGCGGCCGCCCGCGATGTCCTTGGCAGCGTCGTCGCCCACCATCCAGCCCCCGTCTCCCGGGTCGGCACCACAGAGTTCGGCGGCGGCGGAGAACAGCCGCGGGTCGGGCTTGCGGACGCCCACTTCGGAGGAGACACACACCGCGTGGACGCGGCGGGCGATGCCGGTGGCGCCGAGCTTGGCCCGCTGGATGTCGGCGGAGCCGTTCGTCGCGATGCCGACGCGCCAGCCGCGCCCCTTCAGCTCGTCCAGGCCGTCCAGCACGCCGGCCGTACAGCGGGCGAGGGCAGCCATGTCCGACAGGTAGTCATGCCACAGCTCCTGCGCCGGGACTGCCAGCCCGTGAAGCTCGCGGATCACCGCGAAGTCGGAGACCGAGGCCCGTTGCCCAAGCCGCGCGAGCACCTGCGCATGGCCGTCCGGCGTGAGGCCGTGGCGTGAGGCGAAGCGGGCCACGCTCGCGTCGAGCGCCCGACGCCGATCGATGAGCGTGTCGTCGAGGTCGAAGAGGACAAGGCGCTGCACGCGTTCAGGGTAGTGGGCGCGCCTCGTGCGCCCATCTGGCGATACGGCAGGGATCGCCGGACCCCTCGGGGCCCGGCGATCGTGCACCGGGAGACCTGATCAGCCGCGGCGGATGGTGATCGTGGTCCAGGCGCCCACGTGGACGCGGTCGCCGTCGGCGAGCGGGACCGGGACGTAGGGCTGGATGGGGTCCTCGCCGCCGTTGATGGTGGTGCCGTTGGTGGAGTTCTGGTCCACCACCGCCCAGCTCATGTCGGGCTGCTGTACCAGTACCGCGTGCTGGTGGGAGACGCCCGGGTCCTCCGGGGGCACCGACAGGTCGATGTCCGGGGACTCGCCCGTGGAGGCGCGGCGGCGGCCGATGGTGATCTGGCCGCCGGACAGCGGGAGGTGCTGCTCCGGGGAGTACGCGGGCAGGTTGAGCCCGGTCGCCTCGGGGCCGCTGCGCTGCATCATCGCCATGAAGTACGAGCGGTCCGGGCCGATCGTCGCGGTCCAGGAGCCGCCCTGCGGCGGCAGGGGCTGGTACGGCGGGGTCTGGGGCTGCTGCCGGTACTCCTGCTGGTACTCCTGCCGCTGGGGCGGCGGCGGGGGCTGCTGCTGGTACTGGGGCTGCGGGGGCTGCGGAGCCTGCTGGTACGCCGGCGGGGGCTCGTGCGCGGGCGGCGACAGCATCCAGTCGTCCTCGCGCTGCAGCGGCTCGGCCGGCCGGTTGACCCGGGACGGCCGGGAGCCCTGGTACTCGAAATGGTCCTGCGCGTACGTCCCCGGCGCGGGCACGGGCGGCGGGGGCGGGCTGCCGGGACGGGGCCCGGCGGGGGCACCCGGACCCACACCCGGACCCACACCCGCACCCGGACCCACACCCGCACCCGGACCCGCGCCGGTACCGGCCCCGGGGCCGGGCTGCGCCGGCGGACCCGGGTCCGTGGCCGGGGACGCGTACGGGGTCGCGGAACGGGTCAGGAAGTTGTACCGGCACTCCTCGCAGAACGGGGCCATGGCCTCGCGCGGGGTCCGGCACTGCGGGCACAGCTCGGCCTGGGCGGTCGGTTCACCGGCGGTCGGGGGGAAGCCGTAGCCGTAGGAAGGCACCGCGGGGGGACCCTCAGGGGTACCCATGCGGTGGCCGCAGACCTCGCACCAGTCGTCGGAGGCGGACTGGTGCCCGTTCGGGCAGGTCGGCATGGCGGCTCTTCCCCCTTCTTCTCCCCGCGTCACAGCGGGAGGCTCTCAGAACTTCTTCACTCGGACGGTCTGCGTCGAACGTGTTTCGAGTGTCATCTCGTCGGCGTCGGCAACCTTCGCTTTGAGCCGCACAGTACCTGCCACCGCGTCCACCACATCCACCACCTTCGACAGGAGCCGCGCCGTGTCGGCGTTGCCGGAGGCGCTCGCCAGTTGCACGGCCCGTCCGAGTTTGGCCGTAGCGCCGTCGACATCGCCCATTTTGCGGGCTTCGAGGCCCTGCTGGATAGCCTGCGCCAGCTCCGCCTGCCCCGTGTAGTGGGCGACCTGCGGGTTGATCGCGGTGGAGGCGGCCAGGTCGTTCGTCCACACCGCGCGCACCAGGCCCTGCGCCAGTACCGTCTCGGGCTCGCCGCCCGCCGCCGGGCGGACGAGGGTGACGCGGGAGGCGAGCATCTCCTGGCCGACGGCCGCCCCTGGGACGCGGACGCACACGTGGTACTCGCGGGACTCGTCACCCCACGACCCCGTCGGATAGTCACCGGCGCGCGGGCTCGTGTCGGTGCGGCGGGCCGTCAGGTCCTGGACGGTGGGAGCGACCTGCTTCACGTACTGGATCTCCACGCCCACCGGGGTCCACAGGCGCAGCGACACGTCCGCGACCTCCTTGCCCATGGCCTTCTCCATCATGAGCGTGAAGTCCTCCGTGAGGTGGGCCGGGTCGGCCACGATGTCGGCGGAGCCGAGCAGGGCGCTCGCGATGCCGGTGACCTCCTTCACCTCCCAGTCGGTCCCCACACCGCGCGCGTCGCAGGTGAAGCGGCCCGCGCAGGCGTCGAGGGTGGCGCGCAGGACGGCCGGCTCCTCGTGCTCGTTGCGTCCGTCGGTCAGCAGGATGCCGTGCCGGATGGCGGCGGTGGAACCGCGCAGCAGGCCGTCGGCCAGCCTCAGCCAGGTGCCGATGGCGGTGCCGCCGCCGGCACCGAGGCCGCGCAGGGCCTCCTTGGCCTGGGCGCGGGTGGCGGGGTCGGCGACGGCGAGGCGGCCCTGGCCGGGATAGACCTCCTTGGCCACGTGCGTGCCGGCGACCACGGCGAAGGCCGTGCCGTCGCGCAGGGTGTCGATCGCCGCCGCCGTGGCCTCGCGGGCGCCGCGCATCTTCTCCGGCGGGTACTCCATGGAGCCGGAGCAGTCGACCATGATCACGACGGCGGCCGTGCCGTCGGCGGGCGTGCCGTCGGCGGGTGTCCCGCGGGTGAAGCTGCCGCCGCCCGTGGCGGTGACGGTGACGATGGCGTGGACGTCCCGCCCGCCTTCGGGAAGGAACTCGTTCTGGTACACGTCCACGCTGAAGCGCGGGGCGCTCGGCTTGGCGAAATTCGCCATCGGCTGGACTCCTAGAGGGCTCGGGCAGGCGGGTCAGACCTGCGGGCGCGCTTCCACTTCCGGTTCCGGTGCTGCCGCCGGTCCGGGCTCCGGCGCCGCTCCCGGACCCCCTCCGGTCTGCGTGGCGAACGGCACGACCGCCACGGTGATGTTGTCGTGCCCGCCGCCGTCGAGGGCGTGCCCCAGGAGCACCTGCGCGCTGTGCAGCGGGCGGACCGCCGCGTCGGCGGGCAGGACCTGGGCCATCTCCCGCGCGGACTCGGCGTAGTTCCACAGGCCGTCGGTGCAGACCACGACCACCCCGGGGTGGTCCGGCTTGAAGATCGCGGTGTGCGGTTCGAGCTCGTACGCGTCGGCCCCGAGCCAGCCGGTGATTGCGTGCGCGCGGACGTCCGCGTAGGCCTCCGCCTCGCCCATCAGGCCGGCCGCGACCATCTGCGCTGCCCACGAGTCGTCCTCGGTGAGGCGGCGGGGCAGCGCGGCACGGTCGTCGGGCACCCAGTAGGCGCGGCTGTCGCCGACCCAGCCGATGGTGAGCAGGCCGCCGCTGACGACGGCGCCGACCAGCGTGCAGGCGGGCGCGTTCTGCGCGCCGGGAACCTCAGGGGCCAGCGCGTCGACCGCGGCGGCGGCGGCCAGGATCGCCTCGTGCATGGCCTCCTGGGGGTGCGCCCCCCGGGGCAGCGCCTCCAGCAGCGCCTCGTTCGCGGCGGCCGCCGCGGCGGCCGCCGCGTCGTCGGGACGGCTCGCGGAGGAGACCCCGTCGCACACGATGGCCACGGTGGCGGCGGAGCCGTCGGGCAGGGCGGTGGCCGACACGGCGAACGAGTCCTCGTTGCGGTGGTGGCGCAGTCCCCGGTCGCTGACGGCGGCGACGCTGCCGAGCTCCTCCTCGACGTGGTCGCGCTCGCGGGGCTGCGCGTGCCCGCAGTGCTCGCAGTACCCGTCGGTGTCGACATGCCCGGCCCGGCAGGCCACGCACGTCTTCCCGCCGGCCGGCGCCGCGCCGGACGGTGCCGCGCCGGACGGCGACGGGCCGTCGTACCCGCTGTCGTACGGGTTCTCGCGCGGGGCCTCGTGAGCGGCTTCGCCCGTGCTCCACGGCGGCGCCGCCTCGCCGGGTGCCCCGGGGTGGCCGCCGGCGGGGTCGCCGCCGGGGCGGTCGTGGCGGGTCTCGGGGCCGTCCGCCGAGCCCTCCCCGCTGCCGTACGGGTTCTCGTGGCCGGCGCCCGGGTACGAGGCTCCGGCCGGGCTCGGCCGGTGCTCCGGCTCGGGCTGCTGTTCCGGTCCACGCTCCGGCCGCGGCTGCGGCGGGGCGGTGGCCCAGTCGGCCGGGTCACCCACCAGGGTCGGCGCGGCGGCGGCCACACTGCCCCACCCGGGGGCGGGCTGCCCGGCCGGGGCCGGGACCCCGTACCCGCCCGCGGGGGCGGCCGGCGCGGACGGCGCCGGCGGGGCGGAGGGCGCCGGCGGGGCGGAGGGCGCCGGTGGCGCCGGTGGGATGGGAAGGGTCGGGTGGTCCGTGGACGCGGCCGGGGGAGAGGAGGTCAGGGCGTAGCCGCAGAGGCCGCAGAAACGGTCACCCTCTTCGAGGGGTTCCGCGCAGCTGGGGCAGCCCGACAGCCGATGCATCGACATCAATCACACCCACGTCCGGGGACGGAAACGGTTGGCCCGCTCCACCAGTTCGATCCTCTCCTCGCCACGCCGTGCCAGCCGGGCGAGGACGCGGTACGAGCGCTCCAGTCCGAAGCGCAGGCCCCGCTCGTCCAGTTGACAGCCGAGCAGCGAGGTGCGGCCGGGGTCGGCACCCCGGCCACCCGACAGTACCCAGTCCAGGGCCGAGCCCAGAACCTCCGTCGCCAGCGACTCCTGCCGTTCCGGGTCCAGCCCGAACCGCCGCAGCGCCTCCACCTGGTCGGCCGCCGCCGAAAGATCGGCCAGCAGCGGCTCGTCCGGTGACCGGTCGCGCAGACGTGCGCGTACGGCCGCCACCCGCGCGGCGGTGTAGTGGATGGACGCCTCCGGTACGGATTCCAGCGTGAGCACGGCTCCGTCCCGGTCGCCGGCGGCCAGTTGCACCCGCGCCAGCCCGAAGGCCGCGCTGACGAACCCCGGATCGGTGATCCAGACCAGGCGGTAGTACTCGGCGGCGTTGTCCAACTGGCCCAGCACCTCCGCGCACAGCCCGAGGGCCAGCTTCGGCGCGGGCTCGCCCGGGAAGGCGTCGTAGACCGCGTCGAAGGACAGCGCCGCCGTCTCGTCGTCACCGGTGGCCAGCGAGGCGATGCCGCGGGCCCACACGACACGCCAGTCGTCCGGGTGGCGGGCCTCCAACTCGGCCAAGGCGTCCCCGGCAGCGGTGAGTTCACCCAGCTCCAGGCGGGCGCGTAGCTCCCGCAGCCGCAACTCGGCCGAGTCGGCGGGCGCGGCGGCCAGTGCGCCGAGCAGGTCCGCGGGCGCGGAGGCCAGCAGACCGGTCAGGAAACCGGCGTTGGGGTCTGCGGCGTCCACGAGCGGGACGGGCAGCGCCAGCGCGGTGTCGCGGGCGTCGAGCGTCGTGACGGTCGCTCCCGCGGGGGTGGCCGCGGGGGCGGGGGCGGGCGGTGATGCCGCCGGGCCCGGCCCGGCCGCGGGAGCCTGCCGGGCGCCGGGCACGGAAGCCGCCGCCACATGCGTGGCCGTGCTCCCGATCCCGGCCGCGCCGGACGGGCCGCCGCCCGCGAGCGGGGCCCCGCCGCTCGGCGGGGTGCCCGCGCCCGGTGCGGGAGGGGTTGTCGCGGGATGCCAGGTGCCCGACGGACCGCTCGACGCGGCGGGTCCCGCCGGTGCGGCCGCGCCGCCGGGCGGGGTGCTTCCGCCGGACGCGTGGTGCCACCCGCCCGGCGTGCCGCCGGACCCGCCGGCCGCGCCGGCGGCGGGACCGTGTGCCGGCCCACCGGGTCCCGCCGGTGCGGATGCGCCGCCGCCCGCGGTCGGGCCGGGCAAGCTGACGCCGCCAGGCGGGGTGTGGACCTGCCGGGCGGCCGGGGCCGCAACCCCGGCGCCCGCCCCAGCCGGGCCGGGAAGCCCGGCTCCGCCCGCGACCGGGCCGCGGCCGAGGAGGCCCAGGAGTCCGCCACCCCGCCGGGAGGCGAGCGGCCGGGAGGCGGACGGGCGGTGGCCCAGGCGGGAGACGACCGTGTCCACCGTGTCCGTGCCGGGGAACAGCAGGGTGTCCGGTACCCGCAGTTCCGGCCCGAAGAGGGTGGACAGCTGCGGCCGCGGCCGGCCCGTCTGCAGCGCGACCACCTCCCGCAGCACACCCGTCAGCTGGTCGGCCATCTCCTGCGCCGAGGCGAACCGCCGCCCCGGATCCGGGTCGGTCGCCCGTACCAGCAGCCGGTAGAAGGACTCGTACCGCCGGAACACCTCGATGTGCTCCGGATCCGGGAGCGAATCCACGAACACGTTCGTGTAGCCCTGGAAGTCGAACGTCAGGACCGCCAGCGTCCGCGCCACCGTGTAGAGGTCCGAGGCCACCGACGGCCCCATCTCCGCGACCTCCGGGGCCTGGTAGCCCACCGTGCCGTAGATGGCCGACTCCTCGTCGTCCATCCGCCGCACCGCACCCATGTCGATCAGCTTCAGCTGGTCCTGCTGCTGGATCGCGTTGTCGACCTTGAAGTCGCAGTACAGCAGGTTCCGGCTGTGCAGGTGGCCCAGCGCCTCCAGCGCCTCGATGCCGTACGCGCACGCCTGCTCCACCGGCAGCGGGTCACGCCGGCCGTCCGGGCGCCGCCGCTCGTTCGCGATCTCCTTCAGCGACTTGCCGCCGACGTACTCCATGACGATGTACCCGTCCAGCGAACCGGTCCGCTGGTCCAGGTGCTCCACGAAGTTGTAGATCCGCACGATGTTGGAGTGCTCGATCTCCGCGAGGAAGCGCCGCTCCGAGATCGCGGCCTCCATCGCGTCCTGGTCCCCGGTGTCCAGCAGGCCCTTGAGGACCACCCACCGGTCCGCGACCGCCCGGTCCACCGCCAGGTACACCCAGCCCAGACCGCCGTGCGCGAGGCAGCCCGCGACCTCGTACTGGCCGCGCACCACTTCACCGGCGCGCAGCTTGGGCACGAAGGAGTACGGGTGCCCGCACTTGGTGCAGAACCCTTCCGTCCGGCCGGGACGGTCACCGCGGGCCCGGCCCACCGGGGCTCCGCAGTCCGAGCGCGAGCAGAACCGCTTGCGCTCCGGCACCTCCGGATTCTCCAGGACCGCCGTCGAAGGGTCCGGACGCGGCACTTCCGGCACGTTGACCAGGCCGGCGCCCAGCCTGCCGCGCCCCGAGGAGGAGGCGGCCGAGCCCGAACTGCGCACCGACACCGAACGCGTGGAGGCCTGCCCCCTGAGCGACCGCGAAAGCCGCCCCGACACCGAACGGCGGGACGAGGAGGAGCGGGAGGAGCGCGCCGACGCCGCGGAACGCGCCGAGCCGTGGGACCCCTGCGACCCGTGCGACCCGTAGGACCCGTGGGAGCCGCCCGACCCCAGCGAGCCGCGGGCCGCGCTCGTCATCCCCGTCGGCGGTGACACCAGCTCCTCCGCGCCCGCCGCGATCGAGCCGACCGGGGCCAGGCCGCAGGTGTCGCAGTACAGCTCGCCGCCGCCCATGTCCTCGTACGATCCCGGGCAGCCGGGGCGAACGCACACTGCTCCGATCATGCTCATGCGTCCTCCGTCCCCGGCCCCTCGGGCCGGATCGTCTGCTCGGGCCGGTGCCGCGGCACCAGCGATTCGGCGGCCGCCTGCTGGTAGCGCAGGACGGCCTGTTCGGCCGCCCGCAGGTCGCAGGGCGCGCTCCACAGCATCCGCCGGGCCACGTCGTACCTCTCGATCAGCAGGGGGTCCTCAGCCAGCCCGTGCCGGGCCACCTTCGCCTTGTAGGCGTCCAGCCGCCCGCGCAGCTCGGCCCGCACGGCCAGCGGCGCCGTCACCGCGGTCAACGACTCACGGGCCCTGCGCAGTTCCTCCTCGGCCCGCTCCTCCAGGGATTCCAGCAGCGGGGACAGCCGGTGCCAGCGGGCGTGGCGACGGTGTTCGGCCGCCGCCGCGAGCTGCTCCTGCAACACCGTCGGGGGGCCGCTGACCACGGGCACCTCGGACGCGGCGATCTTCGCCAGCACCTCGCCGCGCGCCGTCCGCGCCTCCGCCAGCGTCCGGTCGGCCCGCGAGAGCACGTCGCGCAGGCTGATCAGCCGCTGCTCGGCGTCCTGCCGCACGGCCAGGACCGCCTCGACCTCCCGGCGTACGTCCTCCAGCGCGAGCGCGGCCCGGTCGTAGCGGTCGGTGTCCGGGCGGCCGCCGCCGGGCGCTGAACTCCCCGCGGCGGGCCGCCAGAAGGCCAGCGGGTCCGCGATCACCTGGGTACGCAGCTCCGCGAGCTCGGCGGTGATGTACTCCAGGTCGTCGCCCGAGGGGTGCTCGCCCGGCCGCACCCCCACGGAGTGGGCCAGCGAACGGGTGCGGTGCAGTTCCGCGGCGAGCAGGTCGATCCGGGCGGGCAGCGCCGACCACACGGCGTCGGCCGCGACCACCACGTCCAGGGAACGCGCGTAGAGGTCGTTCATCCGGGTCACGAGCTCGGCGAGGGAGAGCCGTTCGGCGAGCGCGGCGCCCTCCGCGGCGGCACCGGCGATCAGCACGCCGGGCCCGCGCAGCCGCTCGGTCAGCTCGACCAGGTCCTCGCGGTGGGGCCAGCGGCGCCGCTCCCGGATCTCCCGGGCGGCGGCCAGCGCGCCGCTGTAGGCGTCGAAGTACCGCCACAGGCGGGTGATGTCCGCCTCGGCCGCCACCCACCGCTCCTTGGTGAGCCCGGTCAGCTCGGCGCCTTCCAGCAGTCGGCGCCCCGCGTGGTCCTGGAGGGCGAGCAGCGAGGTCTCGACGGCCTCGTGCTCCGCGCCCAGCCGGGCCAGGGCACGGTCGACGCCGTCCCGGTCCATCACTGCCGACCCTGTCTCCACCGACCGTGCCTCCGCTTCCGCCGCCTCCGTGTCCGCTTCCCCGCTCCCCTCCGCGTCCGACCCCCCGTCCGGTCCCGTGCCCGGTCCCGTGCCCGGAGTCGCCACCGGCCTCAGCCGTCCCGGTACTTGGGCGCGGGCGGTGCGGTGACGCCGGGCAGCACGGGCTGCAGGTGCTTGAGGTACGCCCTCATCCACGGGCTGTCGCTGCCGCCGGCGCGGTAGTTCTCCAGCACCTTGTTGACCCGGCGGACCAGGTCGGAGGCGTCCTTGTTCATGGCGACCCCGTAGAACTCCCGGGTGAAGGGCGAGCCCACGAGCTGCACCGAGGGGTCCTGCGCGGCCTGGCCGGCGGCGAGGGCGTTGTCCGTGATGATGCCGTCGACCTCGTGCAGCTGGAGCCGCACCAGGCAGTCCAGCTGGTTGGCGACCGTGACCGGCAGGGAGCCGTACGACTGGGCCTTGAGCGCGCTCTCCGCCGTGGAGCCGGCCGCGACGCATACCCGCTTGTCCTTCAGCGAGGCGTCGTAGCCGGTGATCGGCGAGCCCTTCGGGGCCAGCACCTGCTGGCCGGCCTCGAAGTAGGCCGTCGAGAAGGCGACGTCCTCCAGCCGCTTGCAGTTGATGGTCATGGTCCGCACGACGATGTCGACGCGGCCCTCCTGGAGGGCGGGGACGCGCTGGCTGGTCGGGATGGCCCGGTAGATGACCGCGTTCTCGTCGCCCAGGATGTCCTTGGCGATGGCCTTCACCAGGTCGATGTCGAAGCCGTCGAGCCGGCCGCCCTCCGCGGTCTGGTTGCGGTACCCCCAGCGGAAGCTGTTCTGGTCCACGCCCGCCACGAGCTTGCCCGCCGCCTTGATCCGCGCGATGGCGGCACCGTCCACGTCGGACGGGCGCAGGCTGGCCTCGGGGTCCTGGCAGGTGTCCGAGAGGACCCACGGCGCCGCCGGTGCGGCCACCGCCGACGCGGGCGGGCGGGGGACACCGGGTGCGGTCTCCGTGGTCGCGTGGGCCAGCGGCAGCAGCACGGCCGCGGCCGTCACGGCGCAGGCGACGGCCATCGCGCTCACACCGCCCCAGCCGCGCAGCCGGCCGGCGGCCCGCCCCAGCCCGGACCGCCGCAGCCCGGAGCGCCCGCCGGGGGCGCGCGTACGGCCCTCGTGCTCCTCGTGCTTGCCGTGTCCCCCATGGCCTTCGGCGGCCCGCCGCGCCCGTATCCGCATCGCTCTCACCTGTACTCCGAAAGCCTGCGCCCGACACCGAGCAGGGCCGCTGCCGCGCCGACGAGCACCAGTACCGCCGAGCCCGTCACCAGACCGCCCAGCGCGCCGATTCCGTCCTGGGCCGCGCGGGTGAACTCCCGCTGCTCGTGGGCGACGGCGAGCTCCAGGGAGGCGTCCACCGTGTCGAAGGCGGCGCCGCTGCTCTCCTTGTGCTGCTCGTCCCCGACGACCTGGGGCAGAGCGGCTTCGTAGTCGCCCTTCAAGTCCGCCTCCCGGGCCGCCGCGTGCCGCTGCTTCCACTGCTTCACGCCGTCCACGGCGCGACTCACGGGCGTCCGGCCGTCCTCGTCGTCGGCCAGCCGCAGCGCGGTCGCGAGCCCCGCGTCCAGCTGTTTCATGTTGTTCGTGAAGTCCACGTCGTACTTGTCGGACTTGTTGTCCTCGGCCAGTACGGCGCCCCGCGCGATCAGTGTCAGGTTCTCACTCGCCCGGGCCTGCAGGGAGGCGATCCGCGCGTCGTTGAGCACCTTCATCGACTCCTGCCCGTCCGCGCGGGCTTCACTCAGGGAAGAACGCGCCACCGTGTGTCCGACGGACAGCCACAGCAGCACCACCACGGAGGCGGCGGTCGCCGCCACCAGGCCGTGGTTGAAGACCCGGTTCGTGTGCCGGTAGTTGCGCCGCTGCGCCCACACCAGGGCGGCCACGGCCAGCAGGCCGAGGCCCAGCGAGCCCAGCGGCCAGGCCCGGGCGGCGTCGTCGTCGGTGTGCAGCCGCCGGGTCTCCGCCTCGTAGAGCCGCTGGGCGGCGGGCAGCAGCTGCGTGGTCATCTGCTCGTTGGCGTAGCGCAGATAGGCGCCGCCCAGCGGCAGGCCCTGCCGGTTGGTTGCGCGGGCCTGCTCGATCAGGCCGGTGTAGCGCGGGAGCTGTTCGCTCAGCAGGGTGATCTGCTCGCGGGACTCCTTGCTGCCACCGGTGTTGGCGGCGGCGCTCACCAGCAGCCGGGAGGCGTTGGCGATGTCCTTCTCATAGCGCCGCCGGACCTCGCGCGGCTCCTGCGCGCCGAGGAGGAAGCCGCTGGAGGAGGTGGTGTCGGCGTCGGCGAGGGAGCGGTAGATGCTGGCCGCGTCCGCGCTCAGCGGCTGGCTGCGGCCCACCACGTCGTCGGCGGCGGCGGCCCGCCCGGAGATCTCCCACACGCTGACCGTGCCGAACAGCACGATCAGGGCGGCCAGTACGGCGCCGATGATCCGCAGCCGGCCCGGCTCGGTGGTGGCCGCCTCCCGCAGCCGCTGCTCTCCCTCGGACCACGCGGTGCGCCGTCCCGGCGGCCCGGCGGGCGGCGGCGCCGACGCGCCGGCGGGCGCCACGGGGGCACCACCCCCGGGCGCGGGCGCGCGTGATGTCATCGCCACCGTGACCTCCCCCTCGGTCCTGTCGTCCCCCAGCCGGCGCCGGAGAATGCCCCCTGCGCAGCAGCAGTATGGCCGTAGTCCCGGTGGACCACAGCACCCGGTGCCGGATCCGGGGCGGCCCGCCCCCGCGGGTGCCCTCCGCCACCCCTTCACCGTCAATACGTCCTTACCGCCGTAACGGTTGCAGACCGGGCGCCTCCAGGGGCGGGTTCACCCGAAATGGGCACGGAGTTCTGCGTGGGCCGCCGCCGGAGCCCCCACCGCGTCCAGGCCCAGCAGCCCGGCGCCCAGTACCGGGGGCGCCGTGACCACGGTGGCGCGGGCGTGCGGGGCCCGTTCGGCGAGGCCCGCCGCGATCCGCTCGTCCAGCCGCGGGTGCCGGGCCGCCAGCACCCCGCCGCCCAGCACCACCGGCGCCTCCTCGTCCAGCAGGCCGAGGCGGCCCAGCGCCACGACGGCCATCGCCACGACCTCGTCCGCCTGCCGGTGCACCAGCGAGAGCGCCACCGCGTCCCCGGCGGCCGCCACCTCGAACAGCACCGGCGTCAGCTCGTGCCGCCGCGCGGCCGGCACGTCCCCCAGGTGCAGGGCCTCGATCAGCGAGGCCATCGATCCGTGGCCGAGCCGTGCGGGCAGCGCCCGGGCCAGCTCCGTCGCCGCGCCCCGCCCGTCCTCCGCGCGGGCCGCGAACCACAGGGCCTCCTCGGCCAGTCCGCCCCCGCCGCCCCAGTCGCCGGAGATCCGTCCGACCGCGGGGAACCGCGCGGTCCGCCCGTCCGGGGCCATCCCGACGCAGTTGATGCCCGCACCGCACACCACCGCGACACCGCGCGGTGGTGCGCCCGCGGGCAGTCCGGCGCGCAGCAGCGCGAAGGTGTCGTTGTGCACCGCGGTGGTGCGCCCCCAGCCGCGCCGCTCGATCTCCCGCGCGAGCCGCCGCTCCTCCACCGGGAAGTCGGCGTTCGCCAGGCAGGCCGACACGTGCGCGGCGACCGGCGCGCCCCCGTGGCCGGGGCGCACCCCCGCGCCGGCCAGTGCCTCGGCCAGTACGTCCACGGCCGCGGCCACCCCGGTCCGCGGCGGCTGGAAGCCCCCGGCCCGCCCGGTGGCCAGCACGGATCCGTCGGGGCCGAGGAGGGCGACGTCCGTCTTGCTGTTGCCCGCGTCGACCGCCAGGACCGCGGGAAGGGTCACGCCCATGGCAGGTGCTCCCTGTTGTGCGCGAGGAGCCGGTCGGCCAGTCCTTCGGCCAGGTCGTACTGGCCGATCAGCGGGTGCGCGAGCAGCGCCTTGAACACCCGCTCGCGGCCGCCCCGCAGGGCCGCGTCCAAGGCCAGGTCCTCGTATCCGCTCACGTGCGCGATCAGCCCGGCGAACAGCGGGTCCAGGCGCGGTACGGGCAGCGGTACCGGCAGCGGTACGGGGCCGTCGCCGCCGGCGGCCCGGACGCGCGCCTGGACCTCGACGACGGCGTCGTCCGGCAGGAAGGGCAGCGTGCCGTTGTTGTACGTGTTGACCACCTGTACCTCCGGGCCGCCGCCGCCCAGCAGCGCGGCCGCCAGATCCACCGCCGCCTCCGAGTAGAAGGCGCCGCCCCTCCTGGCCAGCAGTGCCGGCTTCTCGTCGAGGGCCGGATCGGTGTACAGGCGCAGGAGTTCGCGCTCCATCGCGGCGACCTCGGCGGCCCGCGAGGGCTTCGTGCCCAGCTCCCGTACGACTTCGTCGTGGGAGTAGAAGTAGCGCAGGTAGTACGAGGGCACGACGCCGAGGCGGTCCAGTACGGTCCGCGGCAGCCGCAGGTCCGACGCGACGGCCTCCCCGTGCGCGGCGAGCAGCCCGGGCAGCATGTCCTCGCCGTCCGGGCCGCCCCTGCGCACGGCCAGTTCCCAGGTGAGGTGGTTGAGGCCCACGTGGTCCAGGTGGACGTCGGAGGGGGCCAGTTCCAGCAGGGCCGCGAACTTGCGCTGGAGGCCGATGGCGACGTTGCACAGTCCGACGGCCTTGTGGCCGGCCCGCAGCAGGGCCCGGGTGACGATGCCGACCGGGTTGGTGAAGTCGATGATCCAGGCGTGGGGGCTGGCCCGCCGGACCCGCTCGGCGATGTCGAGGACCACCGGGACCGTACGCAGGGCCTTGGCGAGCCCGCCCGCGCCGGTCGTCTCCTGCCCGACGCAGCCGCACTCCAGGGGCCAGGTCTCGTCCTGGAGCCGGGCGGCCTGCCCGCCGACGCGCAGCTGGAGGAGGACCGCGTCGGCCCCGGCGACGCCCGCGTCGAGGTCGGTGGTCGTCGTGATCTTGCCCGCGTGGTCCTGCCGGGCGAAGATCCGGCGGGCCAGGGCGCCGACCGGCTCCAGCCGCTCGGTGGCCGGGTCGATCAGCACCAGCTCGCTCACCGGCAGGGTGTCGCGCAGCCGTGCGAAGCCGTCGACCAGTTCGGGGGTGTAGGTGGAACCGCCGCCCACCACTGCGAGTTTCAATGTCGTCAGCCTTTCACGCCGGTCAGGGTGAACCCCCTCGACGAACGCCTTCCGGGCGGACGGAAGAGGGCGGTCACCGGGGCCGTGACCCGTACGGTCGCGGCCGTGGGTGGTCGGTTCAGCGGGAGGTGTCGAAGACCTCGTCGCGGGTGGCGGCGAGCGCGCTCTCCAGCGCGCCGCGCAGGACGGGCCGGTCCAGGACCAGGCCGGGGACCAGGCGGGGGCGGGCGGGGGCCAGTTCGGCGAGCTCGGCCTCCAGCAGCTCGCGCAGCGGCTCGCCGCCCGCGCTGATCGCGGCTCCGGCCAGCACCACGATCTCCGGGTCCAGTACGGCGACCAGCGAGGCGAGACCGGTGGCCAGGGCGGTGGCGTACTCCTGGAGGAAGCGCAGGCGCGCCCCCTCGGGCGCGGCGGCGGCGTCCGCTAGCAGTGCTACGGCGGCGGCGACCTCCGGGTTGCGCGGGCCGGACGCGGTGCCGGTGGCCGGCCGGGCCTGGGGAGGCTGCGGTGCGCCGGGAGCCGGGACGGCGGAGGCCGCGACGCCCAGTGCCGCGGCGAGACGGGGCAGCCCCTCCACACCGGCCAGCTCCTGGTAGCCGCCGGAGTTCGCCCGGGCGACCTGGCGTATCAGAGGGCGGCCCGGTACGGGCAGGAAGCCCACCTCGCCCGCGCCGCCGGTCCAGCCGCGGTGCAGCCGGCCGCCGAAGACCAGCGCGGCGCCGAGCCCCTCCTCGTTCCACAGCAGGACGAAGTCCCCGTACCCGCGGGCGGCGCCGAGGCGCTGCTCGGCGACGGCGGCGAGGTTGACGTCGTTCTCGTACGCGAGGGGCATCGGCAGGGCCGCCGCCAGGTCGTCGAGGAGGGTGGGGGAGTGCCAGCCGGGGAGGTGGCCGGCGTAGCGCAGCCGGCCCGTCCGCGGGTCGAAGGCGCCGGGCGTGCCGATGACCACCCGGTGCAGGTCGCGGGGGTGCAGGCCGGCGGCGCCTACGGCCCCGCCGAGGGCTTCGGCCACCAGGGCGACGGCGTCGGCACCCTCGGTGCGGGGGACTTCGTGGGAGGCGGTCACGGTGCCGGTCAGGTCGGCGACGGCCGCCAGGACGCGCGCCGGGGTGACGTCGACACCGCCGACGTACGCGGCCCGCGGGTTGATCGCGTACAGCTGGGCGCTGGGGCCGGGGCGGCCGCCGTCGGTGCCGGTGGCCACCACGAGTCCGGCGGCCTCCAGCCGGGCCAGCAGCTGGGAGGCCGTGGGCTTCGACAGTCCGGTCAGCTGCCCGACGCGGGTCCGGGACAGCGGGCCGTGCGCCAGCAGGAGGTCGAGTGCGGCCCGGTCGTTCATGGCGCGCAGCAGACTGGGCGTTCCGGGCGTGGTGGCGGGCATGCGGCGGCTCTCCCTCACCGGAGTGATCTGTTAGGTAAGTTTCCTGTCGTCCTTCGGGGCGTGTCAATGCCGCTGCCCCGCGGGCCTGGTCCATGAGGACCGGCCCGCGGGGCAGCGGGGATGCCGGTACGGCGCTACTTGGTGATCCGCGGGGTGGAGGGCGCCGGGATCGGGGCGGCGGCCAGGGACTGCGGGGAGGTGGGGTTGGCCAGGGCGGACGGCGCGGCGACCGAGGCGGCCGGGTCCGCCGGGGCCTCGTCCTCCTCGTCCCCCGCCGGCAGGCCGCCGATGATCTGGATGCCGGCGGCGTCGAAGGCCTCCTTGATCCGCCAGCGCAGCTCCCGCTCCACCGCCAACTGCTGGCCCGGCATCGTCTTCGCGGACACCTTCACCGTCATCGAGGCGAGCAGCACCTCGTCCAGACCGAGGACCTCCACCGGACCCCACAGGCGCTCGTCCCAGGGGGACTCCTTCGCCATCGCGTCGGCGACCTGCCCGACCACCTCGCGGATCCGCGTCAGCTTCTCCGACGGCTTGACCTGCACGGCGACCCCGGCGGTCGCCCAGCCCTGGCTGAGGTTGCCGATCCGCTTGATCTCGCCGTTGCGCACGTACCAGATCTCGCCGTTGTCCCCGCGCAGCTTCGTCACACGCAGGCCGACCTCGATGACCTCGCCCGAGGCCACCCCGGCGTCGATCTTGTCGCCGACGCCGTACTGGTCCTCCATGATCATGAAGACGCCGGAGAGGAAGTCCGTCACCAGGTTGCGGGCACCGAAACCGATGGCGACACCCGCCACACCGGCACTCGCCAGCAGCGGGGCCAGGTCGATCTTCAGGGCGGCCAGGACCATCAGCGCGGCCGTGCCCAGGATCAGGAACGACGCCACCGACCGCAGGACCGAGCCGATCGCCTCCGACCGCTGGCGCCGCCGCTCGGCGTTGACCAGCAGCCCGCCCAGCGCGGTGCCCTCGACCGCCTCGGCGCTGGTGTTCATCCGGTTTATGAGCTTGGTCAGCGCCTTGCGGACCGCCGAGCGGATCACCGCCGCTATCACGACGATGAGCAGGATCCGCAGGCCGATGCTCAGCCAGGTGGCCCAGTTCTGCTCGATGAAGCTCGCGGCCTCGGTGACGCTCTCCTGCGCCTCCTTGACCGAAGCGGGCGCGTCCGGGACATCGGCTGCCAGCGGCAGCAGAGCGGCGGGCCAGGGCACGACGGGAACCTCCAGATGTAGCGGTCTGCCCGCCGGGGTGGCCGCGGAAGGGGACCGCGGGCGGATATGCGGGGCAGACCATCCACACTAACGGGGCAATCCCTTCACCTTGGTGCCGTGTTCGAGGGAGAGACCAGACTCACCTGGGGATGACTGACTGTGGTTGAAAACACCACGGACCCGTTACAGGCGAGTGGTGGCGCTTCGACCAGCCGTAAGGAGAGACTGGAGAGCAGATCGTCCCGGCGCGAGCCACGCGCCGCCGGCGTACAAGGAGGCAGTCCGTGCCGCACGTCCTGGTCCTCAACGCGTCGTACGAGCCCCTCGGCGTCGTACCGCTCCGCCGCGCGCTCGTCCTCGTCCTGGAGAACAAAGCTGTCTCCCTGGAGGAATCCGGCGCCTATCTGCACAGCGCGACACGGGTCGTCCCCGCGCCCAGCGTGGTACGGCTCAAGCGCTTCGTGCGGGTCCCCTACCGGGGGCCCGTTCCACTCACCCGGCGCGCCCTGTTCGCGCGGGACGGCGGCCGCTGCATGTACTGCGGCGCGGTCGCCACCAGCGTCGACCACGTCATTCCGCGCAGCCGGGGCGGACAGCACGCCTGGGACAACGTCGTCGCGGCGTGCCGGCGCTGCAACCACGTCAAAGCCGACCGGCACCTGCTGGAACTGGGCTGGCGCCTGCGCCACCAGCCGGCCCCTCCCTCGGGTCTGGCCTGGCGCATCATCGGAACCGGGCACCGGGACCCCAGGTGGATGCCGTACCTCCAGCCGTACGGCGCCGAGGACGCGCTGGAACGGATCGGGATCACGGTGGCCGCCTCCTGACGGCCCCCGCCGGGGCCGCGCCGATCCACCACCGGACCGCGTGCCGTCGTCAGACGCGCGGCCCGGCCGGTGCGGACCGGGGCCAATACACCTAGGGCGTGTTGCGAAAGCCTCGTCTGGCTCGCGGCGCCTGGCACGGCACCTCGCGGCGTTGTCGGGGTCGCCCGCGTACGACCGGTACGCGGGCGACCCTCCGCCTTGCGAGGCACCGCACCAGACACCGCGAGCACCGCCCTGCGGGCGGACGACGCCACTTTCGCAACACGCCTTAGGGCGTCACCGCGTAGGCCTCCGCCGACCACAGCGAGCAGCCGTAGCGCGTCGCGCGGCGCTCGCACGTCACCCTCAGGAAGCGGGTGTCCGCCGCCGACGCGTCCAGCCGCAGCGACTCGCGGCCGCCGCGGGAGTCCGTGACGGCCGCGGCCGGCCGCCAGGTCACCCCGTCCGCCGAGGTCTCCACCCGGTAGGCCGACGGGTACGCGTCCTGCCAGTGCAGCTCCAGCCGCCCGACGCGGGCCGGGGCGCGCAGCTCCGCCTGCCACCAGGCGCCGTCCGCGGCCGGTGACGACCAGCGGGTGGAGGGGGAACCGTCCACGACCGCCGAGGCGGGGAAGGACGGGGTCTCGTTCGCCGAGGAGCTCGCACGCGCGGTCCGCAGCAGGTCCGGCCCGCCGGTCCGGGGCACCGCCCGCACGGTCAGGATGCGGGTCTCGCCGTCGAAGGCCACCGGGATCCGGTAGTCGCCCGGCGGGGTGTTCGCGGCCACGACGACCTCCAGCGGGATCGACGCCTGGCCGCCCCGCGGGACCACCGCGGTCTGCGGCAGGCGTACCTCCATACCCGCCGGAGGCTGCGCCGTCAGCGGCCCGCGGATCTCGCCGGGGCCCACGGCCGACAACTGCGCCGTGACCCGCTGCGGCGCGCCGCCGATCTCCGCGTCGGCCCGGCCCCCGTCCGCCAGCTCGAAACGGGTCCGCGGGCCGTCCCCGAACCACGGGACCACCTGGTGCACCGCGGGCGCGTCCCCGGCCCACGCCAGGCGCACCGCGTCGGCGCGGACGCCCGCCGTGTCGACCTGGGTCCAGCCCGAGGCCGCGGCGTCCGCGACCTTCCGCCAGCCCTCGCCCGGTACGTGGACCTCCACCACCGCGCCCCGCGTGCCCGACGGCAGCGGGTCCGTCATCACCGTCACCGCCGTCACGGGGCGCGCCGTATCCAGCCGGACCGTCCAGGACCGCGCGTCCTTCGCCACCGTGCCGGTCGTGCGGGCGACACCCGTCCAGGCGTCCGCCTCCTGCGCCGCCTTCTTCAGGAAGGGCTCCAGTACGGCCTTGTCCACCTGGGCGGGGCCCGGCTCGGCCAGTTCCCGGCGTGCCTCGGCGAGGGCCCGGGAGGCCTGCCAGGCGGCCGCCCCGTCGCCGTTGGCCTGGGCCCGCAGGACGTCCACGGCCAGTTCGCCGGCCGCTCCGTAGCGGGAGAGCCGCTCCATCCAGGGGCCCGCCTCGTCCGACAGCGCGGTCAGCCGGGCGGGGGTCTCCCGCATCACCGTGAACGCCTTGCGCAGCTCGGTCCCGGCCGCCGGATCGCCCGCGGCGCGGGCCTTCCAGAACTGCTCGACCAGCGGCTTCAGATACGCCGACTCCTCCTGCTTGAGCCCGGACGACACGGTGTTCCCGGCCAGCGCCGCCACCGCCTCGCGCTCCCGCGGGTCGGAGCCCGACAGATCGCGTACCGCCGCCTGCCAGGACTCGCCGGCGCGGTAGCCGCGCGGGTTCCAGGCGAAGTCGGCCGCCGTGAAGAGCGGGATGCGCGACAGGACGGGCTGCTGCATCGCGTTGGCCAGCAGTGCCGCCGAGCCGCCCGCCACCGCCGGTTCGCGGCCCGCGTACGGGCCGAGGAAGATCCGGCCCGGATCCCAGTCGTTGACCGGGTAGTTGTCCATGGTGATCAGGGGCTGCTGTCCCAGGGCGGAGCGCGCCCCGGCCAGTTCCCTGCCCGTGATCGTGCGCGGCACCACGCCGACGCCCGTCCAGGCCACCTCCACCCGCGAGTCCAGCGCGCGGGCCAGGGCCGTCCGGTAGGCGGTGGCACCCTCCTGGTAGTACTCGGTCGGCAGCAGCGACAGCGCCGGCGCCCCCGGATACCGGGCGGCCAGGTGTGCGGCCAGCTCGTTGGCGACCTCCGCGTGCGCCTTCGCGGCGGCCTGCGGGCCCCGCCCGTACCGCTCCCGGTCCGCGCGGCAGCCCCACTCGGTGTAGCTGACGTCCTGGAACTGCACCTGGAAGGCGCGGAAGCCCAGGTCCCACATCGCGTCCACCTTGCGCCCGAGGGCCGCCCGGTCGGCCGCCGAAGACAGGCACATGGACTGCCCCGGAGTCACCGCCCAGGCCAGGACGACCTGGTTGGCGCGGGCCCGCTCGGCCAGCGCCCGGAACTCCTCCTGCCGCTCCCGGGGGTAGTCCTCGCGCCAGCCCGTCGTGCGGTACGGGTCGTCGCCGGGCGCGATCAGCAGCCGGTTCTGCTTGGTGCGGCCCATGAAGTCCAGCTGGGCCAGGCGCTGCTGCTGGGTCCACGGCTGTCCGTAGAACCCCTCGGTGATCCCGCGCACCGGCGCGGCCGGCCAGTCCCGCACCAGGACGCCGGGCACCTTCCCGCGGCCCGCGCCGAGCAGCTGGCGCAGCGTCTGCGCCGCGTGGAAGAGCCCCTCCCCGCCCACGCCGGCCAGGGCGACCGTGTCCCGTCCGCCGGGCCGGCCCACGGCCAGCCGGTAGCCGCCCGGCGGCAGGTCCGTGGCGGCGGTCGCCCCCAGCGCCAGCAGCGCCTCCTGCGCGCCCGCGTCCTGGAGCCGTACGACGGTGCCCCGCTCGGGCAGCGGGGCCCCGGGCTCTGGCTCGTGCAGGGTCTTCACGCCCGCCCTGCGCAGGGCGTCGCGCACCACCTGGACGGCGTACGGGTCGGCGTCGACCGGGGCCACCAGCACGGCCTCCGTGCCCAGCGCCAGCTCACGCGCCTGATCGGCCGCCATCGACTGCGGACGGGGCCACACGGCGGGCCCCTCGGAGGCGGCCCGGGGGGTGTCGGCGCCGGGGTCGACCGCGGGACCGACGGCGCCGTTGGCGCCCACGCCCGAGGCTCCGGCGGCACCCGCCGCGCCCGGCGCGGGGGTCGGCGAGTCCGGAACGGCGGGGCCCGCGAGGAACCCCGGCGGCGCCGAGGCCACGGCGCCGCCGAGCAGCGACCCGATGACCGCGATGGCCGCGGCCGTCGATCGTTTCCTGCCCCTGAGCTGCACAGAGCCTCCTCGTCGCGAGACGTCCCCCACTCGTACGAATGAGCACGAGCCCACCACCCGTGCGGCTGGAGTGTCAATGCGGGTGGGTGATCTGCCCCGGATGCGACAGGAATGCGACCCCTCCCAGTGGGTATGGCTGCGGTGTTCCCCGGCGGCGTCCCGCCTTTGTGCTCCACGCTTCTGACCCACCCTCACCCCCGCCTGCCCGCACGCACGAAGGAGCGCCCGTCCATGGACGACCTGGCCCGGCTCGCCGCACTCCACGGCATCGCCACCTCCTACCGGCCCGCCCCCGACGTCACCGTCGAGGTCCCCGGGGCCACCGTCAGAACGGTCCTCGGCACGCTGGGCGTCGCCACCGACGACGCCGAGAGCATCCGGGTGTCCGCCGAGGAGGCCGCCGCGGCGTCCGACCGCCGGCTGCTGCCGCCCACGGTGGTGCTCTGGCAGGGGGAGCCCGTCCCGCCCCTCCCCGCCGGCCTGCCGCCGGGCAGCCGGGTCGCGGTGCTGGCCGAGGAATCGGGCGAAGAACTGCCCTGGGGTCCCGGACTCCCCCTCGGGATCCACCGGATCACCGCGCAGGCCCCCGACGGGCGCACCGCCGAGGCCACCCTGGTCGTGGCGCCCGAACGTGCCCCGGCCGCACCCGGACGCGCCCACGGGCTGCTCGTCCAGCTCTACTCCCTGCTCTCCGAGCACTCCTGGGGCATGGGCGACCTCGGAGACCTCGCCGAACTCGCCGGCTGGGCCGCCCGCATCCACGGCGCGGACTTCATCCAGGTCAACCCGCTGCACGCGGCCCTGCCCGGCACGCCGACCGACCCCTCCCCGTACCGGCCGTCCTCGCGCCGCTTCCCCGACCCCGTCCACCTGCGGATCGAGGACGTGCCGGAGTACGCCGACTGCCCCGAGCGGGACGCCCTCGCCGAACTGGCCGCCCGCGGGGCGGCGCTGCGCCACGAGGTGCTGGAGAAGGGCGCGCTGATCGACCGGGACGCCGTCTGGGACCTCAAGCGGCAGGCGCTGGAACTGCTGTACCCCGTCCCGCGGACCGCCGAACGGGACGCGGACTACCGCGCGTTCTGCGAGGCCGGGGGCGCCATGCTGGACCTCCACGCCGACCGGCAGGCCTCGTACGCCGGGGGCGGCCCGGGGGCGGTGGCCGACTTCCACCGCTGGACGGCCTGGCTGACGGACGGCCAGCTCGTCGCGGCCCAGCGGGCCGCCCGCGAGGCCGGCATGGGCGTCGGCATCGTCCACGACCTGGCCGTCGGGGTGCACCCGGGCGGCTCGGACGCCTCCGAGCCGGGCCTCTACGCCCGCCACATGAGCGTCGGCGCCCCGCCGGACGCCTTCAACGCGCGCGGCCAGGACTGGGGCCTGCCGCCGTGGCGCCCCGACGCGCTCGCCGGCCTGCGCTACGAGCCCCTGCGGTCCCTGCTGCGCGGGGTGTTCCGCTACGCCGGAGCCCTGCGCATCGACCACGTGATGGGCCTCTTCCGGCTCTGGTGGATCCCGGAGGGGACCCCGCCCGCCGAGGGCACCTACGTCGGCTACGACGGCGAGGCCATGCTGGCGGTCCTGGTGCTGGAGGCGCACCGGGCCGGGGCCCCGGTCATCGGCGAGGACCTGGGGACGGTGGAGCCGCACGTACGGCGGGCGCTGGCCCGGCGCGGGGTGCTCGGCACGTCGGTGCTGTGGTTCGAGCGGGACTGGGCGGGCGACGGCGGCCCGCTCGCCCCCCATGCCTGGCGGGCGGACTGCCTGGCCACCGTCACCACCCACGACCTGCCCCCCACGGCCGCCAAGCTCGCCGGCGCGCACGTGGAACTGCGCGACCGCCTGGGCCTGCTGACCCGCCCGGCCGAGGGGGAACGGGCCGAGGACGCCGCCGACACCGCCGAGTGGCTGGAGCTGCTGGACGGCCTCGGCCTCGACACCAAGGGCGAGGAGGCCGCCGTACAGGCCCTGTACGGCTTCCTGCTGCGCACCCCCGCGCGCCTGGTCGGCGTATGGCTGCCGGACGCGGTGGGCGACCGGCGGCCGCAGAACCTGCCGGGCACCTGGGACCAGTACCCCAACTGGCGCCTGCCGGTCGCCGATGCCTCGGGCCGGCCCCTGACACTGGAGGAGCTGATGGCCGCGCCCCGGGCGAACGCGCTGCTCAGCGCGGTCCGGGAGGGGGCGCTTCCCCGTACGGCACCCCCGGGCGCGCGCCGCGTTTAGGTGTTCGCTACGTTTGCACCGTGGACAAGAAGAACGCTCTGCGCGCCGGCGCCGTCACGGCCGGAACGACGCTGATGATGCTGCTGATGACGTCTCCGGCCCTCGCGCTGACCCGCGACGACGGCGACGACCCGGGCCCGGGCCTGAGCATCGGCGAGACGCTCGGCCTGTACGTGGCCCTGCCGCTCGTGATTTTCCTGGTCATCGTGGGTCTCGTGATGGCCCTTGACAAGTCGACGGACAGGCCGAAGAAGAAGCAGGCCTGACCCGGCCCGGCCCCTGGGGGGCCGGAGCCGCGTGACCTTCCCGGGCGCCGGGGGTCCGCACCGCCGAACCGCATCGGCCGTGCGTCGACCCCCGGCGCCTCGTCATGTCCTCAGACGCCGGCCAGCAGTTTGCGGAGCAGGCCGGCGAGCTGCCCGACCTCCTCGTCGGTGAAACCGGTGAGCGCGGCGCGCTGCACATCGAGGCCGGCGCTGACCGCCTCGTCGACGAGCGCGAGGCCGCGGTCGGTGATCGTGACCTGGAGCCCCCGCCGGTCGTGCGGATCGGGCTTGCGGCAGAGCAGCCCGGCCTTCTCCAGCTTGTCCAGCCGCCCGGTCATGCCGCCCGTGGTGAGCATGAGCGTGGCCGAGAGCTGGCGGGGCGAGAGCGTGTACGGGGCGCCCGAGCGGCGCAGCGTGGCGACGACGTCGAACTCCCCGCGCGAGATGCCGAAGCGCTGGTAGCAGTCCTCCATCGCGTCGCCCATCGCCTTGGCGATCCGGTAGATGCGCCCGAAGACGGCCATGGGTGCCGTGTTCAGCTCGGGGCGCACGGCGAACCACTGGGCGGTGATCGCGTCGACCGCGTCCTTGTCCTCACTCATGAGCGCAGTATTCCGGTCCCGCCAGATCGTTCGCAAGAAAGTTGCTTGACGGTAAGTAGCTTAGCGGTAAGCTATTTACCGGCAACCGAATCGGGGGAGAGGCCGTCATGGCAGTGTTCAGGGGCAGGACATCCGAAGCCGGAGAGGCGAAGGTCGCGGGGGAGCGGTCGCTGCTCCTCGGCATCGGAATCAGCGCGATCGGGATCGGCATGTACGTCCCCTTCTCGCTCGTCTTCTTCCACCACGTCACCGGCCTCTCCTTCACCCTCGTCGGCCTGGTCATGACGATCACCGGGGTGGCCGGACTGGCCTTCATGCCCCTGGCCGGCTCCGCCGTCGACCGGTTCGGCGCCAAACGGGTCAACCTGGTGCTCTACGGGATCCGGGCGCTCGGCTTCGCCCTCTACCCCTTCGCGAGCTCCCTGCCGGCGTTCGCGGCCGTCGCCCTCGTCACCGCCCTCGCCGACCGCTCCTTCTCCGTCGTGCAGCAGTCCCTGATCGGGGAGGTGGCGCGCGGCGCCGCCCGCGACCGGCTCCAGGCGTCCACCCGGGCCCTGCAGAACGCCGGGATGGGGGCGGGCGCGCTCGCCGTCTCCGGCGTGCTCGCACTGTGGGGCACCGGCGGCTTCACCTACACCGCCTGGGCCAACTCCCTCGCCTTCGCGCTCGCCGGACTGCTCGTCGGCCGGGTCCGGCCGGTCCCGGCCGAGCCGGCCGGCCCCTCCGCCGGACGGCCGGCCGCCGGCTACCGGATGGTCCTGCGCGACCGCCCCTTCCTCGGGCTGACCGCCGCCAACTTCCTCACCGCGCTCGGCTACTCCGCCCTCTCCGTCCTCTTCCCCCTCTACCTCTCCACCTGGCTGGCGGCCCCCGACTCCCTCACCGGAGCGGCCTTCACCCTCAACACCGCCCTGTGCGCCGGGATCGGCGTACTCGTCGCCGGCCGGGTGCGCCGCTCCGGAGCCCGCCGCACCCGCTCGGCCGCCCTCGGCGCACTGCTCTTCGCCGCCGCCTTCGCCGGCCAGATCGTCCTCGGCACACTGCGCCCCGGCCAGAGCGCCACCCTGGTCGCCCTGCTCGTCATCGTCGTCGTCTACACCCTCGGCGAGCTGGTGCACAGCCCCTCCGGCGGCGCCCTCTCCGTCTCCGCCGCCCCCGAGCCGGTCCGCGGCCGCTACCTGGCCACCTACCAGCTGTCCTACTCGCTGGCCACCGCTCTCGCCCCCTCCCTCTTCACCGCCCTGCTCGCCGTGGACGGCCGCCTGCCCTGGGCCGTCCTCACCGCCGCCGCCCTCGGCGCCGCCCTGGCGCTGCTGAGGCTGGAGCGGCACCTGCCGGCCGAGGCCGTGCACGCCGAGCCCCCGACTCCGGCCCCGACCGACGCGGCCGCGTCGGCGCCCGCCGCCGACCGACGGCCGGCCACCGCCGCCGCCTGAACCAGCCGCACGGTCCCGCGTCCCCCTGTCCTCACCCGCCCGAGGAGCCGTCCGCCATGAAGCGTCTCGCCACCGTCGCGCTGACCGCCCTCGCCCCCGTCTCCTGGGGATCGACCTACGCGGTCGCCTCCGAACTGCTGCCGCCCGACCGGCCCCTGTTCACCGGCGTCATGCGGGCCCTGCCCGCGGGACTGCTGCTGACCGCACTCGCCCGCACCCTGCCCAAGGGCGAGTGGTGGTGGAAGTCCGCCGTCCTCGGCACCCTCAACATCGGCGCCTTCTTCCCGCTCCTGTTCCTCTCCGCCTACCGCCTGCCCGGCGGAGTCGCGGCCGTCCTCGGCTCCGCCGGCCCCCTGTTCGTCGTCGGCCTGGCAGCCCTCCTCCTCGGGGAGCGCGCGAGCCTGCGTACCGTACTGGCCGCCGTCACGGGGGCCTTCGGCGTGAGCATGGTCGTCCTCACGGCCAACGCGGCACTCGACCTGGTCGGCGTCGTCGCCGGTGTGGTCTCCTCCGCCTCCATGGCCGCGGGCACCGTCATGACCAAGCGGTGGGGGCGCCCCGAGGGCGTGGGGCCGCTGGCCATGACCGGCTGGCAGCTCACCGCCGGCGGACTGGCGATCATCCCGGTCGCCGCCCTCGTCGAGGGCGCCCCTCCCGCCCTCGACGGCAAGGCCCTCCTCGGCTACGGCTACATGATGCTGATCAACACCAGCATCGCCTACTGGCTCTGGTTCCGCGGCATCGGGCAGCTCAGCGCCACCTCGGTCACCCTGCTGGGACCGCTCTCCCCGCTCACCGCGGCCGTCATCGGCTGGGCGGCCCTCGGGCAGGCGCTCACTCCCGTACAGCTCGCCGGCATGGCCATCGCCTTCGGAGCCACCGTCGCCGGACAGCTGGCGGTGGCCCGCACCCCGCAACCGTTCAGTTCTGCTGAAAAGAACAATCGAAACATTTCGATGGACCTGACCGATCGGCGGGTGCGACGGTAGGACCCTCACACCGGACCGACCCCGAGGGGAAGACACACAGTGGCCGTCACGGACCGCGCCCGCACCGTTTCGCACGCCGAGCCCGGCAGCAGCACCGGCAGCACCGGCGGCACCGGCAGGAAGGGTGCCGCCGGGTTCGGCGTACTCCTGGCCCTGCTCGCGACGGTCGTCTGGTCCGGCAGCTTCGTCGCCACCCGCGGCATGGCCGAAACCGTGCCACCCGTACAGGCGGTCTTCTGGCGCTGGATCATCGCCCTGCTCGCCGTCGCCCCCTTCGCCGCACGCCAGGCCTGGCAGCAGCGGGCCCTGATCCGGCGCCACTTCGGCTTCGTCGCCCTCGCCTCGCTGTTCGGCGTAGCCCTCTACAACACCCTCGTCCACCAGGCCGGACTGACCACCTCCGCCTCCAACATGGGCATGATCATGGCCGCCTCGCCCGTGATCATGGCGCTCTACGCCCGCCTCGGCGGCGAACGCCTCGGCGCCCGCCGCACCCTCGGCATGCTGCTGGCCGCCTTCGGAGTGCTGCTCCTCGTCGGGGACGGCTCGATCGGCTTCGACCTCGGCGCCGGAGACCTGTGGATGTTCGCCGCCGCCCTCTCCTTCGCCACGTACAGCGCCCTGCTCAAGCGCAAGCCCGCCGAACTCGGCGGACTCGCCTTCCTGATCACCACCTTCGTCCTCGGCGCGCTGATGCTGGCCCCCGCCTACGCCGTCTCCCTCCACGTCCAGGGCGGCTTCGAGACGACCGCCGGCACCGTCGGACCGCTGCTCTACGTCGGGGTGTTCTCCTCGGCCGTCGCCTTCTTCGCCTGGAACAAGGCCGTGTCGGTCATCGGGGCGGCCCGGGCGGGAATCGTCTACTACCTCCAGCCGGTGTGCGCCGCGGGCCTCGGCCTCCTGCTCCTGGGCGAGCCGACCGGGCCGGCCCAACTGCTGTGCATGGCGCTGATCCTCGGCGGGGTCGGGCTGGGAAGTGCCCGCCGGTAGGTTCGGGCCCATGACCGAGTGGGACATCAAGAAGCTGCGGATCCTGCGGACCCTCGCCGAACGGGGGACCGTGACCCGCACGGCCGAGGCGCTGCACATGACGCCCTCGGCCGTCTCGCAGCAGCTGACGAACCTCGCCCGGCAACTGGGGGTGGTGCTGCTGGAGGCCCAGGGCCGCCGGGTCCGCCTCACCGACGCGGCGCACCTCGTACTGCGGCACACGGAGGCGGTGTTCGCACAGCTGGAGCGGGCCGACGCGGAACTGGCGGGATACCTGGCCGGGGACGCGGGGGAGGTACGCGTCGGCGCGTTCTCCACCGCCGTGCCCGCGCTGGTGGTCCCGGCCGTGGCTCGGCTGCGGACGACCCACCCGGGGGTTGAGGTCCGGGTCCGGGAGACCGAGGCCGCGGAATCGTACGAACTGCTGTCGGCCGGCGGCGTCGACCTGGCACTGTCCCTGGCCGCGCACGCCCCGACCGCGCGGGACCGGCGCTTCACCCGCGTCACGCTGATGGAGGACCCGCTGGACGTGGCGCTCCCGCCGGGGCACCCCCTGCGCGACGCGGAGGACCTGCGGCTGGCGGACCTGTCCGCGGACCCGTGGATCTACGGCGGCAGCGGCCCGTGGTCACAGATCGCCCGCGGCGCGTGCGAGGCGGCGGGCTTCGTCCCCGAACAGGCCCACTCGGCGTCGGGCTGGACGGCCATCCTGGCCATGGTCGAGGCGGGGATGGGCGTCGCCCTGGTCCCGCGGATGGTGTCGAGCCGGGCGTCGGGCGTGGCCGTGCGGGTGCTCTCGCGGGACCGGCCGACGCGCCACGTGATCGCGGCGGTCCGCCGCGGAGCCGAATCCGCTCCCGCGGTGGCGCACGTACTCACGGCCCTGCGGACCGTCGCCGCCAGGCCCTGACGGTACGCTCCCGGGGCTCCGCCCCGGACCCCTACGTGCGCTCCGCGCCCGTGCCCTCAAACGCCGGGCGGGCTGAAATTCAGCCCCGCCGGCGTTTGAGGCGCGGGGTCCGGGGCGGAGCCCCGGCTACGGCGCGAGCCGTCAGGCCTGAGCGGCAGCGGAGGCGGCGTCGGCGGCCTGGGCCTTCAGCGCGCGCTCCACGCCCGCCCGGGACTCCGACACCAGCCGCCGCAGCGCGGCGCTCGGCTCCGCCGAGGCCAGCCAGGCGTCCGTCGCCTCAAGGGTCTCCCGCGAGACCTGGAGGGCCGGGTACAGGCCCACCGCGATCTGCTGGGCGATCTCGTGGCTGCGCGTCTCCCAGACCTCCTTGACCGCCGCGAAGTACTTCGCGGTGTACGGGGCCAGCAGCTCGCGCTGGTCGGTCTGGACGAAGCCGCCGATCACCGCCTCCTGCACCGCGTTCGGCAGGTCGTCGGACTCCACCACCGACGCCCACGCCGCGGCCTTGGCCTCGGCCGTCGGGCGGGCCGCCCGCGCCGTCGCCGCGTGGCGCTCGCCGGCCGCCGTCGCGTCCCGCTCCAGCTCCGCCGCGATCGCCGCCTCGTCGGCGACGCCCGTCGCGGCGAGCCGCTCCAGGAACGCCCACCGCAGCTCGGTGTCGACGGCCAGCCCCTCGACGACGGCCGAGCCGTCCAGCAGCGCCGACAGGTACGCCAGCTGCTCCTCCGTACGGGCGGTCGCCGCGAAGGCCCGCGCCCACGCCAGCTGGTGGTCGCCGGCCGGCTCCGCCGCACGCAGGTGCTCCAGGGTGGCCTCCGTCCAGGCCGCCAGGCCCTCTTCGCGCCACGCCGGGTCCGCGTACAGGTCGATCGCCAGCTTCACCTGCCGGTGCAGGGACTGCACGACGCCGATGTCGGACTCCTTGCCGATGCCCGACAGCACCAGCGAGAGGTAGTCGCGGGTCGGGAGCTCCCCGTCACGGGTCATGTCCCAGGCCGAGGCCCAGCACAGGGCGCGCGGCAGGGACTCCGTGAAGTCGCCGATGTGCGAGGTGACCACGGCGAGGGACTCCTCGTCCAGGCGGACCTTCGCGTACGACAGGTCGTCGTCGTTCAGCAGGACGACCGCCGGGCGGGCGCGGCCCACGAGCTCCGGCACCGTCGTCAACGCGCCGTCGATGTCCAGCTCGATCCGGTCGGTACGCACGAGCGCGCCGTCCCGCAGCTCGTACAGGCCCACCGCGACGCGGTGCGGGCGCAGGGTGGACTCGCCCTTGGCCCCGGCGGGCAGCGGCGGCGCCTCCTGGCGGATGCCGAAGGCGGTGATCACGCCGTCGGCATCGGTGGTGATCTCCGGGCGCAGGACGTTGATGCCGGCCGTCTCCAGCCACGCCTTCGACCAGGCGGCCAGGTCACGGCCCGAGGTCTCCTCCAGGGCGCCCAGCAGGTCCGACAGACGCGTGTTGCCGAAGGCGTGCGCCTTGAAGTACGCCTGCACGCCCTTGAAGAAGGCGTCCATGCCGACGTAGGCGACGAGCTGCTTGAGGACCGAGGCGCCCTTGGCGTAGGTGATGCCGTCGAAGTTGACCATGACGTCGTCGAGGTCGCGGATGTCGGCCATGATCGGGTGCGTGGACGGCAGCTGGTCCTGCCGGTACGCCCACGTCTTCATGGAGTTGGCGAAGGTGGTCCACGCGTGCGGCCACTTCGAGCCCTCCGCGTACGCCTGGCACGCGATGGACGTGTACGTGGCGAACGACTCGTTCAGCCACAGGTCGTTCCACCACTCCATGGTGACGAGGTCGCCGAACCACATGTGGGCGAGCTCGTGGAGGATGGTCTCCGCGCGCACCTCGTACGCCGCGTCCGTCACCTTCGAGCGGAAGACGTACTGGTCGCGGATGGTGACCGCGCCCGCGTTCTCCATCGCGCCCGCGTTGAACTCCGGCACGAACAGCTGGTCGTACTTGGCGAAGGGGTAGTCGTAGGCGAACTTCTCCTGGAACCAGTCGAAGCCCTGCCGGGTCACGTCGAAGATCGCGTCCGCGTCGAGGAACTCGGCGAGCGAGGGCCGGCAGTAGATGCCGAGCGGCACGCTCTGCCCGTTCGGGCCCTCGTAGGAGCTGTGCACCGAGTGGTACGGGCCGACGATGAGCGCCGTGATGTACGAGGAGATGCGCGGGGTCGGCTCGAAGCGCCAGACGTTGTCCTTGACGTCCGCGGGCGCCGGCGTCGGGGAGTTCGAGATGACCGTCCAGCCCTCGGGGGCCGTCACGGTGAACTGGAACGTCGCCTTCAGGTCGGGCTGCTCGAAGCTGGCGAAGACCCGCCGCGCGTCAGGCACCTCGAACTGGGTGTAGAGGTAGGCCTGCTGGTCGACCGGGTCGACGAAGCGGTGAAGGCCCTCACCGGTGTTGGTGTACGCGCAGTCCGCGACGACGCGCAGCTCGTTGGCTCCGGCCGCGAGGTGCGCCAGGGCGATCCGCGAGTCGCGGAAGACTGCCGCGACGTCGAGCGACTTGCCGTTGAGGACGACCTCGTGCACCGCGGGGGCGACCAGGTCGATGAAGGTCTCCGCCCCGGCCTCGGCCGACTGGAAGCGCACGGTGGTCACGGACGGGTAGGTCCCGCCCTCCTGCGCACCGGTGAGATCGAGTTCGATCTCGTACGAGTCGACGGTGAGCAGCTTCGCACGCTGCTGAGCCTCTTCACGGGTGAGGTTCGTGCCTGGCACGCGGTCATCTCCTTCGATGGTGACGTTGCCCGGACATCCTTCCACGGGGTGAGGGCCGCCGCCCCTGAGTAATCCACGGGCGAACGCGAGGCCGTGGAACTTCCGGACCGCCGCGCCGGCCCTGACGCGGCCCTGACACGGCGGGAGGGCGGGCGCCGCACGGCGCCCGCCCTCCCTTCGTGCCTGCGGTGGATCAGCCGCGCAGCTCCTCGGCGACCAGCTCCGCGATCTGGACCGCGTTCAGCGCGGCACCCTTGCGGAGGTTGTCGTTGGACACGAACAGCGCGAGGCCGTTCTCCACCGTCTCGTCGACGCGGATGCGGCCCACGTACGAGGCGTCCTTGCCGGCGGCCTGGAGCGGGGTCGGGATCTCGGAGAGCTCCACGCCGTCAGCGTCCTTCAGCAGCTCGTAGGCGCGCTCGACGCTGATCGGGCGGTCGAAGCGGGCGTTGATCTGGAGGGAGTGGCCGGAGAAGACCGGCACGCGCACGCAGGTGCCCGAGACCTTGAGCTCCGGGATCTCCAGGATCTTGCGGGACTCGTTGCGGAGCTTCTGCTCCTCGTCGGTCTCGAAGGAGCCGTCGTCGACGATCGAGCCCGCGAGCGGGAGCACGTTGAAGGCGATCGGGCGCTTGTAGACGCCCGGCTCGGGGAAGTCGACGGCACCGCCGTCGTGGACCAGCCCGGTCGCACCCTCGGAGACGGCCTTGACCTGGCCGTCGAGCTCGGCGACACCGGCCAGGCCCGAGCCGGAGACGGCCTGGTAGGTGGTGGCGACCAGCGCGGACAGGCCGGCCTCGTCGTGCAGCGGGCGCAGCACCGGCATGGCCGCCATGGTGGTGCAGTTCGGGTTCGCGATGATGCCCTTGGGTCGGTTCCTGATCGCGTGCGGGTTGACCTCGGAGACCACGAGGGGGACCTCGGGGTCCTTGCGCCAGGCGGAGGAGTTGTCGATGACGACGGCGCCCTGCGAGGCGACCTTCTCGGCCAGGGCCTTCGAGGTGGCGCCGCCCGCCGAGAAGAGCACGATGTCCAGGCCGGAGTAGTCGGCCGCGGAGGCGTCCTCGATCGTGATCTCGCGGCCCTCCCACTCGATCGTCGAGCCGGCGGACCGGGCCGAGGCGAACAGGCGCAGCTCGTCCACCGGGAACTTGCGCTCGGCGAGGATGCTGCGCATGACTGCGCCGACCTGACCGGTGGCTCCGACGATTCCGACCCTCACGTTGACTCCTCTTGATCCATGTGTCGCGGGCGCGCGTGAGGCCATCATGCGTTCGACCCCACGAGCCTTGTCCAATCCATTGTCCGAGGACCGGACGGTGTTCTGAATGTGAACACCTGTGACGTGTGCGTCGCGGCCTTGTTTCACGGCCTCCGGACGGCCGTTTTGCCTGGTCGGGGCCGGTTAACAACCGATCTGTCACGTCCGGTATCCGGACATGATCGACCGGGGGCCGAAAACGCACGCCGGGGAACGGCCCGAGGGGGCGGTGCTCGCCAAGAGCGCCGCCCCCTCGGGGTCCTTCTGCGGAAGGTGCTACGGGAGGACCTTCTCGATCTGCACGCTGCCGGTGCCGGCGGCGGTGCCGCGGGCGTTGAGCAGCTCGACCTGGCCGAAGAACTGACGGCCCTCGGGGGCCGCGCCGGTGACCAGGACGTTCGCCGAGACCTGCGCGGTGGCGCCGGTGGCGAGGTTCACCGCGGCGGCCTCGTCGACCTGGACGGAGCCCAGGGCGGCCGAGAAGAACACGTCGCGGTAGTCGTACGTGGTGGAGCCGGACGGGATCGCGTAGCCGATCACCTTGACGGTGTAGGTGCCCGCGGCCGGGTTCACCAGGCTCACGGCCTCCTCGGAGTCGCCGTCGGCGGCGGAGCCCACCTTGACGCCGTCCTTGTAGACCTCAAGGTCCAGGTCGGCGCCGGTGTCGGACACCTTGCCGATGGCGACGTCGAGGCGCGAGGTGCCCGCGGGCACCGCGATCTCGGTGGTGTGGGTCTCACCGTTGGCGAGGGTCGGCTTGGCGACCTTCGCGGAACCGAGCGGGCCGCCCTTGAGCTTGCCGCCGGTGATGGCCGCGCCCGCGTTCTTGACGCTCCACTGGACCGCGGCCGGGGTGCCCTGCTTCACCTCGGGCAGGACCTTGACCGCGGGGTCGAAGGCCGCGCCGAGCACGGAGACGTCCAGCTTGAACGGGTTGTCCAGCACCGGCGAGGTACGCCGGGCCTCGACCTCGATCTCCCAGACGCCCGGCGTCGGCTCGGGGTACGAGCGCACGTCGGGGCGGCAGGTGTTCGCCGGGTTGTCGTAGTTCGGGTAGCAGTTCGTCGTGGCCGTCGGGTCGACCGGCACGCCGTACGGGTGGATCGCGATGAAGCGCGTCTGGGCGCCCGCCGCGAGACCGCCGAGGGCGACCTCAAGGCTCTTGGCGCCCGGCGGCACGGTCACGAAGTACGACTTGTGCGAGTTGCGCTGCACGGTGGAGGACTGCGACAGGGAGTACGCCGGCGCGGCCAGGGGGGCGGAAGCCACGACGGTCGTGAGGATCTGCTTGTCGATGCCCTCGGTGGTCTCGTCGTCCAGCTGCAGGATGCCGCTGTGGACGCCGGCGGTCTTGGCGTTGGCCTCGACCTTGATGGTGACGGGCTTGTTCAGCGGCAGGGTGACGTAGTCGTAGCCGCCGACGACCTTGAAGGTGCCGTCGTTGTTGCGCCAGCTCAGGTCGTGCCGGGTGCCGTACTTGACACCCGTGGTGCGGGTGACGACGACGTTGTAGACCTTCTTCTGGCCGACCTTGAGGCCGCCCTCGCGGTCGTACAGGCCGGTGCCGAAGCCCGGGGTCTTCAGGAACTGGTCGATCGCGGTGTCGACCGGCGCCTTGACGGTGAACTCGTTGGCCTTGGCGTCGCGCTGGATGGACTCCCACGCGCCATCGACGTCGATCAGACCGGAGCCCTGCGCGTGCGCCGGAACGCCGTCGATCTTCTTCGCGGAGCTGGTGAGGGCGACCCGCAGGGAGGCAGGGGTCAGCTTGATGCCCTGCTGCTTCGCGGCCGAGATCAGCAGCGCGCTCGCGCCCGCCGCCTGCGGCGAGGCCATCGAGGTGCCCTGGAGCATGCCGTAACCGGCCGGAAGGCCGTAGCCGGCCTCCTTCACCGGCGCGCCGGGCAGCCAGGTCTGGATGGTGTTGATGGCCGCGCCGGGGGCGCTGATGGTCGGCGTGAAGCCGCCGTCCTCACGCGGACCGCGCGAGGAGAAGGGGAACATGTTGTACTTCGTGCTGACGCCGGAGCCGTAGTTGGCGGCCCACGTCTCCTTGGAGACCGAGGCGCCCACGGAGATGACCTTGTCCGCGAGGGCCGGGTCGCCGATGGTGTTCACACCCGGACCGGAGTTGCCGGCCGAGATGACCAGCTGGACGCCGTAGGTGTCGACGAGGTTGCGGTAGAGCTCGGCGCGCGCGTTGTTGCCGTCGTTCAGCGCGGGCAGGCCGCCGATCGACATGTTGACGATGTCCACGCCGCGGTTGACGACGAGGTCGATCATGCCCTCGGTCAGCGCGATGTTGGTGCAGCCGCCGGACCAGGAGCAGGCGCGCGAGGAGACGAGCTTGGCGCCGGGCGCCTCGCCGTTCATCTTGCCGCCGAAGAGGCTGTTGGCGGCGGTGATGCCGGCGACGTGCGTGCCGTGCTCGGACTCGATGATGCCGATGTTGACGAAGTCGGCCTTCTTGCCGACCCAGTCCCCGCCCAGCGGGTCCATCGGGACGTCCTTGCGGATCTCGATCACGAACGGGATCCGCTCGGCGACCTCGGTCGCCGGGTTGTCCGTGCCGAAGTAGCCGATCTGGTAGCCGTCCTTGTACGGCTTCATCGGCTCGTTGTTCGTGAAGTCGCCGTCCTGGTCGGTGTCGACGCGGACGGTGCCGGCGGCGGCGTCGTAGAGCATGCCGAACCGGTCGGTGGTGTCCCCGTCCCGGTTGACGTCGCCCGCCATGTCGCCGGTGGCGGTGATCGACTCGCTGAACCGGCTCCACTGGAAGCTGCCCTCGGGCGCCTTCCAGCTCTGGCCGCCCGCGGTGAAGGTGCCGCCGGCCGAGGTCACCGGGGTGATCTGGGCGCGCCAGGTGCCGTCGTTGTCGGTGATCGGGTCGGTGGCCGTCACCCAGTCGACGATCTTGCGCTCGCCGGTGGTGGTCTTCTGCAGGGCCGGGTGGCCGAGGTCCACACCCGAGTCCATGATGCCGATGGTCACGCCGCGGCCGTCGGCCTGCGGGTTCTTCGCGACGAAGTCGACCGCGCCGGTCTCGAAGGACGGGTTGTACGGGTTCTTCGCCGGCGTGTTCCTGTCCGGCGCCGGGTACGTCTCGGCCGCGGTCTTCTTGACCGTGCCGGTCTCCCGGTCGGCGTCGGGACGCGGGTTCGGCAGCTGGATCTCGTGGCGCAGGTCGATGCCGTGCACCGAGGACAGCTTGGCGGCCGCCTTCAGCGCGGCCTCCGCCTGGCCGGTCGGCAGGGTGGCGCGCACGTAGCCGAGGTTGTCGTACGTCCGGCCGACCGAGGCGCCCTTGACGGCGTCCAGCTGGTCGGCGACCTGCTTGGTCTGGCCGGGGGCGGTGGCCACCATGACGGTGACGTTCGCCTCGCCCTTGGCCTTGGCCTCCTGGAGGAGCTCGACGTCGGCCGAACCGAGCTTCTGGTCGGCGGACTTGACCGCGGGCGAGGTGCCCGGGGTGTCCGCGCCGGTCGCCGCGAACGCGGGCCCGGCGCCGGTCGCCGCGAGGGCGGCGACCAGGCCGGCCGCGGCCGCGACGCGCGCGACGCGTCTGGCCCCGGGTATGGAGCTGGGGGATTCGAGGGTCATCAGCATCCCTGGTAAGTGAAAGATACGGTCCGGATTTCGGTGCCGGATGACCGGTCAGCTTTCCTCAAGCGACAGGTCTTTGGGGAGGGATGTCATCGACCGAGACCTACAGTGGCGGAGACCCGCCACCGAACGGAATCCGCCAGTGGGGCCGTATCAGGGCGCAGTGGTGCGAACCATCGAGGTCGAGGAGTTGATTTGTCGACTTGATGGCCTCAAGTCAGGACCCTGCCGGGGATGTTCGCCGATGCGGGTGTGACAGATTTCGACCGGTCAGCGCTCGCGCGTGCGCGCGTAGTGGCGTGAGGCCTTCGCCCGGTTTCCGCAGGCGGACATCGAGCACCAGCGCCGGGTTCCGTTGCGCGAGGTGTCGTGGAAGTGCAGCACGCAGCTCTCCGAGGCGCACTTGCGGATCCGGTCGGGCGCGGTGGCCAGCAGCTCCAGGTAGTTGCGGGCGGCCGTCCAGGCCGGCCCCCAGCTGGCGTCGTCGAACTCGGCGCGCTCGCCCGGTCCTTCGGCCGTCAGAGTGGCGCGGATGCGGCCGTGCTCCAGCACGGCGTCGACCAGGGTGCGGGCGCTCTCGTCGGCCGGGTCCGCCACCGCGCGGGCCAGCGCCTCGCGCGCGGTCATCAGGTGGACGAGCGTGGGGGCGTCGGCCCGGAAGCGGCCGGCCAGGCCGGTGGACTCCAGCCAGACCGCGAGGCCTTCCACCCGGCTCAGCCCGAAGGCGCCGGCGAAGAGGTCGGCGATCTCCCCCTCCCGCATCCAGCGGGTGTTCAACAGGTCGAGGGCGATCGGCTCCCCGGTCAGGGGCCGTGCGTCCGCCGTCGTCATGTCCGTCTCCTCGCTCGCTAACCCCTCAAGGGTACGTGAGCGGTTGACGCCACCCATCCTAACCTTTAACTTGGGTTTAGAAGGTTAGACTCGTGGAACGGCCTCCGGGGAAGGACCCGTCATGACCACTGCCATCAGCAAGCTCCGCACCGGGCACATCGGCCTGAACGTCACCGACTTGGAGCGCTCGCTCGACTTCTACCGGGACGCCCTCGACTTCCAGGTGATCGGCGAGGGCAAGGAGGAGGGCCGCCGCTTCGCCTTCCTCGGCCTGGACGGCGAGCTCGTCCTCACCCTCTGGGAGCAGGCCGACGGCGCCTACGCCCCGGCCGCCGCGGGACTGCACCACCTGGCGTTCTCCGCCGGCGCCGTCGAGGAGGTGCGCGCCTACGAGGAGCGGCTGCGCGGCCTGGGCGTCGCGTTCGCCTACGAGGGCGTCGTCGCGCACGGCGAGGGCGCGGCCTCCGGCGGGATCTTCTTCCACGACCCCGACGGCACCCGCCTGGAGATCTCCGTACCGACCGGCGCCGAGAACGAGCCCGCCCCCGTCGCGGGGGCGCCGACCTGCGGGTTCTTCTAATGGGCGGCGTTTACCACTGGGGGTCGCTGGCGGTGCAGGAGCGGGTGGGCGTGCGCGGGCCGGCCGAGCACGTCGGCCGCTCGATCGGTACGGGCATCCGCGATGTCGCCGCGGCCTTCCTGGAGCTCCAGCCACACCTGGTCGTCGGCGCCGCCGACGGCGCGGGCCGGATGTGGGCCTCCCTGCTCACCGGCCCGCCCGGCTTCGTACGGGCCACCGGTCCGCACCGGATCGCCGTCGCCGGAGGGGTGCCGGCCGGGGATCCCCTCGCGGAGGCGCTGGCCGCGGACGGGACGCGGGTCGGGACCATCGCGCTCGACCCGCGCACCCGGCGCCGGATGCGGCTGAACGGAACCCTCTCGGCGACACCGCGGGGCTTCGCCGTCGAGGCCGAGCAGGTCTTCGCCAACTGCCCCAAGTACCTTCAGCAGCGGCAGCCGCTGGAACGGGTCGCGCGGGGCTCGGGCGTCGTGCGCCGCGGGGATGCTCTGACCCCCGGCCAGGTGCGTGCCGTCCGGCGCGCCGACACCTTCTTCGTCGCCACCACGGCGGAGGCGGACGGAGCCGACGCCAGTCACCGCGGCGGCCTGCCGGGATTCGTCGAGGTGCTGTCGCCGGTCGAGCTGGCCTGGCCGGACTATGCGGGGAACGCGATGTTCCTGACCCTGGGCAACCTGACGGCCGACCCGCGGGCCGGACTGCTCTTCCCCGACTGGGAGAGCGGCGCCGTGCTCCAGCTCAGCGGCCGGGCCCGGACGGAGTTCGCGGCCGACGGCGGCCGCCGCACCCGCTTCCGGGTGGAGTCGGTGGTGGAGGCCGTGCACCCGGGGCGGCTGCTGTGGAGCACCCCGGAGTACTCGCCTCACCTGGGGAGCACCACCAGGTAGGCGGCGGGCTCGCGGTCGTCGGCCGCCGTCAGGGCGGTGCGGATGACCGCGGCCTGCTGCTCGGGCCAGTCGCGGAGCTTGCGCGGGGTGACGTGGACGACGGTCACCCCGAGCCGCTCCAGGGTCTCCCGCTTGCGCACGCACTCGGACCACTCCTCGTCCTCCCCCTGGCGCGGGGCGCGCGTGTCGATCTCCACCGCCACGGCGTGCTCCGGCCAGTACGCGTCGACCCCGCCGAGGTGGGGGCCGCCCGGGATCCGCAGGTCCGCGTTCCAGACCGGGTCGGGCAGCTCGTAGCCGCGCACGAGGTGGTACAGCCGGTCCTCGGCCATGGCCCGGCCCTCCGCGAGCAGGGACTCGACGGCGTCCACGATGTGCGGCCGGCCCAGCAGCCGGGCCACCGTCAGCTCCCGTACGATCGCGGCCGGTTCGCAGTGCCCGCTGCGGACGGCCTCGCTCAGCAGCCGGCGTACGGCGCCGGTGTCGGACAGCTGCGCGACGGCGTCGGCGACGGCCCGCGCGACGGGTGCCACGGGCAGCCCTGTGACCTCCTGCGGCCGCGGCGCGGTGCGCGCGCGCACGATCCGTACGTCGCCCGTGGACCGCAGCCGCCGCGTGCCCGGCACCAGTACGTCGATGTGCGACAGGGCGAGCAGCGGGGGCGCGGAGGCGAAGCGGTACAGGGCCAGCGCCGCCGATCCGGTGATCATGACCTCGCCCCCGCCGCGCCGCCCCGCGTACAGCAGTGCGGCGTGCAGCCGCTCCTCGCTGGTCGCCGGCCCGGAGTGGAGCAGGAACACGCCCGGCAGGATCTGCCGCCACGGCCGCTCGGCGGCCTCGGAGGCGGTGACGCCGTGCTCGCGCAGCTGTGCGAGGGTCAGCACGCGGGGGCGGTTGCCGGTGAGGTGGGCGAGGGGGAGGGGTGCGTTGTGGTTCATGACGCGGTGATTCCCTCAGGCCATGGCCTTGCTAACCCCTGTTACACGCTCGTCGACAAATCCGGACAAGCCGGGGCTAAAGTACGGACGTTCGACTGCCGATGAGGTGCGCCCGTACGGGTGAACGGACCGGTCCTCAGACGCCGGCGGGTCGGCAGTTCCAGCCCGCCGGCGTCCGAGGCGCGGGGTGCGGGGGCGGAGCCCCCGTCAGCCGGCCGCCGCGTCGCACCGCTGCGCGGCAAGGGCCCGGGCCAGGTCGTCACGGGACTCCAGGACCAGGCGGCGCAGCGCGGGGGCGGCGTCCGCGTGCCCGGCGAGCCAGGCGTCCGTGGCGTCCAGGGTGGCCGCGTCGCCCTGGAGCGAGGGGTAGAGCCCCTTCACGACGTCCATCGCGATCTGGATCGACCGCTCGGCCCACACCCGCTCGATCACCTCGAAGTAGCGCCCCGCGTGGGCCGCCAGCAGGCCCCGCTGCGAGGGCTGCTGCATACCCGCGATCGTCGCCTCCACCAGCGCGTTGGACAGCGCGTCCGACTCCACGACCGCCGCCCACGCCTGGTCCTTCACCGCCTGCGAGGGACGCGCCGCGAGGCACCGCACCTGGTGCCGCCTGCCCGACGCGGTGTCGTCGCGGGCCAGTTCGGCGGCCAGGACGCCCTCGTCCACCGCCCCGTGCGCGGCCAGCGGCAGCAGGAAGTCCCAGCGCATCTCCTGGTCGACCTCCAGCCCGTCGATCCGGGCCGAGCCCTCCAGCAGCCCCAGCAGCAGCTGGAAGTCGCCCTCCGTCGCCGCGCTCGCCGCGAAGAACCGCGCCCAGGTCAGCTGGTGCTCCGACCCCGGCTCCGCCACCCGCAGCTGGTGCAGCGCGCCCGCCGCCAGGTCCCGGCCGATCCGCTCGCGCCGCTGCGGAGCCGCGTAGTGCGTGACCGCCGTCTGCGTCTGCGCGTGCAGCATCTGCAGGACGCCGACGTCCGTCTCCCGGCCCGCGTGCGCCAGCACCAGCGAGACGAAGTCCCGCGCCGGCATCAGCCCGTCGCGCGTCAGGTTCCACAGCGCCGACCAGCTCAGCGCCCGCGCCAGCGGATCCGCCAGGTCGCCCAGGTGCGCGCGCAGCGTCGCCAGCGAACCCTCGTCGAAGCGGATCTTGCAGTAGGTGAGGTCCTCGTCGTTGACCAGGACCAGGTCGGGCCGGTCCTGCCCGGCCAGCTCACCGATCACCGAACGGGGGCCGGCGACGTCCGCCTCGGCCCGCGCGTAGCGGACCAGGGCGCCGTCCGGCTCCAGCCGGTACAGGCCGACGCCGACCCGGTGCGGCCGCAGCTCCTCGCCCTCCTGGACGACCGCGAGCTCGGTGATCCGCCCGCCCGCGTCACAGGTCACCACCGGGGTCAGCGCGTTCACGCCCGCCGTCTGGAGCCAGGCCCGCGACCACTCGGTCATGTCCCGCCCGGACACCTCGCCGAGCACCGACAGCAGGTCGTCCAGCGTCGTGTTCCCGTAGGCGTTGGCCTTGAAGTAGCGGCGCGCGCCCTCCAGGAACGCCTCCCGGCCGACGTACGCGACCAGCTGCTTGAGCACCGCCGCGCCCTTGGCGTAGGTGATGCCGTCGAAGTTCAGCTTGGCGTCCTCCAGGTCACGGATGTCGGCCGTGATCGGGTGCGTGGACGGCAGCTGGTCGGCACGGTAGGCCCACGCCTTGCGGTTGTTGGCGAAGGTCACCCAGGCCTGGTCGAAGCGGGTGGCCTCGACGAGCCCGAAGGAGCCCATGAAGTCCGCGAAGGACTCCTTCAGCCACAGGTCGTCCCACCACTTCATGGTGACCAGGTCGCCGAACCACATGTGCGCCATCTCGTGCAGGATGACGTTCGCACGCCGCTCGTAGGAGGCCTGCGTGACCTTGCCGCGGAAGATGTACTCCTCCCGGAAGGTCACCATCCCCGGGTTCTCCATGGCGCCCAGGTTGTACTCCGGCACGAAGGCCTGGTCGTACTTCCCGAACGGGTAGGGGTAGTCGAAGATCTCGTGGAAGAGGTCGAAGCCCTGCTTGGTGACGAGGAAGACGTCGTCCGCGTCGAAGTGCTTCGCCAGCCCCTTGCGGCACATCGCGCCCAGCGGGATGGTCAGGTCCCCGCGGGTGTAGGTGTCCGTCACGTAGTGGTAGGGGCCCGCCACCACGCAGGTGATGTACGTGGAGATCGGCGCGGTCTCGGCGAAGCGCCGGGTCTGGCCCTCGCGGGACTCCTCGGCGCCGTTGCTCCACACCTGCCAGCCCTCGGGCGCGGTCACCTCGAAGCGGTAGGGGGCCTTCAGGTCCGGCTGCTCGAAGTTCGCGTACACCCGGCGGGCGTCGGCCGGCTCGTACTGCGTGTAGAGGTAGACCTCGCCGTCCTCCGGGTCCACGAAGCGGTGCAGGCCCTCGCCCGTCCGGCTGTACGCGCAGTTCGCGTCCACCACCAGGACGTTCTCGGAGGCCAGGCCGTCCAGGGCGATCCGGGACCCGTCGAAGACGGCGGCCGCGTCGAGCGACCGCCCGTTCAGCGTCACCGAGTTGACCGAAGGGGCGATCAGGTCCGCGAAGGTGGCGGCGCCGGGGACCGCGGCCCGGAAGCGGATCGTCGTCACCGAGCGGAAGGTCCGGGGGCCCTCCGCCGGCTCGGCCTCGTCCACCGCCGACCTGATGTCGAGGACGACCTCGTACGCGTCGACGGACAGCAGCTCGGCCCGCTCGCGGGCCTCCTCGCGGGACAGATTCTCTCCGGGCACCTGCACTCCTTCGTGCGTGATCGCGTTCTTGGGTCGAATCCTCGCACGAGGGGAATGCGCGCGACGGAGTCCTGGTTGGGCACGGAGGACATGCGCGGCTGATGCCCTTTCCGCCTGAGACGACACCGAGGAGAGACATGACCGAGACCCAGGTGCGCGAGAAGACCCCGGTCGACTTCTGGTTCGACCCGCTCTGCCCTTGGGCCTGGATGACGTCCCGCTGGATGCTGGAGGTCGAGAAGGTGCGCGACGTCGAGGTGCGCTGGCACGTGATGAGCCTCGCCGTCCTCAACGAGAACAAGCTCGACGAGCTGCCCGAGGTCTACCGCGAGCTGCTCGGCCCCAAGGGCTGGGCGCCGGTCCGCGTGGTGACGGCCGCCCAGCAGAAGCACGGCGACGAGGTCACCGGCAAGCTGTACACCGCGCTCGGCACCCGTATCCACAACGAGGACAAGGGCCCGACCCGTGAGGTCATAGCCGAGGCGCTGGCCGAGGTCGGCCTGCCCGCCGAACTGCTCGCCTACGCCGACTCCGACGAGTACGACGAGGTGCTGCGCGCCTCCCACGACAACGGCATCGACCGGGTCGGCCAGGAGGTCGGCACCCCGGTGATCTCCGTTCCGGGCGCCGACGGCGAGGGCGACGTCGCCTTCTTCGGCCCGGTCGTGACCCCGACCCCGCGCGGCGAGGCCGCGGCCCGGCTGTGGGACGGCACCCTGCTCGTCGCGTCCACCCCCGGCTTCTACGAGATCAAGCGGACCCGCACCAAGGGCCCGTCCTTCGAGTAGCCCGTACGGCGAAAGGCACAGAAGACCCCCGTGAGTCACGTCCTCACGGGGGTCTTCCGCTGGACACGTCCGCCGGTGAAGGCTGAGAAGACGATCACGAGGCGGACGGGTTCTGGGGCGGGATCAGCCCTTGACGGGGATCAGCAGCGGGGTGTTCGCCTTGGCGTCGGCGTAGCGCCGGGAGACGTCCTGCCAGTTGACGACGTTCCACATCGCCTCGATGAAGTCCACCTTCTGGTTCTTGTACTGCAGGTAGAAGGCGTGCTCCCAGGCGTCGAAGACCAGGATCGGGGTGCTGGCCACGCCGACGTTGCCCTGGTGGTCGTACACCTGCTCGACGACCAGGCGGCCGCTGACGGGCTCGTACGCGAGCACGCCCCAGCCCGAGCCCTGGGTGGCGGAGGAGGCGAAGGTCAGCTGCTTCTTGAACTTCGCGAAGGAGCCGAAGGACTCCGTGATCGCGTCGGCCAGGTCGCCCAGGCCGTCGGCCGCCGTCGGCTCGCCGCCGCCCTCGCCGGTCTTCGGGCTCGCCATGTTGTGCCAGTAGATGCTGTGCAGGATGTGGCCGGAGAGGTGGAACGCGAGGTTCTTCTCCAGGCCGTTGAGCGCGCCCCAGTTCTCCTTGTCGCGCGCCTCCGCCAGCTGCTCCAGGGTGTTGTTGGCGCCCGTGACGTAGGCCGCGTGGTGCTTGTCGTGGTGCAGCTCGATGATCTGCGGGTTGATCACCGGCTCCAGCGCCGCGTAGTCGTACGGAAGCTCAGGAAGCGTGTAGATGGCCATGCGTGTTGTCCGGTCCCCTCGGCGTGCCAATCGCTTATTGCAATTAATGCGCAACTGCACGCTAGCAGTATCTATTCCGCCGCACACGTAAGGGTCACCTCTGTGAAACGCAGGTGGGCCCCGTGCGTTCGCACGGGGCCCACCTGCGGTCGAGGGGTCGTCAGCGGGCGGCGGCCGCGCGGCGCCGCGTCTCGCGGTTCTGCATGATCCAGCCGGTCACGGCGAGGGCGGCGGTGAGCCCGCCGGTGAAGACCACCTGGACCCGGGTGTCCTCGCCCAGTGCCATCAGCACCAGCACCGCGGCCACCCCGGCGAGCGCCACCCAGGTCAGGTACGGGAAGCCCCACATCCGTACGACCAGCTTCCCGGGCGCCTCGCGCTCCAGCCGGCGGCGCAGCACGAACTGCGAGACGGCGATGAAGCCCCAGACGATCAGGATGACCCCGCCCACCATGTTCAGCAGCCAGGCGAAGAGGGTGTCCGGGTACCAGTACGACAGCAGCACGGTGACGAAGCCGAACCCGGAGGAGGCGAGCACCGCGCGGCGCGGAACGCCGCCGGCGACCTTGCCCAGCGCCTTCGGGCCCTGCCCGCGGGAGACGAGGGAGTAGGCCATGCGTGAGGAGCCGTAGATGTTGGCGTTCATCGCGGACAGCAGGGCGATCAGGATGACCACGTTCATGATCTCGCCGGCCGCCGGGATGCCCAGGTGGGCCAGGGTGGCCGCGTACGGGCCCTGCTCGGCGACCTTCGGGTCGTTCCACGGCAGCAGGGTGACGATGACCAGCATGGAGCCGACGTAGACCACGGCGATGCGCCACATGGTGGTTCGCACGGCCTTGGCCACGCCCTTGACCGGGTCCTCCGACTCGGCGGCCGCGATGGTGACCGTCTCCAGTCCGCCGTACGCGACGACCGACGCCAGCAGCCCGACCAGCAGGCCGTCGACGCCGTTCGGAAGGAAGCCGCCGTCGTGCAGCAGGTTGGCGGTACCGGGTGCGCCGGTACCGGGCAGCAGGCCCAGGACGGCCAGCACCCCGAGGCCCAGGAAGAGGCCGATGGCGCCGATCTTGAGGGCGGAGAACCAGAACTCGAACTCGCCGAAGTTCGATACGGCGGCCAGGTTGGAGCCGCAGAACAGCGCCATGAAGACCAGCACCCACATCCAGGACGGGGTGCCCGGGAACCAGCCCGCCATGATGTGCGCCGCGCCGATCGCCTCGATGGCCACGCCCACGCACAGCAGCGTCCAGAACATCCAGCCGGCGGTGAACCCGGCCCACGGGCCGATCGCCCGCTCCGCGTGCACCGAGAAGGAGCCGGACGCGGGGTTGGCGGCGGACATCTCGCCGAGCATCCGCATCACGAACATCACGAGCAGTCCGGACGCGGCGTAGGCGAGCACGATCGAGGGGCCCGCGGCCGCGATGCCGGCTCCGGAGCCGACGAAGAGTCCGGCGCCGATGACACCGCCGAGGGCGATCATCGAGAGGTGGCGCTGCTTGAGTCCGTTGCCGAGCGGGGATCCGGAGTCGGGCCGCGGGGGCTCGGGAGGTGCGACGGTGCTGCTGTGGCTCATGGGGTGCATGCCTGTCAGGTGCGGGGGTCGAGCGGGGTGGAGCGGGCCCCAGTGTGCCGAGTGTCCGATCACCGGACGTGTGACGTCCGATATTCGGACAACCGCTTCACGGATGGTGATCACGTCCGCACGACCCGGGAACGGCCGGACCCCCCGCGCCGCGGCGCGGGGGGTCCTGGAGGCCTTCCGGAAGTGAGACGGGGTCAGGGCGTGTCGCGGAAGTCCCGTCTGGCTCGCGGCCCCGCCCTGCGGGCGGACGGCGCTACTTTCGCAACGCGCCCTGGGCGTCCCGGCGCTCCCGCAACTCGCGGACCCCCGCCACGGCCAGGACCAGCAGGGCCGCACCCGTCGACCACAGCAACTGCGGCCGCGCGGAGTCGTCGAACAGCATCAGGACCAGGACCGCCGCCATCCCGGCCAGCGCGGCCCAGGTGGCGTACGGGAACAGCCACATCGGCAGCGTCAGCCGCTCGGGCATGTCCCGCTCGATCCGGCGGCGCAGCTTCAGCTGCGACACGGCGATCAGCGCCCACACGAACAGCAGGACGGCGCCGACCGCGTTGAGCATGTAGAGGAAGATCGTGTCCGGCCACAGCAGGTTGAGCACCACCGAGGCGAAGCCGAAGGCCACCGACGCGAAGACCGCCCGGCGCGGCACCCCGCCGCGCGAGACCTGCAGCAGCCCCTTGGGCGCCTCTCCGCGCTCGGCCAGCGAGAACACCATGCGCGAGGACCCGTACAGGTTCGCGTTGAGCGCCGACAGCAGGGCCACGAACACCACGATGTTCATGATCTGGCCGGCCGCCGGGATGCCGATGGAGTCCAACACGGCGACGTACGGGCTCTGCCCCGGCACCAGCGAGTCCCACGGCAGCAGGGTCACGATGACCACCATCGAGCCGACGTAGAAGAAGAGGATGCGCCACACGGCGCTGCGCACCGCGCGCGACACCGACCGGGCCGGGTCGTCGGACTCGGCGGCCGCGATGGTGACGACCTCCAGGCCGCCGAAGGCGAAGATGACGGCGAGCATGCCGGCGACGACCCCGCCGAAGCCCTCGGGGAAGAACCCGCCCTGCCCGGTGAGGTTGGCCATGCCGACCGGGTCCGTGTCCGGGAGCACGCCGAAGATGGCGAGGGTGCCGAGGATCAGGAAGAGCACGATCGCGCCGACCTTCAGGGCGGCGAACCAGAACTCGAACTCGCCGAAGTTCTTCACCGCGGCCAGGTTGCTCACGGTGAAGACCACCATGAACAGCAGCACCCAGATCCACTGGTCGACGGCGGGCAGCCAGCCGTTCGCGATCTTCGCGGCCCCGGTGGCCTCCACCGCCAGCACCACGACCAGCAGGAACCAGTACAGCCAGCCCGCCGAGAAGCCGGCCCAGCGGCCGAGGGCCCGCTCCGCGTAGACGGAGAAGGAGCCGGAGGCGGGCATCGCGGCCGACATCTCGCCGAGCGCGCGCATCACCAGCATCGCGAGGACGCCGGCGAGGAGGTAGGAGCAGATGATCGCGGGACCGGCGATGGCGATGCCGGCGCCGGAGCCGACGAAGAGGCCGGCGCCGATCACGCCGCCGAGCCCCAGCATGGTCAGGTGGCGCTGCTTGAGGCTGTGGCTGAGGGGTTCCGCGGGCAGGTCGCCCGTCGTGGGAGGTGCGTCTGGCAGGCGCTCACGCATGAGGAGTGCTCGTACTCTCGTTCGGCCCAGCGGTGGTGGGGACTCCGCCCTTGGCTTGGCGGGATCCAACAGTCTTGCTGAGCGGCGGTCGTCCGTGCAAAACGGACGTGTTGTCGGATGTTGCTCGTGACGAGGATCACGTCGACCGGATCGGGTCAGCAGGCTTTGTCCGGACCCCACCAACGGGGGGAGTGGGGCTTTGTCCCGGCCGGCGGTGGGGCGGCCGCGGGCCGCGCACTAACGTCGGTGATCGTTCCCACCCCCACCCTCCCGCGGAGCCCCTCATGAGCACTGCTTCCGTCTCCCTCCGGCCCGGCGCCGTCCTCGCCGACCTGCTGCCCGCGAGCCGCGTGCGCGACATCGCGCTCGTCGTCGGCGGCGCCGCCCTGACCGGGATCGCCGCGCAGATCTCGGTGCCCGTCCCCGGCTCCCCGGTCCCCGTCACGGGCCAGACCTTCGCCGCGCTCCTCGTCGGCACCGCCTTCGGCGCCCGCCGCGGCTTCCTCTCGCTGGCGCTGTACGCCCTCGTCGGCATGGCGGGCGTGCCGTGGTTCGCGGGCGGCACCTCCGGCGCGGGCGGCGCCTCCTTCGGGTACGTGCTCGGCATGCTGCTCGCCGCCACCGTCGTCGGCGCCCTCGCGCGGCGCGGCGCCGACCGCTCGGTCCTGCGTACGGCGGGCACGATGGTGCTCGGCTCCGCGGTGATCTACGCGGTGGGCGTGCCGTACCTGATGGCCGCCACCGGGATGTCCCTGAGCGCGGCCGTCGCGGCCGGCCTCACCCCGTTCCTGATCGGCGACGCCCTCAAGGCGGCCCTCGCGATGGGGGCCCTGCCGGCCGCCTGGAAGCTGGTGGGCCGCCGCGGCTGACGCACGCCCCCCGTATCGGCCGGAGCCCGGCCCGCCTGACGAGGCGGGCCGGGCTCCGGCGTACGTACGGGACTGCGCCGGGCCGGTCAGCCCTGGACGGCGGCCCGCTTGCGGCGGAAGTCCAGGACCACGCCGACGACCACGACGGCAGCGGCGACGAGGGTGGACAGGGTGACCACCTCGCGGTTCGCGTCGTCCACGAACATGTAGCCGATCACGAACATGATCAGAGCGGCGGTGGCCCAGGTGAGCCACGGGAAGAACCACATCTTCACGGTCAGCTTCTCCGGGGCCTCGCGGACCAGGATCCCGCGCATCCTCAGCTGGGTGAAGCAGATCACCAGCCAGACGAAGAGCGCGATGGCGCCGGAGGAGTTCAGGAGGAAGTTGAAGACCGTGTCCTTGAACGCGTAGTTGAAGTAGACGGCGACGAAGCCGAAGACCGTGGAGCCCAGGATCGCCGCGACCGGCACGCCGTTCTTGTTGACCTTGGCGAACGACTTCGGGGCGTCGCCGCGCTCACCGAGCGAGAAGGCCATGCGGGAGGCGGTGTAGAGGCCCGAGTTCAGGCAGGACAGCACGGCGGTCAGGACGATGACCTCCATGATCGTGCCGGCGTGCGCGATGCCGATCGAGTCGAGGGCGGCGACGTACGAGCCCTTCTCGGTGATCGACGGGTCGTTCCAGGGGAGCAGCGTCAGCACGACGAAGATCGAGCCGAGGTAGAAGACGCCGATGCGCCAGATGACGGAGTTGGTCGCCTGCGTGACCGCCTTGCGGGGGTTCTCCGACTCGCCGGCGGCCAGGGTGACGATCTCGCTGCCCATGAAGGAGAAGACGACGAGCAGCACACCGGTGAGGACGGCGCCGTAGCCGTGGGGGAAGAAGCCGCCGGTGTCGGTCAGGTGGGCGAAGCCCGCGCCCGGGTTGTCGGAGCCCGGCAGCACACCGAAGACCGCCAGCATGCCGATGACCACGAAGGCGCCGATGGCGACGACCTTGATGCCCGCGAACCAGAACTCGAACTCACCGTAGGAGGCGACCGAGCCGAGGTTGGTGGCGGTCAGCACCGCCATCACGATCAGCGCCCAGGCCCACTGCGGGACGGCGGGTATCCAGCTCTCCAGGATGGCGGCACCGGCGGTGGCCTCCACGGCGAGGACGACGACCCAGAAGAACCAGTAGAGCCAGCCGATGGAGAAACCGGCCCAGCGGCCGAGCGCCCGGTCGGCGTAGGCGGAGAAGGAGCCCGAGTTCGGGCTGGCGGCGGCCATCTCGCCGAGCATGCGCATCACGAAGACGACCATCGCGCCGACCAGCGCGTAGGAGATCAGGATGGCGGGGCCGGCCTTGGCGATGCCGCCACCGGAACCGACGAAGAGACCGGCTCCGATCACGCCACCGATGGCGATCATGGACAGGTGGCGGTTCTTGAGACCGGCCTTCAGACCGTCGGAAGGCAGACCTTCACCGGGGTTACCGGTGGGGCTGCCTTCCTTCTGAAGGGTCGTCGTGGAGCTCATGGACGGATCCTTAGGTTCTCGGGTTGCGAGCCCCGGCATTCAAACCTGAGATGAACGCAGGACGGAAGACCCTCATCCGGATCGGTACGCCGCGGTGAACGCCCCGGACCGGCGCCCCGCCCTGTCCCATCTGCGTTCTTTGGGTTTACTTGAGCTTTAGAAGTGACTTACGCGACACCCGCTGCGGGTCGTCGGGGCTCCTCGTGCCACACTCGTCACATGCGCGTGTACCTCGGATCCGACCATGCCGGCTTTGAGCTCAAGAACCACCTCGTGGACTGGCTCAAGAACAACGGCCACGAGCCCGTCGACTGTGGCCCCCACATCTACGACGCCGTGGACGACTACCCGCCCTTCTGCCTCCGCGCCGCGGAGAAGACCGCCGCGGACGAGGGCAGCCTCGGCATCGTGATCGGCGGCTCCGGCAACGGCGAGCAGATCGCCGCGAACAAGGTCAAGGGCGTCCGCGCCATCCTGGCCTGGAGCGTCCAGACCGCCCAGCTCGGCCGTGAGCACAACAACGCCAACGTCATCTCCGTCGGCGGCCGCATGCACACGCAGGACGAGGCCGTCAGCTTCATCGAGGCCTTCCTGGCGACCCCGTACTCCGGCGAGGAGCGCCACACCCGCCGCATCGACATGCTCTCCGCCTACGAGCAGACCGGCGAGCTCCCCCCGATCCCGGCCCACCACCCGCAGGGCTGATCCCGCCTCCGGCCGTGCCGCTCCCTCCCGGGGGTGGCACGGCCGTTTCCATCCCCAGGAGTCCGCCGTGCCCGAAGGGCATACGATCCACCGCCTCGCCCAGGACCACACCGAGCGGTTCGCCGCCCGCCCGGTCCGCGTGAGCAGCCCCCAGGGCCGCTTCGCCGAGAGCGCGGCCCTGCTCGACGGGCGCGTGATGGAGAGCGCCGAGGCGCACGGCAAGCACCTCTTCCTCGAACTGGGCGACGCCTGGATCCACATCCACCTCGGACTCTTCGGCAAACTCGGCTTCGGCCCCGCCCCCGCACCTCCCGCCACCGACACCGTCCGGCTGCGCCTGCAGAACGAGGACCACCACGCCGACCTGCGCGGCCCCACGGCCTGCGCGCTGATCGGCGAGGGCGAGAAGAAGGCGATACACCAACGGCTCGGCCCGGACCCGCTGCGCGCGGCCGACGACCCCGACCGCGCGTGGGCCCGTATCTCCCGCTCCCGTACCACCGTCGCCGCACTCCTCATGGACCAGAAGGTCGTCGCGGGCGTCGGCAACGTCTACCGCGCCGAGGTCCTCTTCCGGCACGGCATCGACCCGTACCGCCTGGGCAAGGACCTCACCCGCGCCGAGTGGGACGCCGTATGGGCCGACCTGGTCGTCCTGATGCGCCAGGGCGTGCGCCACAACCGCATCGACACCGTCCGCGACGAGCACCTCCCCGAAGCGATGGGCCGGCCGCCACGGGTGGACGACCACGGCGGCGAGGTGTACGTCTACCGCAGGGCGAACATGCCCTGCCACATCTGCGGCGGCGAGATCCGCACCGCCGGACTCGCGGCCCGCAACCTCTTCTGGTGCCCCACCTGCCAGGCCCGCTGAGCTTCCGGCCTCCTCGCCCGGCCTTCCTGCCCGGCCTCCTTGCCTGGCTTTCTTGTCACATCGCGCGCATTCGAAGATCCGTACCCGTCCTCCCCACCCGGCCATTCCGTCGCACTCGAAGCGTTTTCGGACGCCTCCGGACGCCGGGTCCGGGGGTACCCCTGCGCATTCACAGCCAGGATGGATAGGGTCCCCAAGCAATGGCCCGAGCACATGTGGAGACCCTGCCGGCCCGGATGCGCATGCGGTCGCGCCGGGGCCGCACCGCCCTGCGCAAATCCGCCGTCGACTACTTCCGCGGAGACGCCTCCGACTGGCTCGCCTTCATCGGGCTGCTGCTCACCGTCCCCGCCATAGCGTTCGGCACGCTGATGCTGCCCGTCTGGTTCTCGCCCGCCGCGCTCGTCCTGCCGATCGTCGCCGGCGGCCTGCTGCTGCGCCCCGCCAGCCTCCTCGCCCTGTACGCGGCCTCCGCGGCCGCGCTGGTCGTCGAAGCCCTCGTCCTCGGCCCCTACACCCAGGGCCCGGCGCGCGTCACCCCCGGCACCGTGCTGGTCGTCGCGGCCTGCGGGTTCTTCGGACTGGTCATCGCACAGTTCCGCAGCCGCGTCGGCGTGCCCTGGCGACGCGGCGGCACCATGCTCTTCGACCTCCGCGAACGCATCCGCGTACAGAGCAAGCTGCCCGCCCTGCCGCGCGGCTGGCACCGCGAGATGGCCCTGCGCCCCGCGGGCGGCCAGTCCTTCTCCGGCGACTTCGTCGTCGCCGCACGCACCAACGGCGGCCGCACCCTGGAGATCGTCCTGACCGACGTCTCCGGCAAGGGCATGGAGGCGGGCTCCCGGGCCCTGCTGCTCTCCGGAGCCTTCGGCGGCCTGCTCGGCGCGCTGCCACCGCACGGCTTCCTGCCCGCCGCCAACGGCTACCTGCTCCGTCAGGACTGGGACGAGGGCTTCGCCACCTCCATCCACCTCGTCCTGGACCTGGAGACCGGCGACTACGAACTCCTCTCGGCCGGCCACCTCCCCGCCCTCCAGCTCTGCGCCGGCACCGGCCGCTGGCAGGAGAAGTCCGGCGAGGGCCCCCTGCTCGGGGTCTACGACGGCGCCGAGTTCACCCCCGCCCGCGGCAACCTCCGCCGCGGCGACGTCCTGATGCTCTTCACCGACGGCCTCGTCGAGACCGCCGACCGGGAGATCAGCGAGGGCATCGACCGCCTCACCGGCGAAGCCGACCGCTACGTCTCCGCCGGCTGGGAGGGCGCCGCCTGGCACCTGATCGAGAAGGTCGCCAAGGACGTCAACGACGACCGCGCCCTGCTGCTCATCCGCCGCTCGCCCTGACGGTGTCCGGCAGGATCCGCAGGAGACGGCCTGGACGAAGCGGATGTGCCGTACGCCCACCAGCGCGCGGCGGATCCGGCCCCGCAGCCGGCCGTCCGTGTCCGCGGCGAGGTCCAGCCCGGCGGAGGCGGCCACCCGGTCCGCCACCTGGGACACCGTCAACCGGTCGGTGGCCAGGTGCTGCGCGAACTCCGGCGCGCGCAGCGCCTCCAGGCACCCGTCGAGAGCCGGGACACCGCGAAACCCTCCCGCTTCAGCCCCCGCCCCAGCCCCCGCTCGCGCAGCCGCCGCAGCACCGTCGCCCGCTCCGCCAGCAGCGCGAAGTGCCGTACGTCGTGGCCCTGTTCCCGCAGCCGCCCCACGGTCTGCGCGAAGTACGCCGGCTCCGTGACGCTCATCGGCACCACCAACACCCCCGGATGCCGCCGGGCCGCAGGGCGTGTTGCGAAAGTCTCGTCTGGCTCGCGGCGCCTGGCACGGCACCTCGCCGCGTTGTCGGGGTCGCCCGCGTACGACCGGTACGCGGGCGACCCTCCGCCTTGCGAGGCACCGCACCAGACACCGCGAGCACCGCCCTGCGGGCGGACGACGCCACTTTCGCAACACGCCCCAGGTCCAGCACCTCGAACACGCCCTGTCGCCACGCCGCCAGGTCCTGGAAGTCGCCGCGCAGGGCGGGCGGCAGCATCCGGTGCAGCCCGAAGCCGACGTGCTCCGGATCGCACACGACGCTTCCCGGCAGTCGGCGGCACAGCTCGTACGCCGTCTGTGTCTTGCCGCCGCCGAACGGCCGGTTGAGCCAGACGATCACCGGGTGGCCGCCGTCCACGGGCCGATGCCCAGCTTCCCCGTGTTCCCGAGGTCGAGCGGCCGGGTGAGCCGCAGCCGCAGCCGGGGCGCTCCGGGCCGGGGTTCGACCTCCATGGCCGCCGCCGTCGTGGCCGGCACCGACGGGTCGGTGACCAGGTTGCGCCACACAACCGACCATGCCGCCGCCTGCCCCGGCGCCAGCACCACACGCTGCGGCGCCGCCTCGATGTCCGGCACCCCCGTGGTGATCCCCGCCGTGCCGTGCACCACCGCGACCTCCAGCGGTTCGTTGCGGTCGCCGCGCAGCGAGACCCCTGGGTAGCCCTCCAGTACGTACTCCTCCGTACCGCAGTTGACCAGCCGGAAGCCCTCCACCCGCAGACCCATCGCCGCGTCCCCGCCCGTCTCGACCAGCCGGACCCCGCCCTCGGGGCACGACGGTCCGGAGGCCGGCCCGGGCGTCTGCGCGCCCGGCTGCGTGGGGCGGGCGGGCGGGCCGCCGGTCGGGCCGGGCGCGGGCGGCGGAGCCGGCGGTGTGTCGCAGCCCGCGGTCCCGGCGAGCACCCCGAGGGCCAGCACGCCCCCGGCAACGCCCCGCGCCCACCGCACCTGCCGCACCTGCCGCACCTGCCGTGTCCACCGCACCTGCCGCTTCGCGATCATCCGTCGAGCGTACGACGCCCCGGCGGGGGAGAGGCGGGGTACGGGTGGGCCACTCGCCCCGGATTGGCTCACCCGTGCGAGCCCGCGCGGACCGTACCGTGCCCCCATGGACCGCACGCTCGCCGCCGACCTCGCACGGCTCCCCGACCTGCTCGACGCCACCCGCCGCGCCGCCGCCGAAGCCCTCGCCACCCTCGACGAGCGCGCCGTCGTACCGGCCGCACCGGGACCGGCCGCACCGGGACCGGCCGCCGCGGAGCCGGCAGGCGGCCCCGAACCGCTTCCGGAGCAGGGCCACGGCACCGAGGCCGCCCTCGCCGCCTTCCGCGCCCGCTGGGAGCCGCGGCTCTCCGCCTCCGCCGGCCCCCGCTACCTCGGCTTCGTCACCGGCGGCGCCACCCCCGCCGCGCTCGCCGGGGACTGGCTCACCGCCGCCCACGACCAGAACTCCAACTCCGCCATGGACGGCGCCGGCCAGGACCTCGAACGCGAGACCGTGGGCTGGCTGCGCGAGCTGTTCGGCCTCTCCGACGCCCACACCGGCACCTTCGTCAGCGGCGCCACCATGTCCAACACCACCGGCCTCGCCATCGCCCGCGAATGGCTCGGCGAACGCCTCGGCGTGTCCCCGGCCGACGACGGCGCCGGCGCCCTCGGCCCGGTCCGCGTCCTCTCCGGCGCCCCGCACTCCTCCATCGCCAAGGCCCTCTCCGTCCTCGGCCTCGGCCGCAACGCCCTCGTGCGCGTCCCCACCCTGCCCGGCCGCGAGGCCGTGGACCCCGCCGCCCTGGACCGGGCGCTGGCAGACACCCCCGGCCCGGCCGTGGTCGTCGCGAACGCGGGCACCGTCAACACCGTCGACTTCGACGACCTCCCCGCCATCGCCGCGCTCCGCCCGCGCCACGACTTCTGGCTGCACACCGACGCCGCCTTCGGTGCCTTCGCCGCGCTCTCCCCGGACCACGCACACCTCGCCGCAGGCCTCGACGCCTCCGACTCCCTCTGCGTCGACCTGCACAAATGGCTCAACGTCCCCTACGACAGCGCCGTCCAGTTCACCCGCCGCCGCGACCTCCAGGCCCGCGTGTTCCAGAACTCCGCCGCCTACCTCGGCCCCCTCGGCGAGCACCCCGACCTCGTCCACCTCACCCCGGAGAACTCCCACCGGCTGCGCGCCCTCGCCGCCTGGTTCACCCTGCGCGCCTACGGCCGCCAGGGCCACCGGGAGATCGTCGAACGCGACATCGCCTGCGCCCGCGCCCTCGGCACGGCCCTCGCCGAGGACCCCGCCTTCACCCTCCTCGCCCCCGTCCGCCTCAACGTCGTCTGCTTCACCCTCGCCGACGACCCCGATCCGGCCCGGCTGACCGCCCTGCGCGAGGCGGTGGCCGCCGAGGTGTTCGTCACCCCCACCGTCCACGAGGGAACCGCCGGGCTGCGCGCCGCGTTCTCCAACTGGCGTACGACACGGGCAGACGTCGACAGGGCCGCCCGGGCCCTGCGCACGGCAGCGAGGGAGATCGCATGACGAGCAGTCCCCTGACCCTGATGGAGGTCGAGGCCCTGGCGCGCGGCGCGCACGAGGGCCAGACCGACAAGGCCGGCAGGCCGTATGCCGAGCACCTCGCGGCCGTGGCCGAGGGCGTGCGCGTACGCGGCGGCAGCCCCGAACAGCAGGCCGCGGCCTGGCTGCACGACGCGATCGAGGACGAGGCGCTCAGCCTCACATGGCTGGATACCGCCGCTCTTCCGCAGTCCGTGAAGGACATGGTCCTCGCCGTCACCAAGCGCCCCGGCGAGCCGGTCGAGCAGTACGCGGCCCGCATCCTGGCCACGCCGGGCGCTCTGCTGGTCAAGGAAGCCGACCTCGCGCACAACGCCGACCCCGCGCGCCTGGCCGTGCTGGACGCCGCCACCCGCGACCGGCTGACCGCCAAGTACGCGTATGTCCGTTCCCTCCTGGGCCTCACGGCTCCCTGAACCCTTGGCCCCAAGCGGTCGGTGAAAACGGAACCATGGCCTTTCGTCACGGGGCGTATGACTGTGGCCGGTTGGTGGGAGGATGGTCCATGTGGGGGCATTCCAGGCCGTGCGCCCCCGGCCGACCAGGGGACGACCGAAGGTGTGATCAGTAGTGGCCATTTCGCTCTCAGTGGTGGTTCTGTTGGGCGTCATCCTGGTGGTGCTGATCCGCGGCAACCACATCAAGACGGGCCCCGCCATCGTCGCGGCCCTCTTCGGCTTCTTCCTGGCGTCCAGCTCGATCGCGGACGACGTGAACCGTTTCCTCAACTCCCTGGCCACGATGATCGCCAACATCAAGCTCTGAGTGCCCTGCGAACAGGGTGCGTTCGTTCGGCCGAGCCGGCGTGTAGGCAGGCGATGTGACCGAGAGCCCTGAGTATTCCGCCCCGCTGCGACTGATCGACGAGCGGTAGGTCGCCTTCAGGAGTACGGTCGCCGCCGCGCCCCGCCTTGACGCGCCGGTGCCGTCCTGCCCCGGGTGGACGCTGTCCGATCTGGTGCAGCACCTGGTACGGGCCGGCGCTGCAACTCCACCCCGGCGGCCTGGCCGCACGAGCCCGCCACCATCCGCCACCACGCCACCGAGGGCCGCTCCTGGCTCCTATGAAGACCGAGGGCGACCCGCGGGTGTTCGAGCGTCTGATCGCCTGGGAGCCCGAGGAGCAGCCGGCACCGCCGAGCCCGACCGCCCCGGGAACGACGAAGGGCCAGGCGGAGGAAACACCCTCTGACCTGGCCCTTCGTACTTCAGAGCGGGCGACGGGAATCGAACCCGCGTAGCTAGTTTGGAAGACTAGGGCTCTACCATTGAGCTACGCCCGCATTGCGTGCGTCGCAGGTCCGGGGACCGCGGCACGGACAGCATCCTAGCGGGTCGATCAGGCCGTACGCACACCACATTCGTGCCCGCGCCGTCGGCCGGCCGAAACGCCTCTGGAAACACCGCGCATCAGAGGGTCTCCGGGCATGTACCCTACGTGTCGCACCGACGGGGTGTGGCGCAGCTTGGTAGCGCGTCCGCTTTGGGAGCGGAAGGTCGTCGGTTCGAATCCGGCCACCCCGACCACTGGCGGCCCACCGCAAGATCGCGTTGTGGGCTGATTGCCGCTTGCGGCTACTATGCAAGCTGCGTGCCCGTGTGTCTGATGTACCGGGCCGAAGTCCGCCGGGCCGCTGATTCCAGCGCGACGGCAGATCCCCCAGCAGTCAGCCACAAGGAGACCGAACCGTGAAGAGCGCCGTTGAGACCCTGAACCCGACGCGGGTTCGGCTCACTGTTGAGGTGCCCTTCGAGGAGCTCAAGGACAGCCTCGACGCGGCGTACAAGAAGATCAACCAGCAGGTCACGGTGAAGGGCTTCCGCAAGGGCAAGATCCCGGCCCGCGTCATCGACCAGCGCTTCGGCCGCGGTGCGGTGCTGGAGGAGGCCGTCAACGACGCCCTCCCGAAGTTCTACACCGAGGCCGTCAACGAGGCCGACCTGAACCCGCTGGGCCAGCCCGAGGTCGACATCACCGAGCTGAAGGACGGCGAGCTGCTGGCCTTCACCGCCGAGGTCGACGTGCGCCCGGAGATCGAGATCCCGGACTACTCCGGCATCGAGGTCGAGGTCGACGCCATCGAGGTCTCCGACGAGGACGTCGAGAAGTCGGTCGAGCAGCTGCGCAACCGCTTCGCGTCCACCAAGGACGTCGAGCGCGCCGCCGCCGAGGGTGACGTCGTCACCATCGACCTGGAGGCCAAGGTCGACGGCGAGGTGCTGCCCGACGGCGTCGCCTCCGACGTCTCGTACACCATCGGCTCGGGCGAGCTGCTCGAAGGCATCGACGAGGCCGTCACCGGCCTGGAGGCCGGCGGCGAGGCCACCTTCACCTCGCAGCTGAAGGGCGGCTCCGCCGAGGGCAAGGACGCCGAGGTCACCGTCAAGGTCACCAAGGTCTCCGCCAAGGAGCTCCCGGAGCTGGACGACGAGTTCGCCCAGATGGCCAGCGAGTTCGACACCCTTGAGGAGCTCAAGGCGGACAGCCGTACGCGCCTTGAGAACATGAAGCAGTACGACCAGGCCACGCAGGCCCAGGAGCGCGTCCTGGAGAAGCTGCTGGAGCTCGTCGAGGTGCCGATCCCCGAGAAGCTGCTTGAGGACGAGGTCAACACCCGCAAGCACAACCTGGAGCACCACCAGCTCGGCCAGATGGGCCTGGACCTGGCGAAGTACCTGGAGTTCCAGGGCAAGACGGTCGAGGAGTTCGACGCCGAGACCAAGGAGCAGGCGATCAAGGGCATCAAGACCCAGTTCGTCCTGGACGCCCTGGTCAACAAGGAGAAGCTGGGCGTGAACCAGGAGGAGCTCACCGAGCACCTCATGCGCCGTGCGCAGTCCTCGGGCATGTCCCCCGACCAGTTCGCCCAGGCCGTCGTCGAGGGCGGCCAGGTCCCGATGCTGGTCGGCGAGGTCGCCCGCGGCAAGGCCCTCGCGGTCGTCGTCGAGGCCGCCAAGGTCGTCGACACCAACGGTGAGGTCGTCGACCTCTCCGACGACGAGGACGAGGTCGAGACGGCCGCCGAGACCGTCGAGGCCGCCGTCGACGGTGACGACGAGGGCAAGGCCGACGAGGCCAAGTAACACCCCGGGCGAAGCCCGCTGAGCAGTGCCCCGCAGGGCCCGGACGCAGCCGCGTCCGGGCCCTTGCGCGTGGCCGCTGCGCGGTCCCCGCAAGGCCGCCGGAGCTTGCGCTCCGAGCGAACAGTTCGGGAAGCGGGATGGCGTTGTCCGACCTGCGCGTTAGGGTCCATGAATACGAGGGCACGTGAGTACCCGGGCGCCGGCGGACCCGTCCGCTCCGGCTCGACCGCGCCCCAGAACGAGACGCTGAGACGGCACATGGCCGTCGGAGACGAGCAGGTGGATACGTGACGAATCTGAAGCCTTACGCCGCGGGTGAGCCGTCCATCGGTGGCGGCCTCGGCGACCATGTCTACAACCGGCTGCTCGGCGAGCGAATCATCTTCCTCGGCCAGCAGGTCGACGACGACATCGCTAACAAGATCACCGCGCAGCTCCTGCTCCTGGCCGCCGAGCCGGAGAAGGACATCTACCTCTACATCAACAGCCCCGGTGGCTCGGTGACGGCCGGCATGGCCGTCTACGACACCATGCAGTACATCCCCAACGACGTCGTGACCATCGGCATGGGCATGGCGGCCTCGATGGGGCAGTTCCTGCTCACCGGTGGCGCCAAGGGCAAGCGCTTCGCCCTGCCGAACACCGACATCCTGATGCACCAGGGCTCCGCCGGCATCGGCGGCACCGCGTCGGACATCAAGATCCAGGCCCAGTACCTGCTGCGTACCAAGCAGCGGATGGCCGAGATCACCGCGTTCCACTCGGGCCAGACCGTCGAGGCGATCATCCGCGACGGTGACCGCGACCGCTGGTTCACCTCGGAGGAGGCCAAGGACTACGGCCTCATCGACGAGATCATCTCGGCCGCGTCCAACGTTCCGGGCGGCGGCGGCACCGGGGCCTGATCCCGTCGGCCCAGGCCACCGCCAGTACCCAGCAGCCGACAGCCCGCAGAACGCCACCAGGATGGTGAACACCCAGATGCAGAACAACTTCTCCGCGAGCTCCGCGAGCGGCCTTTACACCGGCCCGCAGGTGGACAACCGCTACGTCATCCCGCGCTTCGTCGAGCGCACCTCGCAGGGCGTGCGCGAGTACGACCCGTACGCGAAGCTCTTCGAGGAGCGCGTGATCTTCCTCGGCGTGCAGATCGACGACGCCTCGGCCAACGACGTCATGGCGCAGCTGCTGTGCCTGGAGTCGATGGACCCCGACCGCGACATCTCGATCTACATCAACAGCCCCGGCGGCTCCTTCACCGCGCTGACGGCGATCTACGACACGATGCAGTTCGTGAAGCCGGACATCCAGACGGTCTGCATGGGCCAGGCCGCCTCCGCGGCCGCGGTCCTGCTCGCCGCCGGCACCCCCGGCAAGCGCATGGCCCTGCCGAACGCCCGCGTGCTGATCCACCAGCCCTCCGGCGGCACCGGCCGTGAGCAGCTCTCCGACCTGGAGATCGCGGCCAACGAGATCCTGCGCATGCGCGACCAGCTGGAGACCATGCTGGCCAAGCACTCGACGACGCCGATCGAGAAGATCCGCGAGGACATCGAGCGCGACAAGATCCTCACGGCCGAGGACGCGCTCGCGTACGGGCTGGTCGACCAGATCATCTCCACCCGCAAGAGCAACAAGCTCTGACCCTTGCCGACAGTTGGCGCGGGCACACCACCGGATTCGGGGATGTGAACCGCGTCAAGGGGGCCCCGCACGGGGCCCCCGGCAAGGTACCGTCGGATATGAGGCACCAGGAGCGCTGAACCAGGCGTCTCCCAGGCGAAGGGGAAGCACCTCGTGGCACGCATCGGTGACGGCGGCGATCTGCTCAAGTGCTCGTTCTGCGGAAAGAGCCAGAAGCAGGTGAAGAAGCTCATCGCAGGACCCGGTGTGTACATCTGCGACGAGTGCATCGACCTCTGCAACGAGATCATCGAAGAGGAGCTCGCGGAGACCTCCGAGGTCCGGTGGGAGGAACTCCCCAAGCCCCGTGAGATCTACGAGTTCCTGGAGAGCTACGTCGTCGGCCAGGAGCCGGCGAAGAAGGCGCTCTCGGTGGCGGTCTACAACCACTACAAGCGCGTCCAGGCCGGCGAGAACGGCGGCGCGCAGGGCCGTGACGACGCGATCGAGCTCGCGAAGTCCAACATCCTGCTGCTGGGCCCCACGGGCTCCGGGAAGACGCTCCTCGCGCAGACGCTGGCCCGCATGCTGAACGTCCCGTTCGCCATCGCCGACGCGACGGCGCTGACCGAGGCCGGGTACGTCGGCGAGGACGTCGAGAACATCCTGCTGAAGCTGATCCAGGCCGCCGACTACGACGTCAAGAAGGCCGAGACCGGGATCATCTACATCGACGAGATCGACAAGGTCGCCCGCAAGAGCGAAAACCCGTCGATCACGCGTGACGTGAGCGGCGAGGGCGTGCAGCAGGCCCTCCTGAAGATCCTGGAAGGCACGACGGCGTCCGTGCCGCCGCAGGGCGGCCGCAAGCACCCGCACCAGGAGTTCATCCAGATCGACACGACGAACGTGCTCTTCATCGTGGGCGGCGCCTTCGCCGGCCTGGAGAAGATCATCGAGTCGCGTGCGGGTGCCAAGGGCATCGGCTTCGGTGCGACGATCCGCTCGAAGCGCGAGATCGAGGCCAGCGACCAGTTCCAGGAGGTCATGCCGGAGGACCTGGTGAAGTTCGGGATGATCCCCGAGTTCATCGGCCGCCTTCCCGTCCTGACCTCCGTGCACAACCTGGACCGCGAGGCCCTGCTGCAGATCCTCATCGAGCCGCGCAACGCGCTGGTCAAGCAGTACCAGCGGCTGTTCGAACTCGACGGCGTAGAGCTGGACTTCGAGCGCGAGGCGCTGGAGGCCATCGCGGACCAGGCGATCCTCCGCCAGACGGGCGCGCGCGGCCTGCGCGCCATCATGGAGGAGGTCCTGATGTCGGTGATGTACGAGGTCCCGTCCCGCAAGGACGTGGCCCGGGTCGTCATCACCGCGGACGTGGTCCGCTCCAACGTCAACCCGACGCTGGTCCCGCGCATCGTCCCGAAGGACCAGGGCCCGCACGAGAAGTCGGCGTAGCCGCAGGGCAGTAGAGCGGCAGCAGACCGGTACCCGAAAGGGGCGCCCCCACCGGGGGCGCCCCTTTCGCGTGTTGTGCCGTCCGCTACTTCTTGACGCGGGCGGTCTTGTAGAGCTTCGCGGCCAGTTCCGCCGTCTGCTCCTGGGTGTAGCCCGGCTTGCCGGCGAGGAGGGAGGCCACGTCGGAGGCGCTCACCATGGCCAGCGTGCTGTAGTCACCCCAGATGCAGATCGGGATCGTGGCTTCCTTCGGCCCCTTCTTGCTGGTGTCCTTCGCGGTGAATTTGACGTCCTGGCACTTCATGACCGCGCCCTCGAAGCCGGCCGGGCTGGCCGCCTTGGGGCTGCCCACGAGTTCCACCTCGGACTTGCCGTCCTTGGCGCTCTCCAGCTTGGCCATGGCGAAGTATCCGTCCACGGTCTTCTCCGGGTCGGCGATCTCGCCGTACACGCCGGAGAAGTTGAGGCCCTTGAGGGCGAGGGGGTTCTGCGGGTCGCCGGCCTGGTAGTTCATGGTCACCCTGGTCGGGTTCTTGACGCCTGCCGCCTCGGCCTCCTTCTTGTCCTCGTCGGTGAGGGCCTTCTCTTTGTGCTTGGGGTCCTTCTTGAAGTCGTCCACCGACTCCGGCGCGACGAGCTTGTAGCCCTTGGTGTCGTCCGAGACGCTGCCGGAGCCGCCGCCCAGGAGGTACCAGCCGCCGCCCGCGATGACCGCCACCGCCACGACCACGCCGATGATCACGCCGGCCTTGGACTTCTTCGGGGGCTGGCCGCCGTACGGGGCCTGCTGGGTGAAGCCGTAGGCCGGGGTCGGCGGCTGCTGGGGGTAGCCCTGCGGCGGGACGCCCGGCTGCTGCGGGTAGCCGTAGCCCGGCTGCGGGGGCGCGGGCTGGCCGCCGTACGGGCCCGGCTGCGCGGGCTGGCCGTACGGGCCCGGCGGCGGAGGCTGCTGCCCGTACGGTCCGGGCTGCTGAGGCTGCTGTCCGTAAGGTCCCGGCTGGTTGTAGCTCATCCCGCGTCCCCCTCTGAGGTTGCTTATGCGTTCCTCACATCCTGTCCCAAGCCGAACCCCGCCAGGGCGCCGGGCCCCTCCCTAACCGGTTTCATGACTGGACTGTTACGGCCCTAAACTGGGCCCCGTGACCGAGAACACGCAGACACCCAGCAGCCCCGACTCCGAACTGCCGACCGCCTACACGCCGGCCGATGTAGAGGGGAAGCTCTACGAGCGCTGGGTAGAGCGTGGGTACTTCACGGCCGATCCCGCGAGTGAGAAGCCCCCGTACACCATCGTCATCCCGCCGCCGAACGTCACCGGCTCCCTGCACCTGGGCCACGCCTTCCAGCACACGCTCATGGACGCCCTGACCCGCCGCAAGCGCATGCAGGGCTACGAGTCGCTGTGGCTGCCCGGCATGGACCACGCCGGCATCGCCACCCAGAACAAGGTCGAGCAGCAGCTCGCCGAGGAGGGCAAGTCCCGCCACGACCTGGGCCGTGAGGCGTTCGTCGAGCGCGTCTGGCAGTGGAAGGAAGAGTACGGCGGCAAGATCCTCGGCCAGATGCGCCGCCTCGGCGACGGCGTCGACTGGTCCCGTGAGCGCTTCACCATGGACGAGGGCCTGTCCAAGGCCGTCCAGACCATCTTCAAGAAGCTCTACGACGACGGCCTGATCTACCGCGCCGAACGCATCATCAACTGGTGCCCCCGCTGCCTGACGGCCATCTCCGACATCGAGGTCGAGTACCAGGAGGACGCGGGCGAGCTCGTCTCCATCCGGTACGGGGAGGGCGAGGACACCCTCGTCGTCGCCACCACCCGAGCCGAGACGATGCTCGGCGACACGGCCATCGCCGTCCACCCCGACGACGAGCGCTACAAGCACCTGGTCGGCAAGCTCGTCAAGCTCCCGCTGACCGACCGCTCGATCCCCGTCGTCGCGGACACCCACGTCGACCCGGAGTTCGGCACGGGCTGCGTCAAGGTGACCCCGGCGCACGACCCGAACGACTTCGCCATCGGGCAGCGCCACAACCTGCCCAACATGACGATCATGGACGAGCACGGTGTCATCACCGTCCACGGCCCCTTCCTCGGCCTGGACCGCTACGAGGCCCGTTCCGCGGTCGTCGGCGCCCTGCGCGAACAGGGCCGGATCGTCGCCGAGAAGCGCCCGTACCTGCACTCCGTCGGGCACTGCTCGCGCTGCAGCACCACCGTCGAGCCGCGCCTGTCCCTGCAGTGGTGGGTCAAGGTCGAGACCCTCGCCAAGGCCGCCGGCGACGCCGTCCGCGACGGCCGGGTCGCGATCCACCCGGTGGAGATGGAGAAGCGCTACTTCGACTGGGTCGACAACCTCAACGACTGGTGCATCTCGCGCCAGCTGTGGTGGGGCCACCGCATCCCCGTCTGGTACGGCCCGGACGGCGAGGTCGTCTGCCTCGGCCCCGACGACGAGGCGCCGACCGGCGAGGGCTGGACGCAGGACACCGACGTCCTCGACACCTGGTTCTCCTCCGGCCTGTGGCCGTTCTCCACGCTCGGCTGGCCGGAGAAGACCCCGGACCTGGAGAAGTTCTACTCCACCGACGTCCTGGTCACCGGCCACGACATCATCTTCTTCTGGGTCGCCCGGATGATGATGTTCGGCCTGTACGCCATGGACGGCGAGGTCCCGTTCAAGACGATCGCGCTCACCGGCCTGGTCCGCGACGAGCGCGGCAAGAAGATGTCGAAGTCCTTCGGCAACGTCGTCGACCCGCTGGACTGGATGGACAAGTACGGCTCCGACGCCGTCCGCTTCACGCTGGCCAAGGGCGCCAACCCCGGCACCGACGTCCCGATCGGCGAGGACTGGGTCCAGGCGTCCAGCAAGTTCGCCAACAAGATCTGGAACGCCACGCGCTTCGCCCTGATGAACGGCGCCACGATCGAGGGCGAACTGCCGCCGGTCGAGCAGCTGTCCGCCACCGACCGCTGGATCCTCTCCCGCCTGAACAAGACGATCGCCCAGGTCGACGCCTACTACGAGGACTTCCAGTTCTCGAAGCTGAGCGAGGCGCTCTACCACTTCGCGTGGGACGAGGTCTTCGACTGGTACGTCGAGCTGTCCAAGACGACCTTCTTCGCCGGCGGCGAGCAGGCCAAGGTCTCCGCCCGGGTCCTCGGCGAGGTCCTGGACGTCATGCTGCGCCTGCTGCACCCGGTGGTCCCCTTCGTCACCGAGACCCTGTGGACCACCCTCACCGGGCGCGAGTCGCTGGTCGTCGCCGACTGGCCCAAGGCTGTCGCGGTTCCTGGGGCTGACGCCCCGGGCGGCTTCCGCGACGACGCCGCCGAGGCCGAGATCGGCAGCATCCAGACGCTGACCAAGGAGGTCCGCCGCTTCCGCAAGGAGCAGGGCCTCGACGACAAGCAGAAGGTCCCGGCCCGCCTGGACCTGACCGGCACCGTCCTGGCCGCCCACGAGGCCGCCATCCGCCAGGTCCTGCGGCTCCAGCCGGAGGGCGACTCCTTCAGCGCCACCGCGACCCTTCCGGTCGCCGGCGCCACGGTCGCACTCGACCTGTCCGGCACCATCGACGTCGAGGCCGAGCGCAAGCGCCTGACCAAGGACCTCGGTGCGGCCGAGAAGGAGAAGGCGCAGGCCGAGGCGAAGCTGGGGAACGAGGCCTTCCTGGCCAAGGCCCCCGACAACGTCGTGGACAAGATCAAGGGCCGGCTGGCCAAGGCCGAGGCGGACATCGCCCGGATCCAGGCCCAGCTGGAGACGCTGCCCGCCGCGTAGTCCCCGCAGGACGCTGAAGGCCAAGGCCTGAAGGCCTGAAGGCCTGAAGGCCTGAAGGCCCCCGCACCGGTCCGCCGGTGCGGGGGCCTTCGCCCTGTCCGAAGTGCCCGACATCACTCCGTCTACCGGTCGGCCGGATCTCATCCGGGGCGCCGACCACGGATGATGGAGGGCATGCATGTCAAGCCCGTCGCGCCGGTGTTCCACCGGTGCGTGGCCGCCGGCCGCCGGCTGACCGACACCTGGGCCGGTTCGCCGCAGGTGGTCGACGTACTCACGGCGCTGGGCTGCCTCGGGCTGATGGCCCTCGACCTGCCGGGTCTGGCCGCCGCCGACAACTCCCTCAGCGGACCCGCCGCGGCCGTCGCGCTGGCCCTGGGCTGCGCGACCCTGCTGGTGCGCCGCCGGCTGCCCTGGATCCCGTACCTGACCGCGTTGCTGTTCATCGGGTGGCTCCACGAGCTGACCCTGATCCAGTTCGCGCTGTACTCGGTCGGCCGCTTCCGCGGGCGCCGCGCGGGGATCCTGGCGACGCTCGGGTACCTCGCCTTCGCACTGGCCATGTTCTGGGTGCCGGGCTGGCCCGAGCCCGCGGGGCAGACACTCAGCGGCTTCCTCGGCATCGTCGTGCCCATCGGCGCGCTCTCCTCGGCGGTCGGGATCGCCGCCTACCGGCACGACCTGGTGCGGGAGCTGGCCGCCCGGCGGGCCGAGTCCGCCGTGTTCCAGGCGGTCGAGCAGGAGCGCACCTCCGTCGCCCGCGACGTCCACGACTTCGTCGGACGGGAGCTGACCCTGCTGACGGTGCGCTCCGAGGTGCTGTCGGTGCGGGCGCGCGAGACGGCGCACGCCAAGGACTTCGAGGAGCTGGCCGACACCGCCCGCCGGGCCCACCTGGTGCTCAACGAGATCATCGTGCAGCGGGGTGAGCGGGCCGCGACCCCGGGCGTGGACGGGCTGCCGGCGCTGGCGGAGGAGAGCGGCCGGGCCGGGTCACCCGTCCGGCTGGACGTGGACGAGGGCGTGCACGGGCTGTCGCCGCTGCGTCAGGCGGCGGTCTACCGGGTGGTGCAGGAGTGCCTGACCAACGCCGCCAAGCACGCGCACGGCGAGACCGTCGACGTGTCGATCACGGTGGACGGCCCGCTGTTGCGGATCGCCGTCGGCAACTCCCTGCCGGCCCGGGCCCCGGGCCGGGCCCCCGTCTCGGCGGGCTCGGGAACGGCGAGCATGTCCGAGCGCGTCCGCAGCCTCGGCGGCACCCTGACGGCGACCCGCACGGACACCGCGTACGAGGTCGTCGCCACCCTTCCGCGCGGCTGACCCCGCTGTCCGCCGCCTGCGAGGCCGCTTGGCGATCAGGCCGCCGCCGGCGCGGAAGGTCCCCGAACGGCCCGGGCCGGAAGTCCCGCCGGCGGCCGTCCGTAGACTGGCCCTGTGAGTGACCAGCAGCCCGAGAGCCACGACCGCCACGACGACGAAGACCTCGCCGGTGCCTTCGACGAGTTCGACCAGATCGTGGCGGAAGAGTCCGACCGCGACCCCGACCTGGCGGTGATCGAGGCCGGCAGCCGCACCCTGCGCGCCCATGCCGGGCCGCCCCAGGGGGACCCGGTGCCCGCCCGCCCCGTCGACCCGGAGGTCGCCCAGGCGCTGCTGGAGGTGGAGCAGGAGCTCTCCACCCGCTGGGGCGAGACCAAGCTGGAGCCGTCGGTGTCGCGGATCGCCGCACTGATGGACGTGCTGGGCGAGCCGCAGCGCGCGTACCCCTCCATCCACATCACCGGGACCAACGGCAAGACCAGCACGGCCCGCATGATCGAGGCCCTGCTGAACGCCTTCGAGCTGCGCACCGGCCGCTACACGAGCCCGCACGTGCAGTCGATCACCGAGCGGATCAGCCTCGACGGCGCGCCGATCGACGCCGAGCGGTTCGTGGAGACGTACCACGACATCAAGCCGTACGTGGAGATGGTCGACGCCGCCGAGGAGTTCCGGCTGTCCTTCTTCGAGGTGCTCACCGGGATGGCCTACGCGGCCTTCGCGGACGCCCCGGTGGACGTGGCCGTGGTCGAGGTCGGCATGGGCGGCAGCTGGGACGCGACCAACGTGATCGACGGATCGGTCGCCGTGGTCACCCCGATCAGCCTGGACCACACCGACCGGCTCGGCTCCACGCCCGGTGAGATCGCCGCGGAGAAGGGCGGCATCATCAAGCAGGACGCCACCGTGATCCTGGCGCAGCAGCCGGTGGACGCGGCGCAGGTGCTGCTGAAGAAGGCCGTCGAGGTTGACGCGACGGTGGCCCGCGAGGGCATGGAGTTCGGCGTCGTCTCGCGCGAGGTCGCGGTCGGCGGGCAGCAGCTGACGCTGCGCGGAGTGGGCGGCGAGTACGACGGCGTCTTCCTGCCGCTGTACGGCGCCCACATGGCGCACAACGCGGCGGTGGCGCTCGCCGCGGTCGAGGCCTTCTTCGGGGTCGGCGGGCCGCACGCCCGGGTGCTGGACGTGGACACGGTGCGGAAGGCCTTCGCGTCGGTGACCTCGCCGGGCCGCATGGAGGTCGTGCGGCGCAGCCCGACGGTGATCCTGGACGCGGCGCACAACCCGGCGGGCGCGGCGGTCACCGCGGAGGCGGTCACCGAGGCGTTCGGCTTCAGCCGGCTCGTCGGCGTCGTCGCCGCGAGCGGGGACAAGGACGTACGCGGGGTGCTGGAGGCGTTCGAGCCGATCTTCGCGGAGGTCGTGGTCACGCAGAACTCCAGCCACCGGTCGATGGACGCGGACCAGCTGGCGGGCGTCGCCGTCGAGGTCTTCGGCGCGGACCGGGTGCAGGTCGAGCCGCGGCTGGACGACGCCCTGGAGGCGGCGATCACCCTGGCCGAGGAAGAGGCCGAGTACGGAGGGGCCGGGGTCCTGGTGACCGGTTCCGTGATCACGGTGGGCGAGGCCCGCCTGCTGCTGAAGAGGGGCTGAGGATGCGCACGCTGTGTGCGAGCACGCTGATCGGTGAGTTCTTCGTGATCGGCTTCGCGGGGCTGGTCGCCATGAAGGACCCGGACCTGACCCAGGCCACGGTCTGGACGGTCTGCGGGGTCGCCATGCTGCTGTCGGTGCTGCTGTGCGGGATGCTGTCGCGGCCCGGGGCGGTCCAGCTGGGCTGGGCCCTGCAGATCGGGCTCGTCGCCAGCGGGTTCGTCGTACCGACGATGTTCTTCCTCGGCGCGGTCTTCGCGGGCCTGTGGTGGTGCTCCGTCCACTACGGCCGGAGGATCGACGCGATCAAGGAGCGCTGGGCGGCCTCGCAGGAGGCGCCGGCGGCGAGCGCGGCGTCCGACACCGCCTGACGGACATCCGGGCCGCGGCGGCTCGGCCGCCCCGGCCCCCGGCCGCCCCGGCCCCCGGCCGCCCCGGCCCCCGGCCGCCCCGGCCCCCGGCCGGAAGGGCCGCCCCGTACGGCCCTGTAGATTCGCCTTACCGCACCCGTATGCCGCAAGGAGCCGCAACATGACCCAGCGCACCCTCGTCCTGCTCAAGCCCGACGCCGTCCGTCGTGGCCTGGTCGGCGAGATCATCGGCCGCATCGAGCGGAAGGCCGGCTGGACCATCCCCGCCCTGGAGCTGCGCACGCTCGACCAGGAGACCCTGGAGGCGCACTACGGCGAGCACAAGGGCAAGCCGTTCTACGAGCCGCTGATGGGCTTCATGTCGAGCGGCCCGGTCGTGGCCCTGGTCGTCGAAGGGGAACGCGTGATCGAGGGCGTCCGCCAGCTGGCCGGACCCACCGACCCGATCGCGGCGGCGCCCGGCTCCATCCGCGGCGACTTCGGCACCGTCACCCGGGAGAACCTGATCCACGCCTCGGACTCCGAGGAGTCGGCCGAGCGCGAGCTGAAGCTCTTCTTCCCCGCGCTCTGATCACTCCCTCCTGACGAGACATCAGCCGAATAGCGCTCATGACCTGGGGCGACCGAAGTAATTTCGGTCGCCCCCAGGTAATTCCGCGCACGAGCGGGAACGCCTGGGCAGGACACGTCGTCACCAGTAAGGGGGCGGGTATCCGTTCCGGCGGGATTGCCGGAGTCCCGTCGCGCGGTGTCCGTACCCCGGCACTACGATGGGGCCTCCACCCACACACCCACCTCGCCGACCTGACAGCAGCCGCTTTCAACTGGAAGGCCAGACGCTCCTCATGGGGAACAAGGGGAACAACATGTCGTTCATCGGCCGTGACATGGCGATCGACCTCGGGACCGCCAACACGCTGGTGTACGTGAGGGGCCGGGGGATCGTCCTGAACGAGCCGTCCGTGGTCGCCATCAACACGAACACCGGCGGCATCCTGGCGGTCGGCTCCGAGGCGAAGAAGATGATCGGGCGCACGCCCGGCAACATCGTCGCCGTGAGGCCCCTCAAGGACGGCGTGATCGCCGACTTCGAGATCACCGAGCGTATGCTCCGGTACTTCATCCTCAAGATCCACAAGCGTCGCTACCTGGCCCGCCCGCGCGTCGTGGTCTGCGTCCCCTCCGGCATCACGGGAGTGGAGCGCCGCGCGGTCATCGAGGCGTCCACGCAGGCCGGCGCCCGCCAGGTGCACATCATCGAAGAGCCCATGGCCGCCGCCATCGGCTCGGGCCTGCCCGTCCACGAGGCCACCGGCAACATGGTCGTGGACATCGGCGGCGGCACCACCGAGGTCGCCGTCATCTCCCTCGGCGGAATCGTCACGGCACAGTCCATCCGGGTGGCCGGCGACGAGCTCGACAACGCGATCATCCAGCACATCAAGAAGGAGTACTCGCTCCTCCTCGGTGAGCGGACGGCCGAGCAGATCAAGATCACCATCGGTTCGGCGTACGACCTCGACAAGGACGAGCACACCGAGATCCGCGGCCGGGACCTCGTCTCGGGCCTGCCCAAGACGGTCGTCATCTCGGCCGCCGAGGTCCGCAAGGCCATCGAGGAACCGGTCAACTCCATCGTCGACGCGGTCAAGACGACGCTCGACAAGTGCCCGCCGGAGCTCTCGGGCGACATCATGGACCGAGGCATCGTCCTCACCGGTGGCGGAGCCCTGCTCCGCGGCCTCGACGAGCGGCTGCGCCGCGAGACCGGCATGCCGATCCACATCGCCGAGGACCCCCTCGACTCCGTCGCGCTCGGCTCCGGCAAGTGCGTCGAGGAGTTCGAGGCACTGCAGCAGGTCCTGGACGCTCAGCCCCGTCGCTGACCACACCCCTCCCGGCCGGGGAGGGGCTAAGCGGAACACAAGGATCCGCCGTACGGGTGCTACCGGGCCCGTGCGGCGGATCGTTGATATACAGGCAAAAGAGAATTCCGACGAGGAAGGCACGGCCGCCGCACGTGAGGGACACACGAGAAAGCCGGCTGCTCCTGGTGCTTCTGATCGCCATCGCGTTCGCGTTGATCACGGTGGACATCAGGGCAGGCGAGGAGTCACCGGTCGACGGTGCCCGGCAGGCCGCCGCAGCGGTCTTCGGGCCGGTCGAGGAGGGTGTGGCGACCGCGGTCGATCCGGTCGCCAACGCCATAGGGGCCGTACGGGACTCCGGCAAGCGCCACAACCGCATCGCCGTGCTGGAGCGCGAGAACGCGGCCCTCAAGGCCAAGCTCGGCAGCGAGGACCAGACCCGCAGCCGCATCCACGAGCTCGACGAGATGCTCAAGCGGGCCGGCGCCGGACAGTACGGCATCAAGGGCGCCGAGGTCATCGCCATAGGAGCCGCCCAGGGCTTCTCCTGGACCGTCACCATCGACGCCGGCAGCAAGGACGGCATCGAGCGTGACATGACCGTCCTCAACGGCGACGGACTCGTCGGCCGGGTCACCACCGTCGGCCCCGACACCTCCACCGTCGTCCTCGCCAACGACCCCGACTTCACCGTCGGTACGCGCCTGGAGAAGACCGGCGAGCTCGGCTTCGCCACCGGACAGGGCGACCGCGCCCTGTCCGTCCAGATGCTCAACGGCAAGGCCAAGGTCAGCCCCGGCGACCGGCTCGTCACCTTCGGCTCGCGCGGCAACAAGCCCTTCGTGCCCGGCGTCCCGATCGGCGAGGTCGTCAAGGTCGACCCCTCCCGCGGCGACCTGACCCGCACCGTATGGGTGCGCCCGTTCGTCGGCTTCTCACGACTCGACATCGTCGGCGTCGTCGTGATGCCGCCGCGCGAGGACCCGCGCGACGCCGTCCTGCCGCCCAAGCCCGAGGCCCCCAAGCCCACCCCGACGGTCACCGTCACGGTCACTCCGTCCGGGTCCGCCAGCCTGGCGGCCCAGCCGGCCGACGACTAGGAGCCGACCCCGTATGCGCTTCAACCGGATCCTGCTCTCGGCCACGCTCGTCGTGGTCGCCCTCGTCATCCAGGTCACCGTCCTGGGCCGGCTCCAACTGCCCGGCGCCGTACCCGACCTGCTCCTCCTCACCGTCGTCTCCCTCGCACTCGTGTACGGGCACGTCAGCGGTGCCCTCATCGGCTTCGGCGCCGGACTCCTCGCCGACCTGGCACCGCCCGCCGACCACGCGGCCGGCCGGTACGCGCTCGTCCTGTGCGTCATCGGCTACGTCGCCGGCCTGGTCCGCCCCGACGGCGGACGGTTCCGCTCCGCCTGGGGCCCGATGCTCACCGTCGTCGCCGCCGCGATCGGCTCCACCCTGCTCTACGCGGGCGTGGGCGCCCTGGTCGGCGACACCGCCGCCCGCCACGTGGGCCTGACCGGCCTGGTGTTCACCGCCACCCTCTACGACCTGCTGCTCGCGCCGTTCACCGTGCCGTGGATCATGGCCCTCGCCCGGAAGGCCGAGAACGACCCGATGGCCGTCGAGGCCGGCGGCGGCCCCGCCAACAAGGCCGCCGACGTATCCGCCGGCTGGCTGACCGGCGGCACCGGCCTGCGCATCGGCAGCCAGCGCGGCGGCCTGCGCATGAAGACCGCGCGGGTCCGCGCCAACAAGGCCGTCCGCATAAAGGGCGTCAAGCCGGCCAAGGGTGTGAAGAGCGTCAAGAAGCTGTGAGGGAGGAGCAGACGTGACCAACGTCCCGGAGACCGGCCGCGCCTCCCGCGTGCAGATCAGGCTCGTCATCATGCAGGTCCTCGTCTTCTCGATGCTCATCACCCTCGGCGGCCGGCTCTGGTTCCTCCAGATCCGCAACGGCGCGGAGTACTACCACGAGGCGAAGAGCAACCACGTCCAGCGGGTCGTCCAGCCCGCCGTACGCGGCTCGATCCTCGACGCCCGCGGCGTCCCCCTCGCCGACAACGAGACCCGCCTGGTCGTCTCCGCCAGCCGCACCGCGCTGATGAAGATGAAGGACAAGGGCAGAGGCGTCCTGACCCGCCTCGCCGACGTCCTGGACATGACCCCCAAGCAGGTCATGGACAAGGTCCGGCTCTGCGACTCCCAGACCCCCAAACCCTGCTGGAACGGCTCCCCCTACCAGCCCATCCCGGTCACCCTCGAAGCCACCACCCAGCAGGCGCTCCAGCTGCGCGAACGCCCCGAGGAGTTCCCCGGCATCACCGCGGAACCCACCGCCGTCCGCCGCTACCCGGCCCCCGGCGGCGCCCGCACCGCACAGGTGCTCGGCTACCTCTCACCCGTCACCGACGACGAGATCCAGAAGGCCAAGGACACCGACTCCCCGCACCTGCGCTCCGACCAGGTCGGCCGCTCCGGCCTCGAACGCACCTACGACCGTCAGCTCCGCGGCAAGGCACAGGTCACCTCCTACGAGGTCGACAACCTCGGCCGCGTCATGGGCCAGACCAGGTCCGACCCCGGAATCGCCGGCTCCACCCTCGTCACCAGCATCGACGCCCGCGTCCAGGCGGTCGCCGAGTACGAGCTCCAGCAGGCGATGAAAGTCGTCCGCAACGAGACCGACAACATCACCGGCCGCAAGTACGAGGCCGACTCCGGCGCCGTCGTCGTCATGGAGGCCAAAACCGGCCGCATCGTCGCCATGGCCTCCCAGCCCGACTACGACCCCAACGCCTGGGTCGGCGGCATCTCCGGCGCCGACTACGCCAAGCTCACCAGCAAGAACTCCAACTACCCGCTGCTCAACCGGGCCATCCAGGGCATGGCCCCCGCCGGCTCCATCTTCAAGGTGGTCTCCGCCAGCGCCGCTGTCCGGGCCGGCTACAAGTTCAACGACAGGTACAACTGCAGCAGCTCCTACAGCCTCGGCGGCCGCAGCTTCGCGAACTTCGAGTCCAAGGGCCACGGCCCCATCACCCTCGGCGAAGCCCTGAAGTTCTCCTGCAACACCGTCTTCTACGCCCTCGGCCACAAGGAATGGCAGCGCGACGGCGGCCTCAGCCCGAAGAAGGACGCCCACGACTGGTTCTACCGCACCGCCCGCGAGTTCGGACTCGGCTCGGAGACCGGCATCGACCTGCCCAACGAGGTCAAGGGCCGCATCCCCGACCGCCAGTGGAAGCAGAGCTTCTGGGCAGCCAACAAGAACTCCTGGTGCAAGCAGGGCAAGCGCGGCGGCACCTACGTCGAACAGATCGCCTACGAGAGCTGCCTCGAAGGCAACCAGCTCAAGGCCTACGACAGCATCAACTTCGCCATCGGCCAGGGCGACGTCCTCGTCACCCCCATCCAGATGGCCACCGCCTACTCCGCCATCAGCAACGGCGGCACCCTCTACAACCCCACCGTCGGCAAGGCCGTCATCAGCCCCGACGGCAAGCACGTCGAAATCCTCAAGCCCCAGTCCCACGGCCGGCTCCCCGTCAACGCCCAGACCGTCGCCGACCTCGACAGGGGCCTGCGCATGGTCGTCGAACCCGGCGGCACCGCCGCCTGGCGCTTCGGCGGCTGGCCCCAGGACAAGATCCCCATGCACGCGAAGACCGGCACCGCCCAGGTCTACGGCAAGCAGACCACCTCCTGGCTCGCCACCTACACCAAGGACTTCACGATCGTCATGACGATCTCCCAGGGCGGCACCGGCTCCGGCGCCTCCGGCCCCGCCGTGCGCAACCTCTACAACGCCCTCTACGGTCTGACCATGGACGGCAAGCCGAACCAGAAGGGCGCACTCCTCCCGGCCCCGGAGACGAAACTGCCCAAGATCAACCCCGACGGCTCCATCGAATCCCCCGAGATCCGGCCGTACGTACCGCCGTCCCCGGAGGACCTCCAAGCGCCGGCACTCGCCGGGCCACCCCCGACACGGCACGACTGAGGACCCCCATACCGACATGCCAACCGCCAACAAGTTCTCCGTCTCCCGCTACGCGCCCGAGCGCGGCCCGATGGCCAAGCTCACCGCCCGGGACTCCGTGCTGCGCCGGCTCGACTGGCCGATCCTGCTCTCCTCCCTCGCCCTGTCCTTCCTCGGCGCCCTGCTCGTCTGGTCGGCGACCCGCAACAGGACCACCCTGAACCAGGGCGACCCGTACTACTTCCTCGCCCGGCACGCCCTGAACACCGGCATCGGCCTGGTCCTGATGATCGGCACCATCTGGCTCGGCCACCGCACCCTGCGCGGAGCCGTTCCGGTCCTCTACGGACTCTCACTCGTGCTGATCCTCGCCGTCCTGACCCCGCTCGGCGCCACCATCAACGGCGCCCACGCGTGGATCGTCATCGGCGGCGGATTCTCCCTCCAGCCGTCCGAGTTCGTGAAGATCACGATCATCCTCGTGATGGCGATCCTGCTCGCCACCAGGGTGGACGCGGGCGACATCACCCACCCCGACCACCGCACCGTCGTCAAGTCGCTCTGCCTGGCCGCCGCCCCGATGGGCATCGTCATGCTGATGCCCGACCTCGGGTCCGTCATGGTCATGGTCGTCATCGTGCTCGGCGTGCTGCTCGCCTCCGGAGCCTCCAACCGCTGGGTCTTCGGCCTCCTCGGATCCGGCGTGGCCGGAGCCGTCCTGATATGGCAGCTCGGCGTCCTCGACGAATACCAGATCAACCGTTTCGCGGCCTTCGCCAACCCCGAGCTCGACCCCGCCGGCGTCGGCTACAACACCAACCAGGCCCGTATCGCCATCGGCTCCGGCGGCCTGACCGGCTCCGGACTCTTCAAGGGCTCGCAGACCACCGGCCAGTTCGTGCCCGAGCAGCAGACGGACTTCGTCTTCACCGTGGCCGGCGAGGAACTCGGCTTCCTCGGCGCGGGCCTCATCCTGGTGCTGCTCGGCGTCATCCTCTGGCGCGCCTGCGTCATCGCCCGGGAGACCACCGAGCTCTACGGCACGATCGTCTGCGGCGGCATCATCGCCTGGTTCGGCTTCCAGTCCTTCGAGAACATCGGGATGACCCTCGGCATCATGCCGGTGGCCGGCCTGCCACTGCCGTTCGTCTCCTACGGAGGCTCCTCGATGTTCGCCGTGTGGATAGCGGTCGGACTCCTCCAGTCGATCAAGGTCCAACGGCCGCTGTCAGCCTGATGTCCCCGCTCATCCTGCAGACACCTCCCGTTCGGTACTAGGTTCGGTACATGGCGGACACCACACGCGAGATCGAGCGGAAATTCGAGTTCTCCAAGGCCGCATCTGCCCGGCGAGGGCTGCCGGACCTGACGGGGACGGCCGCCGTCGCGGCCGTCACCGACCAGGGCACCGTCGAGCTCGACGCCGTCTACTACGACACCCCCGACCAGCGGCTGGCCGCCGACGGCCTCACCCTGCGGCGCAGAACGGGCGGAGCGGACGAGGGCTGGCACCTCAAGCTGCCCGTGTCCCCAGGCGTGCGCGACGAGGTCGGCGCCCCACTCGGCGACACGGTCCCGCCCGCCCTCGCCGCCCTCGTCCGCTCCCGCACCCGCGGCGCCGCACTCACACCACAGGTCCGACTGGTCTCCTCGCGCCACGTCAGCCACCTCCTCGACGCCGACGGAACCCTCCTCGCGGAACTGAGCACCGACGACGTCGTCGCAGAACGCGGCGAGGCCACCGCCGCCTGGACCGAAGTCGAGGTGGAACTCGCCGACGGCGTCGACCCCGGCCTCCTCGACGCCGTCGAGAAGACCTTCCGCAAAGCCGGCCTCCGCGTCAGCGACGCCCCCTCCAAACTCGCCCGAGCCCTCGCCGAGACCGGCGCCGAGCCCCCCGCCCGGCCCGACGGCCGCGGACCCGGATCCGGCGACACCGCCGGCGCACACGTCCTCGCGTACCTCCGCGAACAGCGCGACGCCCTCGTCGCCCACGACCCCGCCGTACGCCGCGACCTGCCCGACTCCGTCCACCAGATGCGGGTCGCCACCCGCCGCCTGCGCAGCGCCCTCAAGACCTACCGCAAGGTCCTCGACCGCGAGGCCACCGACCCCGTCGGCGACGAACTGCGCTGGCTGGCCGCCGAACTCGGCGTCGACCGCGACCAGGAAGTCCTGGCCGAACGGCTCCAGGCCCACCTCACCGAACTGCCCCCCACCCTCCTCACCGGACCGGTCCGCGAACGCCTGCGCACCTGGAACACCGCCCGGCGCTCCGCATCGCGCCGCAGGGCCCTGGACGCACTCGACAGCGACCGCTACATCAGCCTGCTGAACACCCTCGACGCCACGCTCGACGCGCCTCCGCTGCTCGACGGCGCCGCACGCTCCCCCCGCAAGACCCTCCGCAAGGCGGTGCTCCGCGACTACGCCCGCCTCGCCGCCCGCATCGACAGCGCCCTCGCCCTCGACGAGGGCCGGGAACGCGACGTGGCCCTCCACGAGGCCCGCAAGGCGGCCAAACGCGTCCGCTACGCCGCCGAGTCGGCCGTGCCCGCGCTCGGCAAACCGGCGAAACGCCTGGCCAAGGCCGTGAAGAAGGTCCAGAGCCTGCTCGGCGACCACCAGGACAGCGTGGTGGCACGCGACGCCCTGCGCGGCCTCGCCGACCAGGCCACCGACGCGGGGGAGCCGGCCTTCACCTGGGGCCTGCTCTACGGACGCGAGGAGGCCCTGGCCGAGCGCCGCGAGCGGGAACTGCCCGCCGTATGGGCGAAGGCCTCGGCCCCCACCCTGCGGACGGCCCTGAAGTGATCATGCGGTGGGGACGGCTGAGCCATCGGGGTACGCTAGATAGCTGCCCCCTGCCCGCTTCACGAAAGTCGCGTGATGACCGAGTCGGTCTTCCCTCAGCTTGAGGCCCTGCTTCCGCACGTGCAGAAGCCCATCCAGTACGTCGGCGGTGAACTCAACTCCACGGTCAAGCCGTGGGAGAGCTGCGACGTCCGCTGGGCCCTCATGTACCCGGACGCATACGAAGTCGGGTTGCCCAACCAGGGCGTCATGATCCTCTACGAGGTACTCAACGAGCGCGAGGGCGTCCTCGCCGAGCGCACCTACAGCGTGTGGCCCGACCTCGAAGAGCTGATGCGCGAGCACAACGTGCCGCAGTTCACCGTGGACAGCCACCGCCCGGTCTCCGCCTTCGACGTGTTCGGCCTCTCCTTCTCCACGGAGCTGGGCTACACCAACATGCTCACGGCACTGGACCTCGCCGGCATCCCGCTGGAGGCCAGGAACCGCACCGTCGACCACCCGATCGTCCTCGCCGGCGGCCACGCGGCCTTCAACCCCGAGCCGATCGCGGAGTTCATCGACTGCGCCGTCATCGGCGACGGCGAGCAGGCCGTCCTCGACATGACCGAGATCATCCGCACCTGGAAGGCCGAGGGCAGGCCGGGCGGGCGCGAGGAGATCCTGCTGCGCCTCGCCAAGACGGGCAACGTCTACGTGCCGGGCTTCTACGACGTCGAGTACCTCCCGGACGGCCGCATCGGCCGCGTCGTCCCCAACCGCTCCGGCGTGCCGTGGCGCGTGTCCAAGCACACCGTCATGGACCTCGACGAGTGGCCCTACCCCAAGCAGCCCCTGGTCCCGCTCGCCGAGACCGTCCACGAGCGCATGTCCGTGGAGATCTTCCGCGGCTGCACCCGCGGCTGCCGTTTCTGCCAGGCCGGCATGATCACGCGCCCCGTGCGGGAGCGAAGCATCACCGGCATCGGCGAGATGGTGGAGAAGGGCCTCAAGGCCACGGGCTTCGAAGAGGTCGGCCTGCTCTCCCTCTCCTCGGCGGACCACACCGAGATCGCCGACATCGCCAAGGGCCTCGCCGACCGCTACTCGGACGACAAGGTGGGCCTGTCCCTCCCGTCGACCCGCGTGGACGCCTTCAACGTGGACCTGGCCAACGAGCTGACCCGCAACGGGCGCCGCTCCGGCCTCACCTTCGCCCCCGAGGGCGGCTCCGAGCGCATGCGCAAGGTCATCAACAAGATGGTCTCGGAGGAGGACCTGATCCGCACCGTCGCCACCGCCTACGGCAACGGCTGGCGCCAGGTGAAGCTGTACTTCATGTGCGGCCTGCCCACCGAGACCGACGAGGACGTGCTCCAGATCGGCGACATGGCCGTCAACGTCATCGCCAAGGGCCGCGAGGTCTCCGGCCAGAACGACATCCGCTGCACCGTCTCCATCGGCGGCTTCGTACCCAAGCCGCACACCCCCTTCCAGTGGGCGCCGCAGCTGTCGGCCGAGGAGACGGACGCCCGCCTGGGCAAGCTCCGCGACAAGATCCGCGGCGACAAGAAGTACGGCCGCTCCATCGGCTTCCGCTACCACGACGGCAAGCCGGGCATCGTCGAGGGCCTCCTCTCCCGCGGCGACCGCCGCATCGGCGACGTCATCCGCGCCGTCTACGAGTCGGGCGGCCGCTTCGACGGCTGGCGCGAGCACTTCAGCTACGACCGCTGGATGCAGGCCGCGGAGAAGACGCTGCCCGCCTACGGCGTCGACGTGGCCTGGTACACCACGCGCGAGCGCACCTACGAGGAGGTCCTGCCCTGGGACCACCTGGACTCCGGTCTCGACAAGGACTGGCTCTGGGAGGACTGGCAGGACGCCCTCGACGAGACCGAGGTCGACGACTGCCGCTGGACCCCCTGCTTCGACTGCGGCGTCTGTCCGCAGCTCGGCCTGGACATCCAGATCGGCCCGACGGGCAAGAAGCTGCTGCCGCTGTCGGTTGTGAAGTAGCCGGTCAGCCGGTCACGTAACCCTTGGGTCACGAGAGGCCCCCGCCCGCAACGGGTGGGGGCCTCCGGCGTGTCCTCCCCTGCATGGACTTGGAGAAACGGCCTCCCGCGGGCGGCGGTGACGGGTGCCTGGTGGGCGTCGTCCGGATCCCCGTGAAGATCGTCGCCGTACTCGTCGTACTGCCCGTACGAGTGGTGTGGGAACTGCTCGTCGCCGCCGGCCGGGCCGTGCACCGGCACGTGCTCGGGCCGCTGTACGCCCATGTCGTCGAGCCGCTGCTGCGTGCGCTGGGATGGCTGCTGGCAACCCTGCTCAAGCTGGTCTTCGTCTGGCCGTGGACCGGGCTGTGGCGGTATGTGCTCGTTCCGGTCGGGCAGGGGCTGGCGTGGCTGGGGCGGGGGCTGTACGACCAGGTGCTGGCGCCGGCCGGGCGGTTCCTGACCGCCTACCTGCTGCGTCCGGTCGGGGAGGCGCTGGCCTGGATCGGCCGCGGCGGCATGCGGTACCTGCTCGCGCCCCTCGCCAAAGGCGTGACCTGGATCGGTTGGGTCCTCGCCATGGCGCTGTTCGTGTGGCCGTGGGTCGCGCTGTGGCGGTACGTGCTCGCGCCCGTCGGCCGCGGGATCGCATGGCTGGCCGCGGCGGCGTACCGGTACGTGCTCACCCCCGTCGGGCACGGCCTCGCATGGCTGGCGGCCGCGGTGTTCCGGTACCTGGTGCGGCCCGTCGGGCTCGGCCTCGTATGGCTCGTGGTCGCCCTGTACCGGTATCTGCTCAAGCCCGCCGGGCTGGGGCTCGCCTGGCTGGCCGCCGCCCTGTACCGGTACGTGCTCACCCCGGTCGGGCAGGTCCTGCTCTGGGCCTGGCACGTGGCCGGGCGGATCACCGCCGCCCTGTGGCGCGGGCTCAAACGGGTCGCCTGGGTCCTCGTCGGGTGGCCCGCCTCCCGGGTGTACCGGCATGTCCTCACCCCCGTCGGACACGCCGTGCGCGAGGTCTGGCGCACCGGCCGCGCAGCCGTCCGCGAGGCGCGGGCCACCGTGCGCCGGGCGCTCTTCGGTACTCCTCCCGTGGAACCGGCGAGGTCACGGGCGCGTACTCTGGGTAGTACGACAGCCGCCGACGCGGCACCCGCAGACGAGATCTCCCTGCCCCGACGGCAGGGGTGAGCCGGAGCGGGTCGACAGACCTCATGGGCGAAGCGCGAGCCGCGGAGCCCCGCACAAGGAGAAGAACCCCTGGGCAAGCGACAGCCCGAAGGCCCGCCTCCCGCACCGGTGGTGCAGCGCATCCGACTGCGCTACACCAAGCGCGGCCGCCTCCGGTTCACCAGCCACCGAGACTTCCAGCGCGCCTTCGAGCGGGCCCTGCGCCGTGCCGAGGTGCCGATGGCGTACTCGGCGGGCTTCACCCCGCACCCGCGCGTCAGCTACGCGAACGCCGCCCCGACCGGGACCGGCAGCGAGGCCGAGTACCTGGAGATCGGACTCGCGGCGCCCCGCGACCCCGAGACCCTGCGCAAGCTGCTCGACGAGTCGATGCCCACCGGCCTCGACATCGTCGACGCCGTCGAGGCCCGCACCTCCGGCCTCGCGGACCGGCTGACTGCCTCCGTGTGGGAGCTGCGCCTGGACGGTGTCGAGCTCGCCGAGGCCGAACGGGCGGTGGAGGTGTTCCTCGCCGCCGAGACCGTCGAGGTGCAGCGCAAGACCAAGAACGGCATCCGCACCTTCGACACCCGCGGTGCGGTCGTCAGCCTCGAAGCGCTTCCCCCGGCGGCTGATAGGCCGCTGGACAATGCCTGTGCGATACTGCGGCTGGTTGTTCGGCATCTGACACCTGCCGTGCGACCCGACGACGTCCTGTCCGGTCTCCGAGCTGTGGCCGACCTGGCGCCGCCGGTCCCCTCTGCGGTGACCAGGCTGGCGCAGGGGCTCTTCGACGAGGAGTCCGGCACGGTGACCGACCCGCTCGCGCCCGACCGCGAGGCAGACACGGCCGCCCCACCCACGGTCGCCGTGACCGCCGACGCGAAGGCGCCGGAAGGTCCCGCCGCGTAGGGATCGTCGTCGTCGCGCAGCCCTGGCACTCGGGAGCCACCTGGGTCGGGCCGCGTACAGACCTGAAGACTTCCGCCAGGCCGTACGGACCAACACGTACGGAACCGGCGGCCATGGACTACAGCTCCCGTGTGGCGAACGCGCCCCGGAGGCCGGCTCCGCGTCATCGCGCGGAGCCGTGCCGGACCGGAAGTCAGCCGCGGCGCCCGGGAGCGTGACGGGAGAACCGCCCGCAATGCCCAACAACGAAAACGACACCACCCCCGCCGGCGCCGACAGCGGCAGCCCCAGCGACAACCTGCCTCCGCGCAGGCGCCGCCGCGCCGCCTCCCGGCCGGCCGGTCCGCCCGGCGGCGTCGCCGCCGCTGAGGTGGCCCCCGTGGCGGAGCCCGCCCCCGCCGAGGAGGCCGCTCCGGCCGCCGCCCCCGCCCGTCCCCGCCGCCGTGCGACCCGCGCCGTGGCCGCTCCGAAGACGCAGGCCGCCGAGGTCGTCGTCGAGCCCGCCGCCGAGGCGCAGGCCCCCGAGGCCGCCGCCGCTCCGGCCGTCGAGGAGGCCCCGGCCGCTCCGGCGCCGCGTACCCGTCGCCGTGCGACGCGTGCTGTGGCCGCTCCGGCTGCCGAGGCTGCCGAGGTTCCGGTTGCGGAGGCTCCGGCCGCCGCCGAGGCCGCCGCTCCGGCTGTCGAGGAGGCCCCGGCCGCTCCGGCGCCGCGTGCCCGTCGTCGCGCCACGCGTGCTGTCGCTGCCCCGGCCGCTGAGGCCGCCGAGGTTCCGGTTGCGGAGGCTCCGGCCGCCGCCGAGGCCGCCGCTGCGGCTGTCGAGGAGGCCCCGGCTGCTCCGGCGCCGCGTGCCCGTCGTCGCGCCACCCGCGCCGTCGCCGCCCCGGCCGCCCCGGCCGTAGAGGCCCCTGCCGCCGAGGCCGCCGCCGAGACCGCCCCCGCCGCCGCGGAGGAGGCGCCCAAGGCCGCCGCCCGTGCCGTGACCGTCGCCGACGCCGTGGACGCCCCGAAGCGCGGCCGCCGCCGCGCCACCCGGTCCACGACCGCTCCCGCTCCCGCCGCGCAGCAGCCGGCTGCCGAGTCCGGGGCCGAGGCCGCCGAGGCGCCCGCCGCGCCGGCGCGGGCCCGCCGCGCGGTGCGTCCCGCCGTGGCCGTCTTCCAGGCGCCGGTGTTCACCGAGCCGATGTTCCAGACTCCCGAGACCGCTGCCATGGCTGCCGCGGCCGCCGCCGCGCGCGAGGCCGAGGAGGCGGAGGAGGAAGAGGAGACCGAGGCCGCCGCCCCGGTCGAGCCCGCGCAGCCTGCCGGCCGCCGCCGTCGCCGCGGCCGTGGCGCCGCCGAGTCCGCGCCGGTCTCGCTGCCCGAGGTGCTCGCCGAGGAGGAGCCGGAGGCCGAGGCCGCCGACCTCGACGACGAGTCCGCCGAGTCCGCCGAGTCCGCCGACTTCGAGGAGGGCGACGAGTCGGGCGAGCGCCCCTCGCGCCGCCGCCGCCGCGGTGGCCGTCGCCGCCGTCGCGGTGAGGCCGCCGACCTCGACGAGTCCGCCGAGGAGGAGACCGAGCCCGAGGCGGCCGCCGAGCGGGAGACGGAGGAGGAAGAGGACGAGGAGAGCGAGGAAGCCCTCGGCTCCACCTCCAGCCGCCGTCGCCGCCGTCGCCGCCGTCGCAGCGGTGACACCGGTGCCGAGGCCGCCGAAGCGGGTGACGAGGACGGTGTGCGCACCGTCGTCAAGGTCCGCGAGCCGCGCCCGGCCCGCGAGAAGGCCGAGCCGTCCGACGAGGTCCAGTCCATCAAGGGCTCGACCCGTCTGGAGGCGAAGAAGCAGCGCCGCCGCGAGGGCCGCGAGCAGGGCCGCCGCCGCGTCCCGATCATCACCGAGGCCGAGTTCCTGGCCCGCCGTGAGGCCGTCGAGCGCGTGATGGTCGTCCGCCAGTCCGGCGAGCGCACCCAGATCGGCGTCCTTGAGGACAACGTGCTCGTCGAGCACTACGTCAACAAGGAAGAGGCCACCTCGTACGTCGGCAACGTCTACCTGGGCAAGGTCCAGAACGTGCTGCCGTCGATGGAGGCCGCGTTCATCGACATCGGCAAGGGCCGCAACGCCGTCCTGTACGCCGGTGAGGTCAACTTCGAGGCGCTCGGCATGGCCAACGGGCCGCGCCGCATCGAGTCCGCCCTCAAGTCGGGCCAGTCGGTCCTGGTGCAGGTCACCAAGGACCCGATCGGCCACAAGGGTGCCCGTCTGACCAGCCAGGTCTCGCTGCCCGGCCGCTACCTGGTCTACGTGCCCGAGGGCTCGATGACCGGCATCAGCCGCAAGCTGCCCGACACCGAGCGCGCGCGTCTGAAGACCATCCTCAAGAAGATCGTCCCCGAGGACGCGGGCGTCATCGTGCGCACCGCGGCCGAGGGTGCGAGCGAGGACGAGCTGCGCCGCGACGTCGAGCGTCTGCAGGCCCAGTGGGAGGACATCCAGAAGAAGTCGAAGCAGATCACGACGTCTTCGCCGTCCCTGCTGTACGGCGAGCCGGACATGACGGTCCGCGTCGTGCGCGACATCTTCAACGAGGACTTCTCGAAGGTCATCGTCAGCGGCGACGGTGCCTGGGAGACCATCCACGGCTACGTCTCGCACGTGGCCCCGGACCTGGCCGACCGGCTCCAGCGCTGGACCTCCGAGGTCGACGTCTTCGCGACGTACCGGATCGACGAGCAGCTCGCCAAGGCGCTCGACCGCAAGGTGTGGCTGCCCTCGGGCGGCTCGCTTGTGATCGACAAGACCGAGGCGATGATCGTCATCGACGTCAACACCGGCAAGTTCACCGGTCAGGGCGGCAACCTTGAGGAGACCGTCACCAGGAACAACCTGGAGGCGGCCGAGGAGATCGTGCGCCAGCTGCGGCTGCGCGACCTCGGCGGCATCGTCGTCATCGACTTCATCGACATGGTCCTGGAGTCCAACCGCGACCTGGTCCTGCGGCGCATGCTGGAGTGCCTGGGCCGTGACCGTACGAAGCACCAGGTCGCCGAGGTGACCTCGCTGGGCCTGGTCCAGATGACCCGCAAGCGGGTCGGCCAGGGTCTGCTGGAGTCCTTCTCCGAGACCTGCGTCCACTGCAACGGCCGCGGTGTCATCGTCCACATGGAGACGCCGGCCGCGATCGGCGGCGGTGGCAACGGCAAGCGCTCGAAGCGCCGTGGCGGCCGCACCGAGTTCGACCAGCACGACCACGAGGTCGAGACCGTCGAGCCCGTCGAGACCGTCGGGGGCCCGGAGGTCGAGGACTTCGAGACCGAGGCGGAGGTCGCCGCGGAGGTCGCGGCGCCGAAGGCGCTGCCCGAGCCGGAGTTCGCCGCGGGCGAGGAGCTGTACGGCTCCGCGGCCGAGGCGGAGGCCGCGGCGGGTCTGAGCGGGCGCCGCAACCGGCGCCGTGCCACGCGCAAGGCGACCGCTCCGGCGGGTGCCCCGCGCCGTGAGGCCGCCCCGGCCCCGGCACCTGCCCCCGTGGCCGAGGTCGTCGCCGAGCCGGTGACCGAGCCGGCCGACACGGTGCTGGAGCCGGTCGCCGAGGTCGTCGCCGAGGCCGTGGAGGCCGCGGAGTCGATCGAGGCCACCCCGGTCGCCCCGGTGGAGGAGGCCGCGCCGAAGGGCCGTACCCGTCGCCGTGCGACCCGTAAGGCGACCGCGCCGACGGCCGCCGCCGAGTCCGCCCCGGAGACGGTGGTGGCAGCGGAGCCGGAGCCGGCTGCGGCCCCCGAGCCGGTCGTCGTTCCGGAGCCCGAGCCCGTCGTCGAGCCGGAGCCGGCCGTCGCGGCCGAGGAGGCCCCGGTGGCGCAGGCCGCGCCGGCGCGTCCGCGCCGTCGGGCCACCCGCAAGGCCACCGCACCCGCCGGTTCCCCGGCGGGCGCGGCGGAGGCCGCCGTGGTGGTCGTCGAGGCCCCGGTGACCGAGCCCGCCGCTCCGGCCGAGCCCGCCCCGTCGGCGGAGGAGGCCGAGGCGGCGGCGGAGGAGCCCGCACCGGCCAAGAAGGCCGCCCGCAAGGCTCCGGCCAAGAAGGCGACCGCGGCGAAGAAGGCCCCGGCCAAGAAGGCGGCGGCCGCCAAGAAGACCGTGGCCAAGAAGGCGGCCACGACCAAGAAGACCGCAGCGAAGCGGGCGACGAAGAAGACCGCGGCGGCGGAGCAGCAGGCTGCCCCGTCCGTCTCGGCTCCGACCGAGGCCTGATCCGCCACGTGGCCGTGGGCCCCGCCGCTCGGCGGGGCCCACGGCCGTGCGGGGGCCCGGTTTGACCCTCCGGAACCGGCCCCGTAACCTAGACCGTCGGCGTGTCCTGTACGAATCCGTCCAGCGCGCGTCGCGCTCCTGAGCACCTTCCTCCCGTTTCCCGCGCGCAAGCGCTGTACGGGAGAGGCCGCTCGTCCATTCCGGATCAGCGTGGGCCCCGGCCCGCCTGAGCGGCTGGCTTCAGGAGCATCCGTCCCGAGTGAGAGAGAGATCCGCGTGTACGCCATCGTGCGCAGCGGTGGTCGCCAGCACAAGGTTGCTGTCGGCGACATCGTTGAGGTTGACAAGATTTCCACTGCCAAGGTTGGCGACACGGTCGAGCTCTCGACCCTGCTCGTTGTCGACGGCGACGCCGTGACCAGCGACCCGTGGGTCCTGGCCGGTATCAAGGTCACGGCCGAGGTCGTGGACCACCACAAGGGCGCCAAGATCGACATCCTGCGCTACAAGAACAAGACCGGCTACCGCCGTCGCCAGGGTCACCGTCAGCAGTACACGGCGATCAAGGTCACCGGTATCCCCGCGGCTGCGAAGTAAGAGGGACTGAGACATGGCACACAAGAAGGGCGCATCGTCCACCCGGAACGGGCGCGACTCCAATGCCCAGCGGCTCGGCGTGAAGCGCTTCGGCGGTCAGGTCGTCTCCGCCGGCGAGATCCTCGTCCGCCAGCGCGGCACCCACTTCCACCCGGGCTCGGGTGTCGGTCGTGGTGGCGACGACACGCTGTTCGCGCTGCAGGCCGGTGCCGTGCAGTTCGGCACGCACCGTGGCCGCAAGGTCGTCAACATCGTTCCGGCCGCCTGATCCAGCTCCGGCTGATCGAGCGTTCGTAACTTCCCGAGGGCGGATCTCAGCTCTTCCCGGCTCAGGCCGGGAAGAGAGGTCCGCCCTCGGCGCGTTGTCACATAGACACGTTTAATGGGCAGCAAGGCCTGCCACCGGACTTTCCGGACTATCCCGCTGTATCTGGAGGAACAACCATGACCACCTTCGTGGACCGCGTCGAGCTGCATGTCGCCGCGGGTAACGGAGGCCACGGCTGCGCCTCCGTTCACCGGGAGAAGTTCAAGCCGCTCGGCGGCCCCGACGGCGGCAACGGCGGTCGTGGCGGCGACGTCATCCTGGTGGTGGAGCAGGCGGTGACCACCCTGCTGGACTACCACCACAGCCCCCACCGCAAGGCCACCAACGGCAAGCCCGGCGAGGGCGGCAACCGCTCCGGCAAGGACGGCCAGGACCTGATCCTGCCGGTGCCGGACGGCACCGTCGTCCTCGACAAGCAGGGCAACGTCCTCGCCGACCTCGTCGGCCAGGGCACCACCTACGTGGCCGCCGAGGGCGGCCGCGGCGGCCTCGGCAACGCCGCGCTGGCCTCCGCCCGCCGCAAGGCGCCCGGCTTCGCGCTCCTCGGCGTCCCCGGCACCACCGGCGACATCGTCCTGGAGCTCAAGACCGTCGCCGACGTGGCGCTGGTCGGCTTCCCCAGCGCCGGCAAGTCCTCGCTGATCTCGGTGCTCTCCTCCGCCAAGCCGAAGATCGCGGACTACCCCTTCACCACCCTCGTCCCGAACCTGGGCGTCGTCACCGCCGGCTCGACCGTCTACACGATCGCCGACGTCCCCGGCCTGATCCCCGGCGCCAGCCAGGGCCGCGGCCTGGGCCTGGAGTTCCTGCGCCACGTCGAGCGCTGCTCGGTCCTCGTCCACGTCCTGGACACGGCCACCCTGGAGTCCGACCGCGACCCGATCGCCGACCTCGACGTCATCGAGGAGGAGCTCAAGCTCTACGGCGGCGGCCTGGAGAAGCGCCCGCGCCTCGTCGTCCTGAACAAGGTCGACATCCCCGACGGCCAGGAGCTCGCCGACATGGTGCGCCCCGACCTGGAAGCCCGCGGCTACAAGGTCTTCGAGGTCTCCGCGGTCGCCCGTACGGGTCTGAAGGAGCTCTCCTACTTCCTCGCCGAGGTCATCGCCAAGGCCCGCGCCCGCAAGCCGAAGCAGGAGGCGACCCGTATCGTCATCCGCCCGAAGGCCGTGGACGACGCCGGCTTCACCGTCGCCTACGACGAGGCCGAGGACGTGTACGTGGTGCGCGGCGAGAAGCCGGAACGCTGGGTCCGCCAGACCGACTTCAACAACGACGAGGCCGTCGGCTACCTGGCCGACCGGCTCAACCGCCTCGGTGTCGAGGACGCCCTGAAGAAGGCCGGCGCCCGCGCCGGCGACGGCGTCGCCATCGGCTCGGACGAGAACGCGGTCGTCTTCGACTGGGAGCCGACCATGATGGCCGGCGCCGAGATGCTGGGCCGCCGCGGCGAGGACCACCGCATGGAGGCCCCGCGTCCGGCCACCCAGCGCCGCAAGGAGAAGGAAGCCAAGCGCGGCGACTCCGCGCAGCGCGAGTACGACGAATTCCGGCCGTTCTAGTCGACTTCCGGGGGAGCGGGCCCCGGAGGGTTTGAAGGTGTCTTTATCTCGGTCGCCTAGGATCCTCCGGGTGAACAGCAGCAACCTCCCCACCGTCTCCGTCGTGGTGATCGCGTACAACGACGCCGGGCTCGTGGGCGAGGCCGTTTCCTCGGCCCTCGCCCAGGGCCCGGTGGTCGGCGAGGTCATCGCGGTGAACGACGCCTCGTCCGACGGCACCGCGCGGGTGCTGGACGAACTGGCCTCGGCCCACCCCCGCCTCAAGGTGGTGCACCGGACGGAGAACAGCGGCGGGTGCGGCACCCCGCGCAACGACGGGATCGCCGCGGCGTCCGGCCGGTACGTGCTCTTCCTCGACAGCGACGACATCCTGCCACCGGACGCTGCGGACGCCCTGGTGCGCACCGCCGAGAAGCACCGGGCGCCCGTCACCGTCGGCGCGGCCGTGCGGCGCGAGCTGCCCCAGCACCACGACGTGCCGTGGATGCCCGGCCTCTACACGCCGGGCGACGTCATCGAGCGCCCGGCGGACCGGCCCGAGCTGGTCCGCGACACCCTCTGCGTCAACAAGCTCTACGAGCGCGCCTTCCTGGAGGAGCACGGCCTGCGCTTCCCCGACGGCCGGTTCGTCTACGAGGACTTCGTCTTCACCTCCCGCGTCCTCGCCGCGGCCCCCCGGATCGCCGTCACCGGCGACCTCGTCTACGTGTGGCACGTGCGCCGCGCCGCCGCCCAGGTGTCGATCTCCCTGGACCGCAAGGACGTCGGGAACTGGCGCTCCCGCATCGAGGCCCACCGCACCGCCGCCCGGACCCTCGCCGCGGCCTCGCCGGTCCTCGGCAGCGCCTGCCAGGTGAAGTTCCTGGAGTACGACCTGCGCATGTACCTGCGCGAACTCGGCGCGAACCCCGACTACCGGGCCGCCTGGTGGACCCTCACCCGCGAGTACGTCGACACCTTCGCCGAGGCGGACGTCGAGGCCGCCGCGGCTCACGCCCGCTGGATCGTCCGGGTGCTGCGCGCCACCGCGACCCCGCCCGCCGACGTCGAGCGGCTGACCCGGCTGGCCGCCGAGCCGCCGCGTCTGCTGCCCCCGTACGCGGTCGGCGCCGCAGGCGAGCCGGTGTGGAGCGAGGAGCTTCCCGTCGGGCTCGACGGCCTGACGGCGCTGCCGGTCGAGGAGCTGCCCGTCACCGTGGACGCCGAACCGGCCGGCCGCGGCGCCGTCCGGATCCGCGTGCACGACCTCTACGGGCGCCTCGCCGAGGCCGGTCCGCAGACCGCGCGCCTGAGCTTCATGCCCCGCGCGGGCGGCGAGCCGGTCCTCGCACGCCCGGTGGAGCTGATGGCGGACCGGGACGGCGGCTGGACGGCCGTCCTGCCCTTCCGCCTCGCCGACCTGGCCGTCACCGGACGCCGCCAGGGGCTGCGCAGGATGCAGGCCTGGAACGTCGGGGTGGGCGTGCACTGCGCCGACGGGAGCTCGGTGTTCACCTCCCTGCGCCCCCGGGGCCGGCTGCTCCGCCGTCGGGCCCTGCCCAGCAGCCGGTACGGTGTTCTGCTGGCGCAGCCCTACCGGACGGGGGCCGGCGCCCTCGCGCTGCGCCTCGCGCCGGGCGCCGAGGGAGCCCTGTACCTCGTACGCAACCGCCTCCACCGGGCCCGGGCGGCCCGGGCGGCGGGCTGAACCGGATGCGCCCCGCTGCGCTTTCCCACCGAAGTCGGACAGGACCAAGGAGATACACATGACGTTTCTGATCACCGGTGGCGCCGGTTACATCGGCGCGCACGTCGTCCGCGCGATGGTGCTCGCGGGGGAGAAGGTCGTGGTCCTCGACGACCTCTCCACGGGCAACGAGGACCGCGTCCCGGAGGGCGTCCCGCTGGTGGTCGGCTCGGTCCTGGACCGGCTGGTGCTGGAGAAGACCCTCCGCGAGCACAAGATCACGGGCGTGGTGCACCTGGCGGGCAAGAAGCAGGTCGGCGAGTCCGTCGAGAAGCCGCTGTACTACTACCACGAGAACGTGCAGGGCCTCACGGTGCTGCTGCAGGCCGTGGCCGACGCGGGCGTGCGCAACTTCCTCTTCTCCTCCTCCGCCTCCGTCTACGGCATGCCCGACGTGGACCTGGTCACGGAGGACACCCCGTGCGCGCCGCTGAGCCCGTACGGCGAGACCAAGCTGGCCGGTGAGTGGCTGGTCCGCGCCGCGGGCAAGGCGCACGGCATCTCCACCGCCTGCCTGCGCTACTTCAACGTGGCTGGCGCGGCGACCCCGGAGCTCGCCGACACCGGCGTCTTCAACCTGGTGCCGATGGTCTTCGAGCGGTACGACGCCGGCCAGGGCGCCAAGATCTTCGGTGACGACTACCCGACGCCGGACGGCACCTGCATCCGCGACTACATCCACGTCGAGGACCTGGCGGAGGCCCACGTGGCGGCCGCACGCAAGCTGGCCGAGTGGGCCGCGGCCGAGGACTACAAGGACCTCACCGTCAACATCGGGCGCGGCGAGGGCGTTTCGGTCGCCGAGATGGTCGAGCTGCTGAACAAGGGCACCGGGCACGACTACGCCCCGGTCGTCAGCCCGCGCCGGCCCGGCGACCCGGCGAAGGTCGTCGCCTCCGCCGACAGGATCAACACCGTGCTGGGCTGGAAGGCCCGCCACGACGTCAGCGAGATGGTCACCTCCGCCTGGGCGGGCTGGGAGGCCAACAAGGTGGCCCGCAAGGACTCCCACCGCGACGTCCACAAGGCCTGACGGCCGCCTCCGGCCATACGGCGAAGCCACACGGTGAAGCCGCCACACGGTGAAGCCGCCCGCCCCGGACGCTCCGGGGCGGGCGGCTTCACCGTGTCACGTCACGTGCGCCGGTCCGTCAGCGCTCCAGGAAGGCGAACAGCTCCTCCCACCGGTCGGTGATCTCGGCGCTGGAGTAGCGCTTCACCGAACGGAAGGCGTGGTCGCCGAGCCGGTCGCGCAGCTCGCCGTCGGACATCAGCGCGTGCAGGTGTCCGGCGAGCTCCATCGTGTTGCCCAGCCGGGCCAGCAGCCCGTCCTCGCCGTGCTCGACGATCTCCCGCACGCCCGGCGCGCAGTCGAAGGCCGCCACCGGCACGCCCGCGGCCATCGCCTCCAGCAGGGTGATCGGGAAGCCCTCGGCGCGCGACGCCTGTGCGAAGACCGAGGCCCCGCGCAGCGCGCCCAGCACGTCGTCGGTGCTGCCCATCCACTCCACGGAGTCGTCGATGCCCAGGCTGGTGCAGTGCGCCCGCAGCGCCTCCTCCTCCAGGCCCGCCCCGTAGATCCGCAGGACCCAGTCCGGGTGCAGCGGCGCCGCGTCCGCCCACGCGTCGAGCAGCAGGTCGACGCCCTTCTCGAACGCGAGACGGCCGACGCTGGCCACGACCTTCGAGGTGCGCGGTGCGGGGGTGTCGGGCATGAAGGGAATCGGGTTCGGCATGCTGGCGACGTTCTCCATGCCCGACCGGATCCAGAGGTCGGCGTCCTCGGCGGTCAGCACCAGCAGCCGGTCGACCTCCCGGTAGTGCCGGCGCACCCGGTCGCCGCGCGTCGACTTCTGGCTGGCCTCGAACGACTCGTGGCTCATGCCGACGACGGACAGCCCCTTGGTGTCGGCGAGCGCGACCCACTCCATCGCCCAGACCTGGGTGACGATGACGACCCCGCCCGGCCGTGCCCCGCGCAGCAGCTCGCTCAGCCGGTCCGCCTTGGCCTGCATCATCGACCGCCGGGCCGCCTGGCGGCGCCGCTCGGGCGCGTTCAGCCTGCCCTTGATGCCGCGCAGCCGGCGCGCCGCCGGCGGGTGGGTCTCGTAGAGCGTGGTCGTCTCGTACGGGAGGTCCTGCGGCAGCTTCTGCCGGATCTCCTCGGCGACGGGGGCGATGCCCACGATGTGCACCCGGTGGCCGCGCTCGGAGAACAGCCGGGCCATCTGGTGCGACCAGGTGGTCACGCCGCCGATCTCGTCGACGCTGTTGGAGACGATGAAGATGTCCCGGCTCACTTGCCGCTCCCGGTGAAGAACTTCTCGACGATCTGGCGGGCCGCGTCCCCGCGGTCGTACTCGCCGAACTCGGTGAGGAAGCGCTGCCGCGCCTCCGCGTACTTGGTGTCCGCCTCCTCGAACACCGCCAGCGCCTGCAGGAGCTCGTCCGCGGTGGCCACCACCGGGCCCGGGGCCTTCTCCTTCAGGTCGAAGTACGTGCCGCGGATGTCGGTGGCGTACTTGTCGTAGTCGTACGCGAAGAACACCATCGGCCGGTCCAGGACGGCGTAGTCGAACATCACCGACGAGTAGTCGGTGATCAGCCCGTCGGCGAGGGCCAGCAGCGGGGTGATGTCGTGGTGCCGTGACACGTCGACGACCCGCCCGGCCACCGACGGCGGCAGCGAGACGCTGTTGAGGTAGTGGGTGCGCACCAGCAGCGTGAAGCGGTCGCCGAGCCGGTCGGCGAACTCCTCCACGTCGAAGGGGAAGGTGAAGCCCTCCACCGCGCCGTCCGCACCCGCCCGGAAGGTCGGCGCGTACAGCAGCACCTTCTTGTCCGGGTCGATGCCGAGCTCCGAGGCGAGGGCGCCGCGGACCCGCTCGCCGCTGTCCGCCTCGGCCCGGTGCGCCTCGACGAGGGCGTCGTTGCGCGGGTAGCCCGTGCGCAGCAGCACCTCGTCCCGCAGTCGGAAGCCCTTGGCGAGGGTGCGGGCGTCGTGCTCCGAGCGGATCAGGAAGTGGTCGAAGCGGTCGACGGCCGCCTGGAAGCGGTCCTGGGCGGCCCGCCCCTGCGCCTTGGTGCGCGGCTCGTGGAAGCCCATCCGCTTGAGCGCGGAGCCGTGCCAGGTCTGGATGTAGGTGGTGCCGGGGCGCTTGGCCAGGGCCAGGGGGAAGCCCTGGTTGTCGACCCAGTACTCGGCCTGGGCGAGGGCGCGCAGGTACTGCCAGCTCCACCGCTTGACCAGGGTGGCCTCCTTGGGGAAGCCGGTGGGCCTCGCCCCCGCGTAGGACCAGACCGCCTCGAACGGCACGCCCTGGCGGACCATCTCCTCGTAGATGGCCTTGGGGCTGTCGCTGTACTGCTTGCCCATGTGGCTCTCGAAGACGACCGTGCCCTTCTTGACCGGCAGCTTCGAGAAGACCTCGTGGTAGATCTTCACCTTCTGCTCGCCGGAGCCCATGTTCCGGCGGGCCCGTAGGGCCTTGCGCAGACCCCGCTTGACCACGCCGGCCGCCTTGCCCTGTATGGCGTTGTTGATCAGCGACTGGGTGCGGACGGCGGCGGCGCCCTCCGCGGTCAGGACGTAGGAGAGGTTGCCCTTCTTGGTCATCTCCGCCGTGAAGCGGTCGGAGACCAGGCGGGTCAGCCGCGGCCGGACGCGCAGCCGGGCCGCCGAGTCCAGGTCGAGGCCGCCGACCGAGACGCGGGTGATGATCCGATCGCGTCCGGCGGTCAGCTTCAGGCGGACGTCCCAGACGGCGTCGATGATGCCGAGGGGGCGCACGGTGCCGCCGATGTCCGCGGTGGTGCGCCACTCGATCGTGTCACCGGCGTGGCGCACGGTTGCCACCGGGAAGCTGAAGGAGCGCACGCCGACCTGCCGGCGGGCCCGGAGCTCCAGCGTGGCCTTCAGCTCGGCGTCGGCGTCGATGCGGCCCAGCGGGTTCACGACGGTGCCGGACAGCGTGACGGTGCCGCGGCCGTCGTCCTCGTAGGAGGTGAGGCGGTTGCCCAGGGTGAGGGACGGCAGGGGGGTGGTGTGGAAGCCCTGCTCGGTGACGTCCAGTATCCGGCGGGCCTCGGCGGCGTCGGGGCCGTCGATGTGCTGCGCGCACCAGTAGACGCGGCCGTCGCGCTCGGCGAGCGGGGAGGTCAGCCGACCCTTGTTGATCATGGCGTCGGCGGCCGGGAGCAGGTTGTCCCAGTCCTCCTTGCCCAGCAGGTACGCGCAGATCGCCTGGAGGTGGGTGACGTGCTCGTACGCCTCCGGATCGATGCCGGCGAGGTAGCCGTTGGCCAGGCCCGCGAACTCCTGGCGGTACTCGTCGCTCAGCAGCGGCAGGTCGCGCAGGTGCAGGACCAGGTCGTGCTTGAGGAACTTGGCGTCCTTGGCGGACTTGATGTCCGTGTGGCCCTTGGCCGCCAGCAGCTCGTCGACGCGCCGGTGGATCTCCATCCGGTGGACGAAGTTCGCGATCTCGTGGCGCCGGTTGCTGATCGACTTGGCCGCGGCCTTCTCGACCACGTTCCAGAAGTACACGTGGTTGGGGATCAGCGTGATGCGCCGGGCCGCCACGTACGCCTGCGCCGAGAACAGCAGGTCCTCGTAGTGGATGCCGACCGGGAATTCGAGGCCCTGCTCCAGCAGGAACTCGCGCCGGTAGCACTTGTTCGTGGAGAGGGTGTCGTAGACCAGCAGGTCCGGGAACTCGGTGATCGACTCCAGCGTGCGCGTGCGCGAGTAGATCCAGGGGTACCACTCGGTGGTCTTGCCCCACCGGTTGTCGAGGTGCACGCGTACGCACATGCCCGAGACCAGGTCGGAGCCGGTCCGCTCGGCGGCGGCCAGCATGTTCCGGCAGGCGTTGCGCTCCAGCACGTCGTCGCTGTCGAGGAACATCACGTACGTTCCCGTGGCCTGCTGGATGCCGTGGTTGCGCGGCGCGCCGCAGCCGCCGCTGTTCTGCGGCAGCTGGAAGGCGCGCACCCTCCCGGGGTGCTGTGCCTCAAGTTCCTGGGCGACCGCGAAGGAGCGGTCCTGGCTGCAGTCGTCGACGATCACGACCTCGACACCCTGGAGTGTCTGGTCGAGAACCGACTGGACTGCTGTCGACAGACGCTCTGCGTCGTTGTAGACGATGACGACCACCGAGACGTCGGGCACGTGCACCTCGATCCCTTCGTTTCGTTCCGCTCATTCCGCTTATCCCGTCAAAGCTACCGTGTGCCGCCCTCGGCTCAGGCAGGGCGACTCTCGGCGGTCACTCGCCGTGCATACTTCTAAGGAAGAGGTGAGAGGCGGGTCCGGTCGCCGACAATCACCCGTTCGGATCCAGCAGGAAGTGTTCATGACCAAGCTGTCCGTAGTTGTCCCTTGCTACAACGAAGAAGCCGTCATCGACCGCTTCGACGAAGAGATCCGCAGGGTCCTGGACGCCCTGCCCGTCGAGTACGAGGTCTGCTACGTCGACGACGGCAGCCGCGACGGCACCCTCGGCAAGCTCCGGAAGATCGCCGCGGAACACGGCGAACAGACCCGCTACGTCTCCTTCAGCCGCAACTTCGGCAAGGAGGCCGGCATGCTCGCCGGCCTGCGCGAAGCCACCGGCGACGCCGTCGTGATCATGGACGCCGACCTCCAGCACCCGCCGGAACTCATCGCCACCATGCTGGAGCACTACCGGCAGGGCCACGACCAGATCATCGCCCGCCGCACGCGCGAGGGCGACAAGAAGATGCGCTCCGCACTCAGCCGCCTCTACTACCGGGGCGTCAACCGCTGGGTCGACGTGGAACTGACCGACGGCGTCGGCGACTTCCGGATGCTGTCGCGCCCGGCCGTGGACGCCCTGCTGTCCCTGCCGGAGTACAACCGCTTCTCCAAGGGCCTGTTCTCCTGGATCGGCTTCGACACCGTCCACTTCGACTACCGCAACGCGCAGCGCGAGGCCGGCGAGACCAAGTGGAAGTTCGGCGCCCTGCTGAACTACGGCATGGACGGCCTGATCTCCTTCAACAACAGGCCGCTGCGGATCGGAATCTGGTTCGGCGTGTCGCTGGTCGCCCTGACCGGCCTGTACGCGCTGTGGATCACGGTCATGGCGATCACCAACGGTGTGGACTCCCCGGGCTACGTCACCCTTGTGGCCATCATCACGGGCCTGGGCGGCGTACAGCTGATCATGCTGGGCCTCGTCGGCGAGTACATCGGCCGCATCTACTACGAGACCAAGCGCCGGCCGCACTTCCTGGTGAAGGAGTCGCACGGCTCCCAACCCCTGCCGAGGACCGCGCCGGCCACCCCGGCCACCCCGGCGACCGAACCGACGATCGCGGAGCGCAGCACCCGATGAGCCGCAGGGAACAACTCGGCCAGGTATTCCGCTTCGCCCTGGTGGGCGGGGTCAACACCGGTACCTTCTTCGGCATCTACCTCCTCCTCCACCCCTGGATGCCGTACTTCGCCGCCTACTCGCTCGCCTTCGTGCTCGCCATGGTCGGCTCGTTCTTCATGAACACCTACTTCACCTACCGGACCCGGCCGACCTGGAAGAAGTTCCTCCTCTTCCCGCTGACGAACGTGACCAACTACGTCATCCAGTCCGCCGGCCTCTACGCCCTGGTGGCCTGGGCCGGCATGGACACCCGGATCGCCCCGCTCGTCGCGGCGGTCGTGGCCATCCCCTTCACCTTCCTCCTCTCCCGCAAGATCCTCGTCCCCGGCGCCGACCGGGCCGCCGGGCCGCAGGAGCACGAAGGGCAGGCCAGGACCTCGTCCACGGTCTGAAACCCCTGAGCGGCCTCCGTCGGCCACCCCGTAGATTGAGGTGGCAGGCATTGAAGGCAAGGGGCAAGGGGAACAACGTGTCAGCGGCTAGGCAAGGTGTCGTGGACGCCCGCAGGATCGTGGTCAAGGTCGGCTCCTCCTCCCTGACCACCGCGGCCGGCGGACTCGACGCCGACCGGGTGGACGCGCTCGTCGACGTCCTGGCCAAGGCCCGCAGCGGCGGCGAGAAGGAGATCGTCCTCGTCTCCAGCGGAGCCATCGCCGCCGGTCTGTCCCCGCTGGGCCTGCGCCGCCGCCCCAAGGACCTCGCCCGCCAGCAGGCCGCGGCCAGCGTCGGACAGGGCCTCCTCGTCGCCCGCTACACCGCCTCCTTCGCGCGGTACGGCCTGCGCGTCGGCCAGGTGCTGCTCACCACCGACGACACCAGCCGCCGCGCCCACTACCGCAACGCGTACCGGACCCTGGACCAGCTGCTGGCCATGGGCGCGCTCCCGGTCGTCAACGAGAACGACACCGTCGCCACAGACGAGATCCGCTTCGGCGACAACGACCGGCTCGCCGCCCTCGTCGCCCACCTGGTCCGCGCGGACCTCCTCGTCCTCCTCTCCGACGTCGACGGCCTCTACGACGGCGACCCGTCCCTGCCCGGCACCACCCGCATCGACGAGGTCCGCGGGCCCGGCGACATCGCGCACGTCTCCATCGGCAGCGCCGGCAAGGCGGGCGTGGGCACCGGCGGCATGGTCACCAAGGTCGAGGCGGCGCGGATCGCGGCGGCCGCCGGCGTCCCCGTGGTGCTCACCTCCGCGAGCCAGGCCGCCGACGCCCTGGCGGGACGGGCGACCGGAACGCTCTTCCACGCCACCGGGCGGCGCAGCGCCGACCGGCTGCTCTGGCTCCAGCACGCCTCCACCCCGCAGGGCCACCTCGTGCTGGACGACGGCGCCGTCCGCGCGGTCACCGAGCGGGGCAGCTCGCTGCTGCCCGCCGGGATCGCGGCGGTCGAGGGCGACTTCGTCGCGGGCGACCCGGTGGAGCTGCGAGCGGCGGACGGCCGTGCCGTCGCCCGGGGCCTGGTCAACTTCGACGCCAAGGAGCTCCCGCAGCTCCTCGGCCGCTCCACTCGCGAGCTCGCGCGGGAACTCGGACCCGCGTACGAGCGGGAGGTCGTCCACCGGGACGATCTGGTCCTGCTCCAGGGCTGAGGTTCGGCAAAACCGCAGCGCGGCCGCCCGGGGACTGGTCAACTGTGAGAGGGCCCGGCAGGCGGACACGCGTAGCGAGACAGGAGGCGGCTGGTGAGACGAGCGCTGACCAGCGTCGGTACGGGGGACGGTGACGGCGGAGGGTACGAGCAGGGCGAGGCCTCGCGTCTGTGGCACGTGACCCTCAGCGTCTCCGGCAAGCCGGCCCCGCTGTCCGAGGTCAGGCGGGGGCTGGAGCAACTGGCGCACGACCACCCGTTCCTGCTGACCAGCCGGTACGCCGACGATCACGCGGAGATCCGGTACTGGGAGGAGGCCCGCGACCTCCACGACGCGGCAGCCGTAGCGCTGCGCCTGTGGGGCGAGCACCGCTCCTCGGCGCAGCTGCCGCCCTGGGAGATCGTCGGCCTGGAGGTCATCGACCGCGCCACCTACCACCTGCGCGTGGCCGAGGGCTACGGCCCACCCCCGGCCCACCCGGTAGGCGTCCACCCATACTGACGCGCTTGTAGGCCCCCGCGATCCAGCCCCGCCGGCGTCTGAGGCGCGGGGCCGGGACGCACGGGCCTGCCCTTCCAGCCCCGCCGGCGTCTGAGGCGCGGGGCCGGGACGCGCGGGCCCCTGCCCTTCCAGCCCCGCCGGCGTCTGAGGCGCGGGGCCGGGACGCGCGGGCCCCTGCTCTCCAGCCCCGCCGGCGTTTGAGGCGCGGGGTCCGGGGCGGAGCCCCGGGAAACGGAGAAAGGGCGGGGCGGGGAGCAGGCTCCGCGCAGCGGCCACCCCCGACCCGTCTCGCGGGATGGAAGCCCCACCGGGGCCGCACCCCCGGCGCACTACCCTGGTCGGCATGACCTCGCTCGACGACGCCACCGCCACCTCCCCCGTCCTCGCGACCGCGCAAGCCGCCCGGACCGCCGCCGCGGCCATCGCCCCACTCCCGCGGTCCGCCAAGGACACGGCCCTGCTGGCGATCGCGGACGCGCTGGAGGCCCGTACCACCGAGATCGTCACCGCCAACGCCGTGGACACGGACAAGGCCCGCGCCGCCGGCACCAGCGAGACCGTCATCGACCGCCTCACCCTGACCCCGGAGCGGGTCGCCGCCATCGCCTCCGACGTCCGAGACGTCGCCGCCCTCCCCGACCCCGTCGGCGAGGTCGTCCGCGGCAACACCCTCCCCAACGGCATCGACATCCGCCAGATCCGCGTCCCCCTCGGCGTCGTCGGCATCATCTACGAGGCCCGTCCCAACGTCACCGTCGACGCCGCCGCCCTCTGCCTCAAGTCCGGCAACGCCGTCCTCCTGCGCGGCAGCTCCTCCGCCTACGCCTCCAACACCGCCCTCGTCGCCATCCTCCGCGACGCCGTCGTGAGCGCCGGCCTGCCCGCCGACGCGATCCAGCTCGTCCCCGGCGAGTCCCGCGACTCCGTCCGCGAGCTGATGCGCGCCCGCGGCCTCGTCGACGTGCTCATCCCGCGCGGCGGTGCCTCCCTCATCAAGACCGTGGTCGAGGAGTCCACCGTCCCGGTCATCGAGACCGGTACCGGCAACTGCCACGTCTACGTCGACGCCCAGGCCGACCTCGACATGGCCGTGGACATCCTCCTCAACTCCAAGGCCCAGCGGCCCTCCGTCTGCAACGCCGCCGAGACCCTCCTCGTCCACCGCGACATCGCCGCCGCCTTCCTGCCGCGCGCCCTCGACGCGCTCGCCGACGCCGGCGTCACCGTCCACGGCGACCAGGCCGTAATCGCCGCCGCCGAAGGCACCAAGGCCACCGCGCTGCCCGCCACGGACGAGGACTGGGCCGCGGAGTACCTCTCCTACGACATCGCCGCCGCCGTCGTGGACTCCCTCGACGACGCCGTCACCCACATCCGCCGCTGGACCTCCGGCCACACCGAGGCGATCGTCACCACCTCGCAGGCCGCCGCACGCCGCTTCACCCAGCTGGTCGACTCCACCACCGTCGCCGTGAATGCATCCACCCGGTTCACCGACGGTGGCCAGTTCGGCTTCGGCGCCGAGATCGGCATCTCCACGCAGAAGCTGCACGCCCGGGGCCCGATGGGGCTTCCCGAGCTCACCTCCACCAAGTACATCGTCACCGGCGACGGTCACGTTCGGTAGTCGAATCACCCCCAGGGCGTGGCCGGAATTCGGCGGACACCCTGCCCAACGGCTCCCCCCAGGTCTACTCTGTTCCCGTGCCGGACGACGTGGGGGGCAAGCCGTTCCCGGACGACGGGGAGCCCGACGACGACCGCGGAGGCGCGGAAGAGTACTTCGCCTCCGTGGTGTTCGACGAGGACTTCGTCCGGAACGCCGAGATCCATGAACCGAGCGCCGCCGAGCGCCAGCGGGCGGCCGACCGGGCGCGCGCGGAGGCGGAAGCCGCCCGAGCCGTCGCCGGCGGCTGGACGGGCGACGACGACCACGACGGCTACGGCTACGGCCACCCCGACGAGTACGACGCCGACGAGTACGGCTGGGACCGCGGCGGCGGCCACGAGCGGGCCCACAGCCACCCCGACGGCCCTTACGGCGTCTACGGCGGCAGCCTGCGCCCCTACCGCGGCCGCGCCCCCTGGCTGCGCCCCGTCGCCTGGGTGCTCGCCTTCGTGATGGGCCTCGGCATGGTCGCGCTCGCCTTCAGCGCCGTCTACCGCAGTGCCTCGGGCGCAAAGGACCCCGCTCCCGCGCCCGCCAGCACGCCCAGGGGTGAAGTCACCGGCGTCGGCGCGTTTACGTACCCCTCAGTACGCCAACCCTGAAGGTACGACCCCACTCGCGTTCGCCGGAGCTGGGGGCTTCTCTGAAGCGGGGACAGCGGGGAGAAGCGATGGCCGTGCCAGGAGACCCACCCGACGGCACCCCCGACGGCACCGGCGGGGGCGACGACGAATTCCGGTCGGACGAGTACCGATCGGTGGTGTTCGACGAGGACTTCGTCCGTGCTGCCCGGCTCCAGGAGTACTCCGCACAAGAACGCATGGGCGAGCACGCCCGGGCCGTCCGCAGCCGGTCCGTCTGGTCGAGTTCCGCACCCCGGACCAGCACCCCCGGCCGCGGCGCACGGCAGGGCATGCTGCTCGTACTGCTCATCGCCACGGCCTTCGCCGTCGCCGTCTACATGGGGCTGCGCAACCCCTACGTCCCCCCGCCCGGCGGGCCCGCCGGGCCGCTCACCAGCACCGTGGTCCCCCTCGCGCCGACCACCGCCGTACCCGGCGGGACGCCGCCCGAGCTGCTCGCCAAGAGCCCCGCCGCCGACTACAGGGTCGGGGCGGCCGGGATCAGCCTGCCCGCCGTGCGCCGCACCCAGCACTTCACCGACGTCCAGGTCGTCACCGCCCTGTCCATCGCCAAGGACTACCTGGTGCAGTCCTCGCTGGACCCCGACGTGCTCGCCGGGTCCGCCACCCGGCCCGTGCGCGTCCTGCTCGACCCCGACCAGCTGGAGCAGTTCGACCGCAGCATGACCTCGCCCTCCGGCGACGGCCGGCACGCGGCCACCGGCTGGCTGGTCCGCTTCGACCCGGCCACCGCGGCCATGGCCGACCCCCGGGTCCGTGTGAGCGGCAGCCTCGCCTACGAGGAGGTGGCCCAGGACGTGCTGGAGGTCACCACCGATCACACCTTCGTGTACGCCGTACGGGCGGCCGCCGGAGCCCCGGCCGCCGCCGACGGCGCGTCGCTCTTCACCGTCCGCCGCGAGCTGCGGCTGCGCTTCGACCGCGACGACCTGGGCGCCCGGCGGCTGGAGCTGGCCTCGGCCTATGTGATGGCCGGGCCGCACGACTGCTCCGCCGACCCGGCCGGGGGCTTCCGCCCGCTCCTGGCCGGGGCCGGCCCCACCACGGTCGGACCGGCCGCGAGCGACCCGTACGCCAGCGGCCACCCCAGGCGCACGGCGGGGCTGTGCGGCGTACTGGCCCCCTCCGCGACACCCGGCGCCCCGGTCAGCCCTGCCCCGTAGCCCCGCCCTTGCCCTCGGCGCCCGTGTCCGCGCCGGAGCCCGATCCGGCTCCGGCTCCGGTGAACCGGTCGCGCAGCCTGCCGCCCATGTCCGCCGCGCCGCCCGCGATGTCACCCACCAGCTTGAACAGCGGGTCCTTGCTGGTGCGCACCGAATCGGCGTAGTGCGCGGCCGACTCCCGGAAGGAGTCCGTGACCGAGGTGTCCTTGTCCTCCTCGCGGCGCGGGTAGTGGCCGTCCATGATCCGCTGGAAGTCGCGGCTCTCCGACCACTTCTTCAGCTCGGCCGCCCGGACCGTGGTGAAGGGGTGCGTGCGCGGCAGCATGTTGAGGATCTTCAGCACGGAATCCCGCAGGTCGCCGCCCTTCTCGTACTCGTCGGCCTGCTCCAGGAAGGCATCCACGTTCATCTCGTGCAGGTGGTTGCCGCCCGCCAGCTTCATCAGCCCGCGCATCGAGGCCGTCACGTCCTGCCCCACCAGCAGCCCCGCCCGGTCGGCCGACAGCTCCGACTTGCGGAACCACTCCCGCAGCGCGGTCACCAGCGTCATGACCGCCACGTTGCCCAGCGGGATCCACGCCACCTTCAGTGCCAGAGTCGTCAGGAACAGCAGGATCGTGCGGTAGACGGAGTGCCCCGACAGCGCGTGGCCCACCTCGTGGCCGACGACCGCCCGCATCTCCTCCTCGTCCAGCAGCTCGACGAGGCTCGTGGTCACCACGATGATCGGCTCGTCCAGCCCGATGCACATGGCGTTCGGCCGCGGGTCCTGCTGCACGTACATCTGCGGGACCTTCTCCAGGTCCAGGATGTAACAGGCGTCACGGAGCATCGCGTGCAGGTGCGGGAACTGCGTCTCGCCCACCCGCACCGAGTCCGACAGGAACAGCAGGCGCAGGCTGCGCTCCGGGAGCAGCCCGCTCAGGGCCTTGAAGACCGTGTCGAAGCCGGTCAGCTTCCGCAGCGCCACCAGTGCCGACCGGTCCGCCGGATGCTCGTACGCACGCGAGGAGATACCGGGGAACCTCCTGCGGTCCCGCGCCGGCGTCTTCTCGAATCCCGTCTGCGTCATTGCGCCCTCCCCTGATCCACCTGCTCGACGATGCGTCTATCCTCTCCAACGCCTGAGTCGGCGCGAGCGTGCCCCGGGCGCCCGCATACGATGTGAGCGAAGTCTCCGCCCGCTCCCCGACTCGATAGGTACCTGCCTGATGAGCCTCTCCTCCACCGCCCACAACCTGGTCGTCCTCGCCTCGGAGGGGGCCGAGCAGCACGGCGGCAACCACGACAGCCTCAACCCGTACGTGACCGGCGGCGCCGCCTTCATCATCCTGATGCTGATGCTGTGGGTCACCACGCGCCTGAACCGCGACCGCTAGTGCGGTCGAAGCACTGGAAGTGCTTCGAAAGCCCCGTCCGGCCCGCACCGCTCTCCGGCGGACGACGCCACTTCGCAACACGGCCCCCAGCCGGACCGGTCCGCCGGGCCAGTAGGCTCTGCGCTCATGGGAGAGCAGGAGACGCCTACCGGTCCGGCCAAACGCCGGCTCGGCGTGATGGGCGGGACATTCGACCCGATCCACCACGGACACCTGGTGGCCGCCAGCGAGGTGGCCGCCCTTTTCCACCTCGACGAGGTGGTGTTCGTGCCGACCGGTGAGCCGTGGCAGAAGTCCCAGCGGGCGGTCTCGCCCGCCGAGGACCGCTACCTGATGACGGTCATCGCCACGGCGTCGAACCCGCAGTTCTCGGTGAGCCGCATCGACATCGACCGCGGCGGGCCGACCTACACGATCGACACCCTGCGGGACCTGAAGGCGCTGAACGACGACGCCGACCTGTTCTTCATCACGGGTGCCGACGCGCTCGCGCAGATCCTGACCTGGCGCAACGCCGACGAGCTGTTCTCGCTCTCCCACTTCATCGGAGTCACCCGGCCGGGCCACGTGCTCACCGACGACGGGCTGCCCGAGGGCGGCGTCTCCCTGGTCGAGGTCCCCGCGCTGGCGATCTCGTCCACGGACTGCCGCACGCGGGTCGCCCAGGGCGACCCCGTCTGGTATCTGGTGCCGGACGGTGTGGTGCGCTACATCGACAAGCGTGAGCTGTACCGGGGAGCCTGAGCTTCCGGAGAAAGGGGCCCGCGGTGAACGACCGACAGGATCCGTACGACCCGTATGCCGCTCACGAGCAGCAGCTCATCGGCTACGACGCGTACGGGCGGCCGGTGTACGGCCAGGCGCCCGCGCAGCCCGCCGCCCCCCGCTACGAACAGCCGGGCTACGGCTACGACCACCAGGGCTACGCCCAGCCCCAGCAGCCCCAGCATCAGTACTACCCGCAGCAGCAGGAGTACGGGCAGCAGGAGTACACCCAGGCGCCGTCCCCCTACGGGTACGACGCCCAGCAGACCCAGTACCAGGCCCCGCAGCAGGCGCAGCAGACCCAGCCGCAGGCCCAGCAGTGGATTCCGCAGCAGGCGCCGCCCGAGCCCCGTGCCGCCGAGCGGCCCGAGGCCCCGGCCGAGCGGCCCGCCGCCCAGGTCCCCGAGCCGCGCCGGCCCGAGGCCGGCTCCGAGGCGGGCCGGGACTACCGCACCGAGATGTTCGCCTTCATCGACCAGCCGGACGAGGAGTCCGAGGACGTCATCGACTGGCTCAAGTTCACCGAGAGCCGCACCGAGCGCCGCGAGGAGGCCCGCCGCCGCGGCCGCAACCGGGTCACCGCCCTGATCGTCGTCCTGGCGCTGTTCGTCGTCGGCGGCGCCGGCTACCTCTGGTACGCGGGCAAGCTGCCCTTCCTCGACGGTCCAGGAACCAAGACCGCCACGACCGCGGACCCCGGGGCGCAGAAGCGCGACATGATCGTCGTGCACCTGCACAACACCAAGAAGGGCGGCACCTCCTCGGCGCTGCTCGTCGACAACGTCACCACCAAGCAGGGCGCCACCGTCCTGCTGCCGAATGCCCTCGCCGTCACCGGCCAGGACGGCACCGCCACCGCCCTCGGCAAGGCGGTGGAGGAGGGCGGCCTCGGCACCCGCGAGGCCCTGGACGCCGTGCTCGGCACCAGCATCGGCGGCACCTGGCGCCTGGACACACCCTTCCTGGAGAACCTGGTCGAGCTGGTCGGCGGCATCGAGGTCGACACCGACACCGCCGTCCCGGCCGACGACGCGGCCAAGACCCCGGCCGTCGCCCAGGGGCAGAAGCAGAGCCTGAGCGGCCCTATGGCCGTCGCGTACGCCACCCACCGCGCCCAGGGCGAAGCGGAAGCCAAGCAGCTGGAGCGCACCGGCAAGGTGCTCTACGCCGTCCTGCGCAAGGTCCCCAGCGACCCCAAGGCCGCCGCCGTCACGGTCGAGAGCATCGGCCAGATCCTGGATCCCGCGCTCGACGCGCAGACCCTCGGCGCCCTGCTGTCCAAGCTCGGCGCGCACGCCAAGGTGGGCGCCTACCGCACCGACGTCATCGCGGTGAAGCCGGACGGGACGCTCACGGACGAGGCCAACAAGAAGGTCGTCAAGGAGGTGCTCGGCGGGTCCGCCGACGCCGCCCAGCCCGGAGCCGCCCCGCGCGTCGGCCTGAAGGACGCCACCGGCGACGAGAAGACGCAGGTCGCGGCGAAGGCGGCGCTGATGAACGGCGGTTACACCTTCGTGGACGGCGGCAAGGCGGACAAGGCCGCGGCGGCCTCCCAGATCACCTATCAGGACGACGCCCAGCGCGACCGCGCGATCGAGGTGGCCAAGACGCTGGGGCTGCCCGAAACGGTCGTGAAGAAGGCCGAGAACGTCGTGAACGCCGAGGTCGTGGTGATCCTCGGCAAGGACTACAAGCCGTCCTGACCGGGCCCGCGTCCGGCGGGGAGGGGCGCTCGCGCCCGCGCGGAACATTCCGCGCGGGCGCCGTCGGCGGTACATGAGACCCTTGTAGGGATCTGCCCGCCGACCCGAAAGCATGGCCAGTGACCGCCACGGACCGCTCCATCGAGCTCATCACCACCGCTGCCCAGGCAGCGGCCGACCGGCTCGCGCACGACATCATCGCGTACGACGTCAGCGACGTGCTGTCGATCACCGACGCCTTCCTGCTGGCCTCGGCGCCCAACGACCGCCAGGTCAAGTCGATCGTCGACGAGATCGAGGAGCGCCTGCAGAAGGAGCTCGGCGCCAAGCCGGTGCGCCGCGAGGGCGACCGCGACGCCCGCTGGATCCTGCTCGACTACGTCGACATCGTCGTCCACGTCCAGCACAGCGAGGAGCGGGTCTTCTACGCGCTGGAGCGCCTGTGGAAGGACTGCCCCGAGATCGAGCTCCCCGAGGACGCCAAGCTCACCATCGGCAAGGCCGAGGAGCACGCCAAGCTGCGCGAGGCGGCGGGCGACGACGACCTGGACGGTGATCTGTTCTGAGCGCGACCGAAGCGGCCGGGCCGGCCAGGTCCAGCAGGAAGATCGTCCTCTGGCGGCACGGCCAGACCTCCTGGAACCTGGAGCGGCGCTTCCAGGGCTCCACGGACATCGAGCTGACCGAGACGGGCCTGGCGCAGGCGCGCCGCTCCGCGCGGCTGCTCGCGTCCCTGAAGCCGGACGCCATCGTCGCCTCGGACCTGCGGCGTGCCGCGGCCACCGCGGCCGAGCTGGCCGCGGTCACGGGGCTGCCCGTGACGCACACCGAGGCGCTGCGCGAGACGTACGCCGGTGACTGGCAGGGCCTGACGCACGAGGAGATCCTCGGCAAGTACGGCGAGCAGTACACGGCGTGGAAGCGTGGCGAACCGGTTCGCCGCGGCGGCGGTGAGCTGGAGACCGAGGTCGCCGACCGCGCCGCGCCCGTGGTGCTGGAGCACGCCGACGCGCTGCCGGGGAACGGCACGCTCGTCGTCGTCAGCCACGGCGGCACCATCCGTACGACGATCGGGCGCCTGCTGGGCCTGGAGCCGCGCCACTGGGAGGGCCTGGGCGGGCTCTCCAACTGCTGCTGGTCCGTCCTCGGCGAGGGCGCCCGGGGCTGGCGCCTGCTGGAGCACAACGCCGGCACGCTGCCGGAACCGGTGCTCGGCGACGACGACTGACCGGCTCCCTGCCGCTTCCCACCAGGGCTCCGACCCGGATTTCACTTTCCGGCTGGTCACAGGCTAGAGTTCTTCTTGTTCGCAGCGAAGAACACCGGAGACGGGGGAAGCGCGGCGGAGAGCGGGGCTATAGCTCAGTTGGTAGAGCGCCTGCATGGCATGCAGGAGGTCAGGAGTTCAATTCTCCTTAGCTCCACAATCAGGATCCCGTCCCCAAGTGGGGGCGGGATCCTTGCTTTTGTACCCTTTGCGTTTGCTGACCTGGCCCGCACCGGCGTGGCAGAATCGGACAGCCGGAGGGGGAGTCGACGGCCCGACGCGGGAGGGAGTCGCGAACGGATGGGTGCACACCGGCGCCGGTGCGACTGGTGCAACAACGGGACGCCGATCGTGCGGGACATGGACCCGGTCAACCCCGACTACCAGTACTGGTGCGAGGAATGCGCGCGGGCGCTGATCATAAAAGGCGACCCGATCGAGACGTACCGCGAGCTGGAAGGGGAGCCGATCTATGGTCGGCTGCTCGACGAGCACTGCACGCTCAAGCGGTTCTACCAGTTCGCGAGAGCATGACAGACCGTTGCAAATCGGACATGGCCCATGGTTGGTGGAAACCGATTTTTGGACCAGGGCCATGACCGTGTAATGTTTGGGACGTCGCCAAGGGGAACCGGCAAGGGAAACCGAAGCGGCAAACAAACAAGGGGCTATAGCTCAGTTGGTAGAGCGCCTGCATGGCATGCAGGAGGTCAGGAGTTCAATTCTCCTTAGCTCCACAGTGGAGAAGCGGGCCACCCGGATCGGGTGGCCCGCTTCTCGTTGTGCCATCGGGTGAAACGGCCGAGCGTCGGCGGGGGCCGCTGCGGTACCCTGACGCCATGCGTGCCGTACGCCTCCTGCTTACCGAGCCGCGCTGATCAGTACCGACCTTCGGAAACGGTCGGCCTCGGCGCGGCGCCCCCTCCTGTGCGAGGGGTTTTTTCGTTTGGGCAGGCAGAGACGGCAGAGACGATCGATGGAGCTTCAGAAATCATGAGCGAGACGAACACCCCGGCCCCCGAGGCGGCCGAGGCGCACCGCTACACGGCTGCCATGGCCGCCGACATCGAGGCACGCTGGCAGGACGTATGGGACGCGCAGGGCACCTACGAGGCCCCCAACCCGACCGGTGACCTGGCCGGGGACCCGGCGGTCGTCGCGCGGCCCAAGAAGTTCATCATGGACATGTTCCCGTACCCGTCCGGTGCGGGCCTGCACGTCGGCCACCCGCTCGGCTACATCGCCACCGACGTCTACGCCCGCCACCAGCGGATGACCGGCCACAACGTCCTGCACACCCTGGGGTTCGACGCCTTCGGCCTGCCGGCCGAGCAGTACGCCGTGCAGACCGGCACGCACCCGCGCGTGTCGACCGAGGCGAACATCGAGAACATGAAGGTCCAGCTGCGCCGGCTGGGCCTGGGCCACGACAAGCGCCGCTCGTTCGCCACGATCGACCCGGACTACTACAAGTGGACCCAGTGGATCTTCCTGCAGATCTACAACTCCTGGTACGACGCGGACGCGAGGAAGGCCCGGCCCATCGCCGAGCTGGTCGCCGCCTTCGAGGACGGCTCCCGTGAGGTGCCCGGCGGCCGCGCCTGGGCCGACCTGACCGCGGCCGAGCGGGCCGACGTGCTGAACGGCTTCCGGCTGGCCTACTCCTCCGACGCGCCCGTCAACTGGTGCCCCGGGCTGGGCACCGTACTGGCCAACGAGGAGGTCACCGCCGACGGCCGCTCCGAGCGCGGCAACTTCCCGGTCTTCAAGTCCAAGCTGAGCCAGTGGAACATGCGGATCACCGCCTACGCCGACCGGCTGCTGGACGACCTGGACGCCCTGGACTGGCCCGAGGCCATCAAGCTGCAGCAGCGCAACTGGATCGGCCGCAGCGAGGGCGCGCGCGTCGACTTCGCGCTGGGCGACGAGGCCATCACCGTCTTCACCACCCGCCCCGACACCCTGTTCGGCGCCACCTACATGGTGCTGGCGCCCGAGCACCCGCTGGTCGAGAAGTTCATCCCGGCCGCCTGGCCCGAGGGCACCCACGACGTGTGGACGGGCGGGCACGCCACCCCGGCCGAGGCCGTCACCGCCTACCGCAAGCAGGCCGCCTCGAAGTCGGACGTCGAGCGCCAGGCCGAGGCCAAGGACAAGACCGGCGTCTTCACCGGCGAGTACGCGACCAACCCGGTCAGCGGCGACAAGGTCCCGGTCTTCATCGCCGACTACGTCCTGATGGGCTACGGCACCGGCGCGATCATGGCCGTTCCGGCCCACGACAGCCGGGACTTCGAGTTCGCGCGCGCCTTCGAGCTGCCGATCCGCTGCGTCGTCGAGCCCACCGACGGCCGCGGCACCGACCCGGCCGAGTGGGACGACGCCTTCGTCTCCTACGACGCGAAGCTGATCAACTCGGCGGGCGAGGGCGTCTCGCTGGACGGCCTGGGCGTCGCCGAGGCGAAGGCCGCGATCACCGAATGGCTGGCCGAGCGAGGCATCGGCGAGGGCACCGTCAACTTCCGCCTGCGCGACTGGCTGTTCAGCCGCCAGAGGTACTGGGGCGAGCCCTTCCCGATCGTCTACGACGAGGACGGCGTCGCGCACTCCCTGCCCGAGTCGATGCTGCCGCTGGAGCTGCCGGAGGTCGAGGACTACTCGCCGCGCACCTTCGAGCCGGACGACGCCGACTCGCAGCCCGAGACCCCGCTGTCGCGCAAGGCCGACTGGGTCAACGTCGAGCTGGACCTGGGCGACGGCGTGAAGTCCTACCGGCGCGAGACCAACACCATGCCCAACTGGGCCGGCTCCTGCTGGTACGAGCTGCGCTACCTGGACCCGAACAACGCCTCCGCGCTGGTCGACCCGGAGATCGAGCAGTACTGGATGGGCCCCCGCGAGGGCGCCCCGCACGGCGGTGTCGACCTGTACGTGGGCGGCGCCGAGCACGCGGTCCTGCACCTGCTGTACGCCCGCTTCTGGTCCAAGGTGCTGTTCGACCTGGGCCACGTGTCGTCGGCGGAGCCGTTCCACAAGCTGTTCAACCAGGGCATGATCCAGGCCTACGCCTACACCGACGAGCGCGGTGTGTACGTCCCGGCGGCCGAGGTCGAGGAGCGCGACGGCGCCTACTTCCACGAGGGCAAGCAGGTCAAGCGCGAGCACGGCAAGATGGGCAAGTCCCTGAAGAACGCCGTCACGCCCGACGAGATCTGCGAGGAGTACGGCGCCGACACGCTGCGCCTGTACGAGATGGCGATGGGTCCGCTGGACGTCTCCCGTCCGTGGGACACGCGCGCCGTGGTCGGCCAGTACCGGCTGCTGCAGCGCCTGTGGCGCAACATCGTGGACGAGGAGACCGGCGCTGTGACGGTCGTCGACGCCGAGCCGGGCGAGGACACGCTGCGCGCCCTGCACAAGGCGATCGACGGGGCCGGAGCGGACATGGCGGGGCTGCGGTTCAACACCGCCATCGCCAAGATCACCGAGCTGAACAACACCCTGACCAAGGCGGGCCGCCCGCTGGAGCGCTCCGTGGCCGAGCGGCTGGTCCTGCTGGTCGCCCCGCTGGCCCCGCACATCGCGGAGGAGCTGTGGCACCGGCTGGGCCACAGCGAGTCCGTGGTCCACCAGGACTTCCCCGTGGCGGACCCGGCGTACGTCGTGGACGAGAGCGTCACCTGTGTGGTGCAGGTCAAGGGCAAGGTCAAGGCGCGCCTGGAGGTGTCGCCGGCGATCACGGACGCCGAGCTGGAGCAGCTGGCCGTGAACGACGCCGCTGTCGTCGCCGCGCTGGGCGGCGCGGAGATCCGCAAGGTGATCGTGCGCGCGCCGAAGCTGGTCAACATCGTGATCTGAGCCGCCGGAAGGCGCCACCCCCGCATGGGGGAGATCCCGTACGGGCAGGTTGGGGGTTCGATTGGAACCCCTGGCCTGCCCGTGGCGTTTACGGTGGAGGGGAAGAGCTGACGCCTGGGGAAAGGGGCCGTCATGGAGGTGGCGTTGATCATCTTCGCGCTGATGTTGCTGACGATCGTCGGCCTCGGCGCGTACCTCACGGTCAAGGCGGTGGGCGCGGCCAAGCGGGGCGTGGAGCGGACGGTCGTGCAGGCCCGGCGCACGGTGGAGGACACCGCGCTGCGGGCCAAGAGCTTCGGTCAGGTCGGGGTGGCGGGGGCGCTCGCGCAGCTGCGGCTGGACCTGCGGACATCGATGCGCGCCACCCAGCTGGCGTTGGCCGAGGGGGCGCGGGCGGATGCCTCGCTGCGGGAGTCCCTCGGGCTGTTCGAGCGGCTGAGCGCGCACGGGCACGAGCTCGACGGAGAGCTGAAGCGCCTGGAGCAGGAGCCCGACAGGCAGCGCACCGCCGAGCTCCTGCCGGACCTGCGGGAGCGCGCGTCCAGGATCATCCAGTCGGCGGACTCGCTGCGGTGGGCCGCCCGCGACCGGGCCCGGCGCTTCGCGGAGGACGACCTGTCGCTGCTGTCGGACCAGATCCAGATGGAATCGGGCGCGCTGCGCGACTGGTCCCGCGAACCGGTGGACGACCTCGCGGCGGCAGCGGCCGAATGGGACGCCGCGCAGGCCGCGCAGGCGCAGTCAGCACAGTCCGCCCAGTCCGCGCCGAGCCCTGAACCCGCGCCCAAGCCCCGGCCGGCGGCCCTGAACCCGCCCGCACCGACGGTGCAGTACCCCTGGCAGAAGGCTCCCCGCCCGGAAAGCGCGGGCTGAGCGAGCCGGACCCCGGCGCCGTCACGTAACGGAGGCCCGAGGCCGACGGTACGGCCGAAGGGCGTGCGAGGGGCGAAGCCCCGCTCTCGGGGCGGAGCCCCGGGTTTCGGGAAGGGGCGGGGTGGGGGACACCCCCGCAGGGCCCCCGAGCCCACACCCCGCCGTGCCGCCCGTAGGCTCGGCCCGGCCACCCGGCCACCCGGCCACCGGACGGCTCGCGCGCCGCGCCCAGCCGACCCCGGCCGGGGGCCCGGCTGCCGTCCCGCCCCTACGAGCGGTAACCTCCGCCTCATGTCCCGCCATGTCGCCATCGTCACCGATTCCACGGCCTACCTGCCCCGACCGGTCATGGCGCGGCACGCGATCACCGCCGTCCCGCTCACCGTGGTGGTCGGCGGAGAGGCGTTGGAGGAGGGCACCGAGATCTCGGCGCGCAGTCTGACCCTCGCCCTTCAGAAGCGCCGCTCGGTCACCACCTCCCGCCCCAGCCCGGAGGAGTTCGTACGGGCCTACCGGGCGGCAGCGGACGCCGGGGCGGCCGGCGTCGTCAGCCTGCACCTGTCCGCCGAGTTCTCCGGAACCTACGACGCCGCCGTGGTGGCAGCCAGGACCGCGCCCGTGCCCGTACGCGTCGTGGACACCGGCATGGTCGCGATGGCCCTCGGATTCTGCGCCCTCGCGGCGGCCGAGGCCGCCGAAGCGGGCGGCACCGTGGACGAGGCCGTGGCGGCCGCCGAGAAGCGGGCGGCGGACATGGCCGCGTACTTCTACGTCGACACCCTCGACTACCTGCGCCGCGGCGGCCGGATCGGGGCCGCCCAGGCCCTGCTGGGCTCGGCCCTCGCGGTGAAGCCGCTGCTGACCCTGGACGGCGGGCGGATCGAGATGCTGGAGAAGGTGCGTACGGCGTCCAAGGCCATCGCCCGTCTGGAGGAGTTGGCCGTCGAGCGCGCCGGTTCCGCCGGTGTGGACGTGGCGGTGCATCACCTGGCGGCGCCGGAGCGGGCCGAGAAGCTCGCCCAGCGGCTCCGTGAACGCATTCCCGGACTGGTCGAGCTGCACGTCAGCGAAGTCGGAGCGGTCATCGGCGCGCACACCGGGCCGGGGCTGCTGGCGGCGGTCGTCTCGCCCCGCTGATCACCGGAACGAGTGGCGGGGTTATCCACAACGGGGCGGTCATCCACCGGAATTGAAGCCTCCGAACGGCTGTCGGGATCTGCCCCTACGGTCGGGACATGACTCTTCGAGCGCGTACGCCGTATCCGTCGGGCGCCACCAGCGGCCCGGGCCGTTCCCGTCTCTCCGACAGCCGTCTTCGCTACCGCCGAGGGCGCGGCATGCGCAGCCGCGGCCTGACTTCCACGCCGGCACATCCCCGGCATCCCGCTCCCGACCACCCCGATCCCGATCCCGGCCCGAGCCCGCGTCCGTATCCGGATCGGGATCCGGACACGGACGCGGTGCGGCTGAGGGCCGAGGCCCTGTTCGGCGGAGCCGGCCCGCCGCAGGCGTCGCCGCCGGCCACGCGGGAGACCGCGGTACCGCCCGGGGAGGGGCCCGAGCTGCCCGCCGGGGCCGCGCGGAGGCTGGCGGCACGGGAACGGCTGCCGGTGTGGCTGCAGGCCCGCTGCGCGGTGGAGCCGCGCACGGTGGCCGCCGTCGGGGTGGTACTGGTCGCCGCCGTCGGCTTCGCCGGGCAGCAGTACTGGTCGGCCCGGCCGCGGGAGGTGACCGCCCCCGCGCTGACCGCCCCCGCTCCGGCCGCCCCCGCGGTGGTGCCGGCGGGGGCCACCGCTTCGGCCGGGCCGCCGGCCGGGGCGGGCGGCGGCGCGGGACCGGCGCCGATCGTCGTCGACATCGGCGGGAAGGTCCGGGAGCCGGGGGTCCGGCGGCTCCCGGCCGGTTCCCGCGTCGAGGACGCACTGGCCGCGGCCGGGGGAGTCCGGCCGGGCACGGACACCACCGGACTGAACCGCGCCCGGGTGCTGGTGGACGGTGAACAGGTCCTGGTGGGCGTGGACGCGACGGACCGGCCGCAGCCCGGAGGCGCCGTGCCGGGCGGCCCGCCCGCCGGGCCGCTCAGCCTGGGATCCGCCACCGTCGAGCAACTGGACGGCCTGCCGGGGGTGGGGCCGGTCCTGGCCCGGCACATCGTCGACTTCCGCACCGCCCGTGGCGGCTTCCGCTCCGTCGAGGAGCTCCGCCAGGTCAACGGGATCGGCGAGCGCCGGTTCGCCGAGCTGCGCCCGCTGGTGCGGCCGTGAACCGCCCCGAGACGGCGGGCCCCACGGATCTGCGTCTGGCCGTCCCCGCCGGGGCCGCCTGGGCGGCGGCCGCAGTCGCGCTCGGCGCACCCGCCGGGCGGACCGTCCTCGGCGTCGGTCTGGCGGTGGCCGTCGCGGGACTGCTGATGCTGCTCCACGGAAGGCGCCCAGGCGCGCTGTGGCGGGTCGCCCCGGCCGTGGCGGCGGTCCTGCTGTCCGCGGCCGCCGGAGCGGGCGTCGCGGGGCTCCAGCTGGCCGAGGCGCGGGCCGGGCCCGTCGCCGCTCTGGCGAGTCGGCACGCCCGGGTGCTCACCGAGCTGACCGTCGACTCCGATCCCAGGGCCGTGCGGAGCGGGACCGGGCCGCCGATGGTGGTGCTGGACGCGGTGGTGACCCGGGTGACCGGGCCCGACGGGGTGAGCATCCGGGTCGGGACCCCGGTACGGGTGCTCGCCGGGCACCCGGAATGGGCCCGGCTCCTGCCCTCCACCCGGGTGGTGGTGGTCGCCCGACTGGCCCCGGCGCGGGGCGGGGAGCGGGCCGTGGCACTGCTCCGGCCGGCCGGTGACACGCCGCCCGGGGTGACCGGCGGCCCGGACACCTCCCAGCGGCTGGCGGGGCGGCTGCGGGCGGGGCTGCGTGACGCCACCGAAGGGCTCGCACCGGATGCGCGGGCCCTGCTGCCGGGGCTGGTCGTCGGGGACACGTCCAGAATCCCGGCCGACCTGCACGAGGCCTTCCGGGCCACCGATCTGCTCCATCTGCTGGCCGTCTCCGGGTCGAACCTGACCGTGGTGCTGTTCCTGCTCATCGGCCCCCCGGGCCGCGCGCAGCGGGCCGAGCGGCGCGGGCTGGCGCCCCGGCTCGGACTCTCCCTGCGGACGACCGCCCTGGGCGGCACGGCCCTCGTGCTGGCGTTCGTGGTGGTGTGCCGGCCGGAGCCGAGCGTGCTGCGGGCCGCGGCCTGCGGCACGGTCACCCTGCTCGCCATCGCCACCGGCCGGCGCAGGTCCCTGATCCCCGCCCTGGGGGCCGCCGTGCTCCTGCTGGTGCTCTACGACCCCTGGCTGGCCCGCAGTTACGGCTTCCTGCTCTCGGTCCTGGCCACGGGGGCGCTGCTGACCCTGGCACCCCGCTGGAGCGCGGCCCTGCGGCGGCGCGGGATGGGGCCCCGGCTCGCCGAGGCGGTCGGTGCCGCCGCTGCCGCCCAGGCGGTGTGCGCGCCCGTGGTCGCCGTGCTCGCCGCCCGGGTGAGCCTGGTCGCGATTCCGTGCAACCTGCTGGCCGAGCTGGCCGCCGGACCGGCGACCGTCCTCGGCTTCGCCGCGCTGGCGGCGGCCCCGCTGTGGATGCCCGCCGCGGAGGTGCTCGCCCGGTGCGCAGGGGTGCCGGCGGGGTGGATCGCCGCCGTCGCGCGGACCGGGGCGGGATTCCCCGGTGCGGAGCTGCCCTGGCCCGGCGGGCTCACCGGCGGCCTGCTGCTGGCAGCCGCCACCCTGGCGGTCGTCCTGGCCGGCGCCCGGTGGGGGAGGAGGCCGTGGCTGTGCTCCGCGCTGGCGGTGCTGCTGCTCCTCGCGGTGCTGCGGCCACCGCAGCTCACCCGTACGCTCACCGGCTGGCCCCCGCCCGACTGGAGCTACGTCCAGTGCGCCGTGGGGCAGGGGGACGCGGCGGTCCTCGCCGTCGGCCCGGGAGAGGCCGTGGTGGTGGACGCCGGCGCGGAACCCGGGCCGGTGGACGCCTGCCTGCGCGAGCTGGGGGTGAGCCGCGTGCCGATGCTCCTGCTGACGCACTTTCACGCCGACCATGTAGGAGGCCTCGCAGGTGTCCTGCGGGGCCGGTCCGTGGGGGTGATCCAGGCAACCGTGCTGGAAGAGCCGCCCGGGCAGGCCGAGTTCGTCCGCCGCACCGCGGCGGCCGCCGGGGTGCCGGTCGTAGCGGCCGTACAGGGGGAGCGGCGGCGGGCCGGCCCGTTCGAATGGCAGGTGCTGTGGCCGCCGCCGGCCGGGTCGCCCTTCGAGGGGCCCAACGACGCGAGCGTCGTCCTGCTGGTGCGCGGCGCGGGCCTCACCCTGCTGCTGCTCGGCGACCTCGAACCCGAGGCGCAGCAAGCCCTCCTCAGGGAGCATCCGCAGCTGGGCCCGGTGGACGTCCTCAAGGTCGCCCACCACGGCTCCGCACACCAGGATCCCGGGCTGCACGAGCGGGTCCGGCCCCGGCTGGCGATCGTGCCCGTCGGGGCGGGCAACCGCTACGGGCACCCCGCCCCGCGCACGCTCAGCCGCCTGCGGGCCGTGGGGGCGACGGTGCTGCGCACCGACACCGACGGTTCGATCGCCGTCAGTGGAACCGGCGTTCGGCTGCGTGCGTTTCCAGCCAGGAGACGACGTATGCGACGCGGGCATACCGGGCGGGACCGCTCTGTTTGCCCCCAACCCGACAGCATGATCGAATGCGTCGTCGCCAGAACGGTCCAAGTCCACACAGCACGGGGGTGCACACGTCATGTTCGGTCGCCGACGGGGGATGGAGTCGGCCGGAAGTTCCAGCCCGCACACATCCGCGACACTGACGCTGCCGCCGACGGCGCGTCTGCTCAGCTGCCGCGTCCTCGACACGGTCCACCGGCCCATCCGGCAGGCCGCGTTCGAGGTGACGGATCCGATCGGCCGCAGGATCGTCAGCGGCGAGACCGATCCGTTCGGCGGCTTCACGGCCGCCGTGCCGGAGGGGGAGTACCGGCTCTCCGTCACCGCCGAGGGGTACACGCCCTTCCACGGGGTCACGCTCGTGGGAGACCCGGCCCAGCCCGGTACGGGGGAGATCATCCTCGACGCTGTGGAGCCGCCGATCCTGCCGCAGCCCGGCCACTGGGAGATCGATCCGACACACTCGTCCATCGGTTTCACGGCCCGGCACATCGGCCTCGCCCGGATCAACGGACGGTTCAACACGTTCGCCGGGGCGGTGCGGATAGCCGACCGCATGGAGGAATCCTCCATGCACGTGATCATCGACGCGGCGAGCATCGACACCGGGTTCCGGATGCGCGACGACCACCTGCGGTCGGGGGACTTCCTGGACGCGGTCCGCCACCCCACGGTGGAGTTCTACAGCGAGCGGTTCATCCACCGGACCGGCAGCCGCTGGGCCGTCGCCGGCGCCCTCACGCTCCACGGGGTGAGCCGGTCCGTGACCCTGGACACCCAGTACCTGGGTCTCGGCACGGGCATGGAGGGCGAGGTGCGGGCGGCCTGCCGGGCCACCGCCGAACTGCACCGCGAGGACTTCACCCTCACCTGGCAGTCGATGCTGGCCCACGGGATCGCGGCGATCGGTTCGAGCGTGGACGTGGCACTGGACGTCCAGATCGTGCACAAGGCCTGACCGAGGCCGCGGGCCTCCTCACGGGGCCTCCAGCCAGCCCTCGTACTCGGCGGCGAGGTCGTCCAGAGCGGTGGCGTCGAGCCGTTCCCGCGGGTCCTCGACGACCACCAGCCACTGGGCGTCCTCGGCGTCGTCCTCGCCGGCCAGGGCGTCGCGGACCAACTGCGGTTCCTCCGGAAGGCCGAAGCGGTCGACCGCCTCCTGCGCCACCTCCTCGGCGGCGTCGCGGTCGGGCAGGACGAGTACATGTCGCACGTTCACCGGGCCATTGTCGAACACGCGGTGCGGGAGGCCGGGGCGCGGGGGCTGTCAGTGCGGCGTGGGATGCTGGAGCCGATGGCCACCAGGAAGAACTCCACCGACGATCCGCTTGCCCTGATCACCCTCGCGGTGGGGCAGGAGGAGCTGCTGCTCGACCGCGCCGTGCGGGAGGTGGTGGCGGCCGCCCGAGCCGCCGACGCCGACACCGACGTCCGCGACCTCACCTCGGACCAGCTCCAGCCCGGCACGCTCGCCGAGCTGGTGAGCCCCTCCCTCTTCTCCGAGCGCAAGGTGCTGGTCGTGCGCAACGCGCAGGACCTGTCCGCCGACACGGTCAAGGAGGTCAGGGCCTACCTCGCCGCGCCCTACGAGGAGATCGCGCTGGTCCTCCTCCACGCGGGCGGCGTCAAGGGCAAGGCCCTGCTGGACGCGGCACGCAAGGCCGGCGCCCGGGAGGTCGCCTGCCCGAAGATGACGAAGGCGGCGGACCGTCTCGCGTTCGTACGGGGGGAGTTCCGCACGCTGGGCCGTTCGGCGACCCCCGAGGCCTGCCAGACCCTGGTCGACGCCATCGGCAGCGACCTGAGGGAACTGGCGAGCGCCGCGGCCCAGCTGTGCGCGGACGTCGAGGGGACCATCGACGAGGCCGTCGTCGGCCGCTACTACACGGGCCGGGCCGAGGCATCCAGCTTCACCGTCGCCGACCGGGCGGTCGAAGGCCGCGCCGCGGAGGCCCTTGAGGCGCTGCGCTGGTCCCTGGCCACCGGCGTGGCCCCCGTGCTGATCACCAGCGCGCTGGCGCAGGCGGTCCGGGCGATCGGCAAGCTCGCCTCGGCCCCGCGCGGAGCCCGGCCCGGAGACCTCGCACGCGACCTCGGCATGCCGCCGTGGAAGATCGACCGGGTCCGCCAGCAGATGCGCGGCTGGTCGGCGGACGGCGTCGCGGACGCGCTGCGCGCCGTGGCCGCCGCCGACGCGGGGGTCAAGGGCGGGGGCGACGACCCCGAGTACGCCCTGGAGAAGGCGGTCGTCGCGGTGGCCCGCGCGGCCCGCCCCCAGCGCCGCTGAGCGACCGGATCCGACCGCGCCGCGGCCCGCGTCCGGCGCCGCCGATCCGGGCAGCGCGAAGGCCCCGGCCGCCACCCTGGGGAAGGGGGACGGCCGGGGCCTTCGGTCACTGCTTTGTGCGCCGCACCCGCGTGGCGAACGCTTCGTGTGCGGAGCGGGGTGCCGGTCAGGAGCGGGAGAGAGGGCCCGCTGGGTCCCTTCCGGCGATCACATCGAGTGCGGAACTCAGATGGCGGCAACCTTGGAGGCCAGCGCCGACTTCTTGTTGGCGGCGGCGTTCTTGTGGATGACACCCTTCGAGACGGCCTTGTCCAGCTTCTTGGAAGCCAGGCGGGCCGCAGCGGTGGCCTTCTCCGCGTCGCCGGCGAGGATCGCCTCGTTGGCCTTGCGGATGAAGGTGCGCAGCTCGGACTTGACCGACTTGTTGCGAAGGCGAGCCTTCTCGTTGGTCTTGTTCCGCTTGATCTGGGACTTGATGTTCGCCACGAAAGAGCCTTTTCAGGTTCAGAGGTTGATCTTCGGATTGTGTCCCGGGGGCTGAGAGGGCACACGAGACACAGCTGCCCAGGCTACCAGGCGCGCTCCCGGCGGCCCAAACCGAGCGCACTGCCCCGTCCATGGGACCATGGGAGCCTGCGTATGGACCGACATCGCGCCGCCGAGAGCGACCGGAGCCGGACCGTCCGCTGCGACCGACGCTCCGAAACGCTTCCGACTGCGACCCGAGAATCAGGACACTGCGTGCCCGCGATCCCCAGCCACGTGCCCGAGCCGAGCCGTACCGACCCGGCGCTGATCCGCAACTTCTGCATCATCGCGCACATCGACCACGGCAAGTCGACCCTTGCCGACCGGATGCTCCAGCTCACCGGTGTGGTCGACCAGCGGCAGATGCGCGCCCAGTACCTCGACCGCATGGACATCGAGCGTGAGCGCGGCATCACGATCAAGTCCCAGGCCGTGCGACTGCCCTGGGCGCCCACCACGGGCGAGGGCCAGGGCAGCACCCACATCCTCAACATGATCGACACCCCCGGGCACGTCGACTTCACCTACGAGGTCTCGCGCTCCCTCGCCGCGTGCGAGGGCACGATCCTGCTGGTGGACGCCGCCCAGGGCATCGAGGCGCAGACCCTCGCCAACCTGTACCTGGCGATGGAGAACGACCTCGCGATCGTCCCCGTCCTCAACAAGATCGACCTGCCGGCCGCCCAGCCGGAGAAGTTCGCCGAGGAGCTCGCGAACCTGGTCGGCTGCGACCCCGACGACGTGCTGCGCGTCTCGGCCAAGACCGGCATGGGCGTGGACGCCCTGCTGGACAAGGTCGTCGCCACCGTCCCGGCCCCGGTCGGCGTCAAGGACGCCCCCGCCCGCGCGATGATCTTCGACTCGGTCTACGACTCGTACCGCGGCGTCGTCACCTACGTCCGTGTGGTCGACGGCCAGCTCAACAAGCGCGAGCGCATCAGGATGATGTCCACCGGCGCCACCCACGAGCTGCTGGAGATCGGCGTCTCCTCCCCGGAGATGACCCCGGCCGACGGCATCGGCGTCGGCGAGGTGGGCTACATCATCACCGGCGTGAAGGACGTCCGCCAGTCCAAGGTCGGTGACACCATCACCAGCCTGAACAACGGCGCGACCGAGGCCCTCGGCGGCTACAAGGACCCGAAGCCGATGGTCTTCTCGGGCCTCTACCCGCTCGACGGCTCCGACTACCCGGACCTGCGCGAGGCCCTGGACAAGCTCCAGCTCAACGACGCCGCACTGGTCTACGAGCCCGAGACCTCCGCGGCGCTCGGCTTCGGCTTCCGCGTCGGCTTCCTCGGCCTGCTCCACCTGGACGTGGTCCGCGAGCGCCTGGAGCGCGAGTTCGGCCTCGACCTGATCGCCACCGCGCCGAACGTGGTCTACCGGGTCGTCCTGGAGGACGGCAAGGAGGTCACCGTCACCAACCCGAGCGAGTTCCCCGAAGGCAAGATCAAGGACGTCTTCGAGCCGGTCGTCCGGGCCACCGTGCTCGCCCCGACCGAGTTCATCGGCGCGATCATGGAACTGTGCCAGCAGCGCCGCGGCACGCTCCTCGGCATGGACTACCTCTCCGAGGACCGCGTCGAGATCCGCTACACCCTCCCGCTCGCCGAGATCGTCTTCGACTTCTTCGACCAGCTGAAGTCCAAGACGCGGGGCTACGCCTCCCTCGACTACGAGCCCACCGGCGAGCAGGCCTCCAGCCTGGTCAAGGTCGACATCCTGCTGCACGGCGACAAGGTCGACGCCTTCTCCGCCGTCTGCCACAAGGACGCCGCCTACGCCTACGGCGTGCGCCTCGTCGCCAAGCTGCGCGAGCTCATCCCGCGGCAGGCCTTCGAGGTGCCGGTCCAGGCCGCCATCGGCTCCCGCGTCATCGCCCGCGAGACCATCCGCGCCATCCGCAAGGACGTCCTCGCCAAGTGCTACGGCGGTGACATCTCCCGTAAGCGGAAGCTGCTGGAGAAGCAGAAGGAAGGCAAGAAGCGCATGAAGATGGTCGGCTCCGTGGAGGTCCCGCAGGAGGCCTTCATCGCCGTCCTCTCCAGTGACGAGTCCGGCGGCAAGAAGAAGTAGCCGCCCCTTACGTCACCCGGCGTACACAGGCCCCCGCGCTACGGCGAGGGGGCCTGTTTCGTTATGAAGCGGCCGCTCGCCAACTCTTACGCGGGCGCCGGACGCGCTCTAGTCTGATCACTGCTCGACGGTTACTCGCCAGTTTAAAGAAGTCAACGGCTGCAAACCCGCCAGTCCCAAGCGCCCCCAGCGCCCCACGCCCACGCACGCCGCGTGGTTTGGTCCGGAGGATGTCGTGAGCGACACACAGACCTATCTTGAGAACCGCCCGCCCACCGTGGCGGTGCTCTTCCGTGAGCGCGTCGCCGCGACGCCGAACGACGAGGCCTACCGCTACCCGGTGCCCGCGGCCGGCGGCCAGGGCGCCGCGGACGACTGGAAGTCCCTGAGCTGGAGCCAGGCGGCCGAACGGGTCTACGCCATCGCGGCCGGAATGATCTCCCTCGGCCTCGAAACGGAAGACCGCGTCGCGCTCGCCTCCAACACCCGGGTCGAGTGGATCCTGTCCGACCTCGGCGTGATGTGCGCCGGCGGCGCGGTCACCACGATCTACCCCAGCACCAACGCGGACGAGTCGGCGTTCATCCTCGCCGACTCCGAGAGCCGGGTCCTCATCGCCGAGGACGCCGCCCAGCTGGCCAAGGCCCGCGAGCGCCGCGCCGACCTGCCCAAGCTGCGCCACGTCGTGGTCCTGGAGGCCGCCGACGCGGTCGCCGCCGACGGCGACCCCGAGGGCTGGGTGCTCTCGCTGGCCGACCTGGAGGCGCTGGGCAAGGAGCACCTGGCCAAGCACCCGGAGGCCGTCGACGAGCGCATCGCGTCCATCACCCCCGAGCAGCTCGCCACCCTCATCTACACCTCCGGTACCACGGGCCGCCCCAAGGGCGTCCGGCTGCCGCACGACAACTGGTCGTACATGGCCAAGGCCATGGTCGCCACCGGGCTGATCGGCAAGGACGACGTCCAGTACCTGTGGCTGCCGCTCGCTCACGTCTTCGGCAAGGTGCTGACCTCCGGACAGATCGAGGCCGGGCACGTCACCGCCGTCGACGGCCGGATCGACAAGATCATCGAGAACCTGCCGGTGGTCCAGCCGACCTACATGGCGGCCGTCCCGCGCATCTTCGAAAAGGTCTACAACGGCGTGGCCGCCAAGGCCCGGGCCGCCGGCGGCGCCAAGTACAAGATCTTCCAGTGGTCCGCCGGCGTCGCCCGCGAGTACGCCAAGGTCACGCAGGACAACTTCCGCCGCACCGGCCGCGCGACCGCCCCCTTCGCGCTCACCACCAAGCACAAGGTCGCCGACGCGCTCGTCTACTCCAAGCTCCGCGACGCCTTCGGCGGCAGGCTGCGCGCGGCCGTGTCCGGCGCCTCCGCCCTCGCCCCCGAGATCGGCTTCTTCTTCTCCGGCGCGGGCGTCCACATCCTGGAGGGCTACGGCCTCACCGAGTCCAGCGCCGCTTCCTTCGTCAACCCGGGCGAGGCCTACCGCACCGGCACGGTCGGCAAGCCGCTTCCCGGCACCGAGGTCCGCATCGCCGACGACGGCGAGGTCCTGCTGCGCGGCCCCGGCATCATGCAGGGCTACCACGGCCAGCCGGACAAGACCGCCGAGGTCCTGGAGTCCGACGGCTGGCTGCACACGGGCGACATCGGAGAGCTGTCGGCCGACGGCTACCTGCGCATCACCGACCGCAAGAAGGACCTGATCAAGACCTCGGGCGGCAAGTACGTCGCCCCGGCGGAGATCGAGGGCCAGTTCAAGGCGATCTGCCCGTACGTGTCGACCATCGTCGTCCACGGCGCCGACCGGAACTTCTGCACCGCCCTGATCGCGCTCGACGAGCCGTCGATCCTGACCTGGGCCGCCGAGAACGGGCTGGAGGGACGGACGTACCAGGAGGTCCTGGCGGCGCCGGAGACCGACCGGCTCATCGAGACCTACGTCCAGACCCTCAACGAGGGCCTGCAGCGGTGGCAGACGGTCAAGAAGTTCCGGATCCTGCCGCGCGACCTGGACGTCGAGCACGGCGACCTCACGCCCAGCCTGAAGCTGAAGCGGCCGGTGGTCGAGCGTGAGTTCAAGCACCTGATCGAGGAGATGTACGAGGGGTCCCGCGAGGCCTGACGCCTTGCGCCGGCCCGGCGGGGCGGGGCGGCGACCCGCCCCGCACCCCCCTGCCGGCCCACCGCCCCGGACCCTCCGCCCCGCAGGAGCGGGGCGGAGCCCGGCGGCGGGTGCGGGATGATGGGGGCATGCCTTCCGCACTCCCCGACGGTGAACCCATGCCCGAGGACGGCTCGCTGCCGTCGCACGCCCTGGCGGGCGCCGGGGAGCGGCCGCTCGGCTTCTACCTGCACGTCCCGTACTGCGCCACGCGCTGCGGGTACTGCGACTTCAACACCTACACGGCCACCGAGCTGCGGGGCACCGGGGGCGTGCTCGCCTCCCGCGAGAACTACGCCGACACCCTGATCGACGAGGTCCGCCTCGCCCGGAAGGTCCTCGGCGACGACCCGCGGGCCGTCCGTACCGTCTTCGTCGGCGGCGGCACGCCGACGCTGCTGCCCGCCGCCGACCTCGTACGGATGCTCGCGGCGATCCGCGACGAGTTCGGCCTGGCCGACGACGCCGAGATCACCACGGAGGCCAACCCGGAGTCCGTGGACCCGGCGTACCTGGCCGAGCTGCGCGCCGGGGGCTTCAACCGGATCTCCTTCGGCATGCAGAGCGCCAAGCAGCACGTCCTGAAGGTCCTGGACCGCACCCACACCCCCGGGCGCCCCGAGGCGTGCGTGGCCGAGGCGCGCGCGGCGGGCTTCGAGCACGTCAACCTCGACCTGATCTACGGCACCCCCGGCGAGAGCGACCAGGACTGGCGGGACTCCCTCGCCGCCGCCCTGGCAGCCGGCCCGGACCACGTCAGCGCCTACGCGCTGATCGTCGAGGAGGGCACGCAGCTGGCCCGCCGGATCCGCCGCGGCGAGGTCCCCATGACCGACGACGACGTCCACGCCGACCGCTATCTGATCGCCGACGAGGTCATGGCCCAGGCCGGGTACTCCTGGTACGAGGTGTCGAACTGGGCCACCTCGCAGGCCGGGCGCTGCCTGCACAACGAGCTGTACTGGCGCGGCGCCGACTGGTGGGGCGCCGGGCCGGGCGCGCACTCGCACGTGGGCGGGGTGCGCTGGTGGAACGTCAAGCACCCCGGCGCCTACGCCGCCGCGCTCGCCGAGGGCCGCTCCCCGGGCGCGGGGCGCGAGCTGCTGTCGGACGAGGACCGCCGCGTGGAGCGGATCCTGCTGGAGCTGCGCCTCGTGGACGGCGTCCCGCTGTCCCTGCTCGCCTCGGCGGGCCTCGCGGCCTCCCGCAAGGCCCTCGCGGACGGGCTCCTGGAGCCGGGCCCCTACGAGGCCGGGCGGGCCGTGCTGACGCTGCGCGGGCGACTGCTGGCCGACGCGGTGGTCCGGGACCTGGTCGACTGATCACCTTCCCGGGTGAACCCGCGCGGATCCGGGTCGGCGCTGCCTACCCTGTTCCTAGCCTGTCGTCGTACCTCACGGCGGCAGAAACGGAGGGCCGGAGATGACCGCTGTGGACGATCAGCGCATGACCGAGTTCTTCGAGAGCCTCGCGGCTCCCGAGGGCGTCAAGGTCGAGCTCCTCCGGGGGGAAATCGTGATGATGGCCGGGCCCGACGTGGTCCACAACCTGATCGTGCTGTTCATCGCGCGTCAGATCCCCCCCGACCGCTGGTACCCGCTCCAGACCCAGGACGTGGCTATTCCGGGGGAGTCCTCCGAGCCCCAGCCCGATCTCGTCGTGGTCGCTCCGGAAGCGCTTCCGGAGGGCAGCGGTCGGCTCCTGCCGGTGCAGGCCGTCTCGCTCCTCGTCGAGGTCGTCTCGAAGACGAGCAAGGTGCGCGACTACGTGACGAAGCGCTCCATCTATGCCGCGGGCGGTGTTCCCGCCTACCTGATCGTCGACCCCTTCGAAGCGAAGTGCACGCTGCTCACCGAGCCGTTCGGCGGCGGGGACCAGGCCGACTACCGCACGGCGCGGACCAGCAAGTTCGCAGAACCGGTCCCGCTCGATGCCCTCGGCGTGACGCTCGACACCGGGCAGTTCGGCACCCTGCCGTAGATCAGTCCGGGGCCGTGACGAAGTCGATCAGTTCCTCCACGCGGCCCAGCAGGGTCGGCTCCAGGTCCTTGTAGGACGTCACCCGGGACAGGATGCGCTGCCAGGCGGCGCCGGTGTTCTCCGGCCAGCCCAGGGCCCGGCAGACGCCCGTCTTCCAGTCCTGGCCGCGCGGGACCACCGGCCAGGCGGCGATGCCCAGCGCGGACGGCTTCACCGCCTGCCAGACGTCCACGTACGGGTGGCCCACCACCAGCACGTCCGGCGAGGTCACCGCCGCCGCGATACGGGACTCCTTCGAGCCCGTCACCAGATGGTCCACCAGCACGCCCAGCCGGGCGTCCGGGGCCGGGCCGAACTCCGCCACCACGGCCGGGAGGTCGTCGACGCCCTCCAGGTACTCCACGACCACGCCCTCGATGCGCAGGTCGTCGCCCCACACCCGCTCCACCAGTTCGGCGTCGTGGCGGCCCTCGACGTAGATCCGGCCGGCCCGGGCCACCCGAGCGCGGGCGCCGGGGACCGCGATGGAGCCGGACGCCGTACGGGTGGGCACCGCCGGGCCGCGGGGCGGGCGGACCAGGGTGACCACCTCGCCGTCCAGCAGGAAGCCGCGCGGCTCCATCGGGAACACCCGGCGCCTGCCGAAGCGGTCCTCCAGGGTCACCGTGCCCGCCTCGCAGGCCACCACCGCGCCGCAGAAGTCCGTACCCGCCACCTCGACCACCAGGTCCGGTTCCACGGCGACCTCCGGCACGGCCTTGGGTCGCTTCCACTGCGGGGTCAGGTCGGGGGAGTACTCGCGCATCCGGCCGACACTAGGCAAGCCGCGCGCGTCCCGCCTACGACACGCCGGAACGGGCCTCCAGCGTGGCGCGTTGCGCACGCACGAACTCCGCGGTGACCACCGCTCCGTGACCGGGCACGTACAGCGCGTCCTCGCCGCCCAGCGACAGCAGCCGGTCCAGGGCGGCGGGCCACTGCCGCGGCATCGCGTCCGGGCCCGCCTGCGGCTCGCCCGACTCCTCGACCAGGTCCCCGCAGAACACCGTCTCGCGTTCGCCCGGGACGAAGACGGCCAGGTCGTGCCCGGTGTGGCCGGGCCCCACGTTGGCCAGCAGCACCTGCAGCCCGCCGAGGTCCAGCGTCCACTCGCCCGACACCGCGTGGCCCGGCACCACCATCAGGTCCACCGCCTCGGCCGCCTCGTCCGCCGCGAGCCCGTGCCGCACCGCGTCCCCGCGCAGCTCGTCGCGGTCCGCGACGAGGAGCTCGGCCAGCCCGACCGCCCCGTACACCTCGGCCCCGGGGAAGGCGGCCGCGCCCAGCACGTGATCGAAATGACCGTGCGTGAATGCGATATGGGTCACGCTCCGACCCGTCAGCCGCTCGGCCTCGGCCCGCACCTCCGCACCCTCGCGCACGCACGACCCGGGGTCGACCAGGAGGACCGACTCGTCCCCCACCACCAGCCCCACCGTGCAGTCCCACACCGGCAGACGCCGCCGGCCGGCCCGCCCGGTGAGCCGTTCCCAGCCCGCCTCTTCCCATCGCACGTCCATGCCGCGACGCTACCCTGGCGGGCCTCCCTTGCCAGGGTCTTACTACCCGGCCGTACACTGAGCGGGGGCTTCCTGGCACTCGAACGGACAGAGTGCCAACGAACGCCGGACACGGCAGAACACGGCAACACGGCAACAGATCACGCTGGAGGTGTGCGCGATGCTCAGCGAACGCAGACTCGAAGTGCTGCGCGCCATCGTCCAGGACTACGTCGGGACGGAGGAGCCGGTCGGCTCCAAGGCGCTCACCGAGCGGCACCGGCTCGGCGTCTCGCCCGCCACCGTGCGCAACGACATGGCGGTCCTGGAGGAGGAGGGCTACATCGCCCAGCCCCACACCAGCGCCGGCCGGATCCCCACCGACAAGGGCTACCGCCTCTTCGTCGACAAGCTGGCGGGCGTCAAGCCGCTGTCGACACCCGAGCGCCGGGCCATCCAGAACTTCCTCGACGGAGCCGTCGACCTCGACGACGTCGTCGGCCGCACGGTGCGGCTGCTCGCGCAGCTCACCCGGCAGGTCGCGGTCGTGCAGTACCCGAGCCTGACCCGGTCGACCGTCCGGCACGTGGAGCTGCTCTCGCTCGCCCCCGCGCGCCTGATGCTCGTACTGATCACGGACACCGGACGCGTCGAGCAGCGGCTCGTCGACTGCCCGAGCCCCTTCGGCGAGGCCTCTCTCGCCGACCTGCGGGCCCGCCTCAACAGCAGGGTCGTCGGCCGGCGCTTCACCGACGTGCCGCCGCTCGTCCAGGACCTCCCGGAGTCCTTCGAGGCCGACGACCGCGGCACGGTCTCCACCGTGCTGTCGACCCTTCTCGAAACGCTGGTCGAGGAGGCGGAGGAGCGGCTGATGATCGGCGGTACCGCCAATCTCACCCGCTTCGGACACGATTTCCCCCTGACGATCAGGCCGGTGCTGGAGGCGCTGGAGGAGCAGGTCGTGCTCCTCAAGCTGCTCGGCGAGGCCAACGAGTCGGGGATGGCCGTAAGGATCGGGCACGAGAACGCCTACGAGGGGCTCAACTCCACGTCGGTCGTCTCGGTCGGTTACGGTTCGGGCGGCGAAACGGTCGCCAAACTCGGCGTGGTCGGACCGACCCGCATGGACTACCCCGGAACGATGGGAGCGGTACGCGCAGTGGCACGTTACGTCGGACAGATCCTGGCGGAGTCGTAAGTGGCCACGGACTACTACGCCGTTCTCGGCGTACGCCGCGACGCATCTCAGGACGAGATCAAGAAGGCCTTCCGGCGCCTCGCGCGTGAACTCCACCCGGACGTCAATCCGGACCCGAAGACGCAGGAGCGCTTCAAGGAGATCAACGCGGCCTACGAGGTGCTCTCGGACCCGCAGAAGAAGCAGGTCTACGACCTCGGCGGCGACCCGCTGTCCTCCTCGGGCGGCGGCGGTGGGGCCGGAGGCTTCGGAGCGGGCGGCTTCGGCAACTTCTCCGACATCATGGACGCCTTCTTCGGCCAGGCCTCGCAGCGCGGCCCGCGCTCGCGGACCCGCCGAGGCCAGGACGCCATGATCCGCCTCGACCTGGAGCTGGACGAGGCGGCCTTCGGGACGACCAAGGACATCCAGGTCGACACGGCCGTCGTGTGCACCACCTGCTCCGGTGAGGGCGCCGCCCCCGGCACCTCGGCGCAGACATGTGACATGTGCCGCGGCCGCGGTGAGGTCTCGCAGGTCACCCGGTCCTTCCTGGGCCAGGTCATGACCTCGCGCCCCTGCCCCCAGTGCCAGGGCTTCGGTACCGTCGTCCCGACCCCGTGCCACGAGTGCGCGGGCGACGGCCGGGTCCGCTCCCGCCGCAGCCTCACGGTCAAGATCCCGGCCGGTGTCGAGAACGGCACCCGGATCCAGCTCGCGGGCGAGGGCGAGGTCGGCCCCGGCGGCGGCCCCGCCGGCGACCTGTACGTGGAGATCCACGAGCTGGCGCACCCGACCTTCCAGCGGCGCGGGGACGACCTGCACTGCACGGTCACCATCCCCATGACGGCCGCCGCACTGGGCACCAAGTGCCCGCTGGAGACGCTCGACGGCCTGGAGGAGATCGACATCCGGCCCGGCACCGGCTCCGGCCAGGCGATCCCGTTGCACGGGCGCGGCGTCACGCACCTGCGCGGCGGCGGGCGCGGGGACCTGATCGTCCACGTCGAGGTCACCACCCCGACCAAGCTGGACGCCCAGCAGGAGGAGCTGCTGCGCCAGCTGGCCAAGCTGCGCGGCGAGGAACGGCCCATGGGCCAGTTCGCCCCCGGCCAGCAGGGCCTGTTCAGCCGCCTGAAGGACGCGTTCAACGGTCGCTGACCGCACGGCGCACACCGCTTCGAGCCCGGCCCGGGGACACCCCGGCCGGGCTCCTCGCGTTCCCGCGGAGGCCGTCCGTCCGCCGCGCCGGGAGCGGACTATGCCAGGCGAATGCGGTGATTCGGCCCCCCCGGGCCGGACGTGGCACGATGCAGTCCATGTCCACCGCGGCGAACGGTCTCTCCCCCCACCCGATCGTGCAGGCACCCATGGCGGGCGGCGCCTCCTGCCCGCCGCTCGCCGCCGCCGTGTGCGAGGCCGGCGGGCTGGGCTTCCTGGCCGGGGGCTACAAAACAGCCGACGGGATGTACCAGGAGATCAAGCAGGTCCGCGCGCTCACGCGGCGCCGCTTCGGCGTCAACCTCTTCATGCCGCCGACCGGCCACGTCGACCCGGCCGCGGTGGAGGCGTACCGCGGGCAGCTCGCCGGCGAAGCCAGCTGGTACGCGATCTCGCTCGCCGAGGAGGACATCCTCGGCACCAGCGACGACGGCTACGACGCCAAGCTCGCCATCCTCCTGGAGGACCCGGTACCGGTCGTGTCGTTCACCTTCGGCTGCCCCGACCCCGCGGCCCTCGCGGCCCTGCGCGAGGCCGGCACGTACACCGTCGTCACCGTGACCTGCGTGGAGGAGGCCCGCAGCGCCCAGCGGGCCGGAGCCGACGCCGTCTGCGTCCAGGGCGTCGAGGCCGGCGGCCACCAGGGCACCCACCGCGACGACCCGCAGATCGACGGCACGGCGGCCGTGGGACTGCTCGCCCTGGTGGCGCAGGTGCGGGAGGCCGTGTCCCTGCCGATCATCGCGGCCGGCGGCGTCATGCGCGGCGCGCAGATCGCCGCCCTGCTGGCGGCCGGCGCCACGGCGGCGCAGCTGGGGACGGCCTTCCTGGCCTGCCCGGAATCGGGCGCGGACCCCCTGCACAAGAAGGCGCTGACCGATCCGCTCTTCGTCCGGACGGAGCTGACCCGGGCCTTCTCCGGGCGTCCGGCGCGCGGGCTGGTCAACCGCTTCGTGCGGGAGCACGGCCCCTACGCCCCGGCCGCCTACCCCCAGGTCCACCACCTGACCAAGGGGCTGCGCAAGGCGGCCGCCGCGGCCGGCGACCCGCAGGGCATGGCCCTGTGGGCGGGCCAGGGGCACCGGCTCGCGCGGGCGCTGCCGGCGGCGCAGCTGGTGGAGGTGCTGGCGGCGGAACTGGCCGAGGCACAGAGCACGTTGAAGGAAATGCAGATGAGGAGTGCGTCATGACGGCCCCGGTGTTCGTGGTCGACGAGGTTCCTGCACGGTCGGAGTTCGTCCTGGGCGGCCCGGAGGGCCGGCACGCGGTGTCCGTGAAACGGCTGAACCCGGGCGAGCAGGTCGTCCTGACCGACGGCCGGGGCGGCTGGGCGGAGGCGGTCGTGAAGGCGGCCGAGGGCAAGGACCGGCTCGTCGTCGCGGTCGCCGCCGCCGGGCAGGAGGAGGAGCCCGCGGTCCGCATCACGGTGGTCCAGGCCCTGCCCAAGGGGGACCGGGGCGAGCTGGCCGTCGAGACCATGACCGAGACCGGCGTGGACGCGATCGTGCCCTGGCAGGCCTCGCGCTGCATCACGCAGTGGCGCGGCGACCGCGGCGCCAAGTCCCTGGCCAAGTGGCGGGCCACGGCCCGGGAGGCGGGCAAGCAGTCCCGCCGCGTCCGCTTCCCGGAGGTGGCCGAGGCCATGTCCACCAAGCAGGTCGCGGCACTGCTGGCCGGCGCCGACCTGGCGATGGTGCTGCACGAGGACCGCGACACCCCCTCGCAGGCCCTGGCCACGGCCGCGCTGCCCGCCTCCGGCAGCGTCGTCCTGGTCGTCGGCCCGGAGGGCGGGGTCTCCCCGGAGGAACTGGACGTCTTCGCCGCGGCCGGGGCGCACCCCTACCGTCTGGGCCGTTCCGTCCTGCGGACCTCCACCGCCGGCACCGCGGCCGCGGCCGTCCTGCTGGCCCGCACCGGACGCTGGGCCTGACGCCGGGCCTGACGCCGGGCCCAGGCCCGACCTCCGGCCTGACCGGCCGGAATACTCGCCCGCCGCGGTCGCCCGGCTGGATACGATGCCCCGACCGATCAACATCACGGGAGGGTGAGCAATGGCCGGGGAACCGCAGGCCGACTGCCTGTTCTGCAAGATCGTCGAGGGTGCCGTCCCGGCGACGGTGGTCCGCGAGACCGAGACCACCGTCGCCTTCCGGGACATCAACCCGCAGGCGCCCACGCACGTGCTCGTCATCCCCAAGGTGCACTACCCCGACGCGGCCTCCCTCGCGGCCGCCGAGCCGGGCGTCGCCGCCGACATACTGCGTGAGGCCGCCCAGGTCGCCGCCGACGAGAAGATCGACGACCACGGCTACCGGATCGTCTTCAACACCGGCTCCGGCGCCGGACAGACCGTCTGGCACGCCCACGCGCACGTCCTGGGCGGCCGCGGCCTCCAGTGGCCCCCGGGGTAGCACGTGTCCGTCAGAGAGTTCGTGGTGCTGGGCACCGCCAGCCAGGTGCCCACCCGCCACCGCAACCACAACGGCTACCTCCTGCGCTGGGACGGCGAGGGCATCCTCTTCGACCCGGGCGAGGGCACCCAGCGCCAGATGCTGCGTGCGGGAGTGGCCGCGCACGACATCAACCGGATCTGCGTCACCCACTTCCACGGGGACCACAGCCTCGGCCTCGCCGGGGTCATCCAGCGGATCAACCTCGACCAGGTCCCGCACCCCGTCACCGCGCACTACCCGGCGTCGGGGCAGAAGTTCTTCGACCGCCTCCGGTACGCCACGGCCTACCGGGAGACCGTGCCGCTCGCCGAGGAACCGGTCTCCGAGGACGGGCCGGTGGCGCGCGGGGCCTCGTACGTCCTGGAGACCCGGCGGCTCTCGCACCCGGTGGAGTCCTTCGGCTACCGGATCACCGAGCCCGACGGGCGCCGGATGGTGCCCGAACAGCTCGCCCGGCACGGGATCAAGGGCCCCGACGTCGGCCGGATCCAGCGGGAGGGCCGGCTCGGCGAGGTCACCCTGGAGGACGTGAGCGAACCCCGGCCCGGCCAGCGCTTCGCCTTCGTCATGGACACCCGGCTCTGCCCCGGCGTGGACGAACTCGCCGAGGGCTGCGACATGCTGGTGATCGAATCGACCTTCCTCGACGAGGACGAACGCCTGGCCACCGACCACGGGCACCTCACCGCCGGACAGGCGGCGCGGGTGGCGCGCGACGCGGGCGTACGGCACCTCGTGCTGACGCACTTCTCCCAGCGCTACACCGACCCCGCCGAGTTCGAACGCCAGGCGCGGGCGGCGGGCTTCGAGGGGGAACTCACCGTGGCCGCGGACCTGATGCGGGTGCCGCTCCCGAAGCGCGGCTGACGCGGACGGCCCGGGCGCGTGCCGTCCCGGGCCGGGAACCGCAGATCCCGGCGAACGGCGCGGAGGGCAGGTTCGAGGTGACCTGGGCCACACTGGGTCTGATCCCGCGCCACGCGGGAAACCTGCCAGCTTTCACCGAGAACGGCCCTTCGAGACCGACAGGGGAGACCACCGTGACCAGTGGGGACCTCGACCGCCGCACCGCAGCCCTGGACCCCCTCGGTCCGCTGCGCGACCCGGAGGAACCGGGCTGCGACGTCTTCCTGACCGGGACCGTCTTCCTCGACATCATCTTCACCGGCCTCGACTCGGCACCCGTGCGCGGTACGGAGTCCTGGGCGCGCGGGATGGGCTCCAGCCCCGGCGGCGTCGCCAACATGGCCACCGCCCTGGCCCGGCTCGGCCTGCGCACCTCGCTGGCCGCGGCCTTCGGGGACGACCACTACGGCGAGTACTGCTGGGACGCCCTGGAGCAGGGTGAGGGCATCGACCTCTCCATGTCACGGATCATCCCCGGCTGGCACAGCCCCGTCACCGTCTCCATGGCGTACGAGGGGGAGCGCACCATGGTCTCCCACGGCCACGAGGCCCCGCCGCCGGCGGGCCCAGGCCCCCTGCCGCAGTGCCCGCCGAGAGCTCGCGCCGCCGTGGCCTCGCTGGGGCCCGGCCGCGGCGAGGAGTGGATCGGCGAGGCCGCCCGGCGCGGCTCGCGGGTCTTCGCGGACGTCGGCTGGGACGAGAGCGGGCGCTGGGACCTGGGGGCCCTGGCCGACCTGGAGCACTGCGAGGCCTTCCTGCCGAACGCGGGCGAGGCGATGCGGTACACGCGCACCGAGTGCCCCCGGGCCGCCGCCCGCGCCCTGGCCGAGAAGGTGCCGATCGCCGTGGTGACCATGGGTCCCGAAGGCTCGTACGCGGTGGACGGCCGCACCGGGGAGACGGCGCACGTCCCCGGTATCGCCGTCGACGCCCTGGACCCCACGGGGGCGGGGGACGTCTACGTGGCGGGCTTCGTCACCGGCACCCTGGCGGGCTGGCCCCTGGCCGACCGGCTGGCCTTCGCCGGGCTGACCGCCGCCCTGTCGGTGCAGGAGTTCGGCGGCTCCCTGTCGGCCCCCGGCTGGCCGGAGGTGGCCCACTGGTGGCGGGCCGCCCCGCACGCGCTGCGCGGCCGCTACGGCTTCCTGGACGACCTGATCCCGTCGGCCGCGACCCCGGCCGCCCGCCGCAGGGCCGTGCCGACCATCGGCTTCCGGCACCCCGTGTAGCCGGGGGCCGGCGGAGCCGGGGAGCCCAGGGGGCGGCTAAAACCTCTCGGGGATGCGGCGGCGGCGACGTACCCTTGGTATTCCGGAGGTCGTCGATCGGCGCGGCCCCTCAGCGGGAGGTATGCGCAGGCCACAGTGCCGGCCCATGACTCAGACATCAGCCCACATCCCCGCGCCGGGGCAGGCGCGAGCGCACTTCACCGTACCGGCGACGCACCCGATGGTGACGGTGCTCGGCTCGGGCGACGCCCTGTTGCGCGTGATCGAGAAGGCCTTCCCGAAGGCCGACATCCATGTTCGGGGCAATCAGGTCAGCGCGATCGGCGCGGCCGCGGAAGTCGCCCTGATCCAGCGACTGTTCGACGAGATGATGCTGGTGCTCCGCACCGGGCAGCCGATGACGGAGGACGCAGTGGAACGCTCGATCGCCATGCTCAAGGCGAGCGCGAACGGCAACGGCGACGGGCCCGAGACGCCCGCCGAGGTGCTCACCCAGAACATCCTCTCCAGCCGCGGCCGCACCATCCGCCCCAAGACCCTCAACCAGAAGCGGTACGTCGACGCGATCGACAAGAACACGATCGTGTTCGGCATCGGCCCCGCCGGTACCGGCAAGACCTACCTCGCCATGGCCAAGGCGGTCCAGGCCCTGCAGTCCAAGCAGGTCAGCCGGATCATCCTGACCCGGCCCGCCGTCGAGGCGGGGGAGCGGCTCGGCTTCCTGCCGGGCACCCTCTTCGACAAGATCGACCCGTACCTGCGCCCGCTCTACGACGCGCTGCACGACATGCTCGACCCCGACTCGATCCCCCGGCTCATGGCAGCGGGCACGATCGAGGTGGCCCCCCTGGCATACATGAGGGGCAGGACCCTCAACGACGCGTTCGTGGTCCTCGACGAGGCGCAGAACACGACCACCGAGCAGATGAAGATGTTCCTGACCCGGCTCGGCTTCGACTCGAAGATCGTGATCACCGGTGACATCACCCAGATCGACCTTCCCGGCGGGGCCAGGAGCGGTCTGCGCCAGGTCCAGGAAATCCTCGACGGGGTGCCGGACATCCACTTCTCCCGGCTCACGTCCGAGGATGTCGTCCGGCACAAGCTGGTCGGCCGTATCGTCGATGCGTACGAGAAGTACGACGACGGCCATCAGGCCGCCAACGGCTACCAGCGGAAGTAGAACCCAGCGCACCATGTCGATCGACGTCAACAACGAGTCCGGAACCGAGGTCGACGAGCAGGCGATCCTCGACATCGCCCGCTACGCGCTCACCCGGATGCGGATCCACCCGCTCTCGGAGCTCTCCGTCATCGTCGTCGACGAGGACGCCATGGAGCAGCTCCACATCCAGTGGATGGACCTGCCCGGCCCGACCGACGTCATGTCCTTCCCGATGGACGAGCTCCGTCCGCCGTCGAAGGACGAGGAGGAGCCCCCGCAGGGGCTCCTCGGCGACATCGTGCTCTGCCCCGAGGTCGCGAAGAAGCAGGGCGAGGACGCCCCGACGCAGCACTCCATGGACGAGGAGCTCCAGCTCCTGACCGTCCACGGGGTGCTGCACCTGCTCGGCTACGACCACGAGGAGCCGGACGAGAAGGCCGAGATGTTCGGCCTCCAGGCCGCCATCGTGGACGGCTGGCGCGGTGAGCGCGGGCTGACCGGGCCGTCCCCGGCTCCCACCGTCTCGTGAGCGCCCCGCAACTGATCACCGGCGCGGTGCTGCTGGTGGTCGTGGCCTGGTTCGCGGCGTGCGCGGAGTCCGGCATCGCCCGCATCTCGATCTTCCGTGCCGAACAGGCCGTCCGGGAGGGCCGGCGCGGCAGCGAGAAGCTGGCCCAGGTCGCCGGCGACCCCACCCGCTACCTCAACGTGGCGCTGCTGGTCCGGGTCACCTGCGAGATGGCGGCCGGGGTCCTCGTCACCTTCGTCTGCCTGGACGAGTTCGGCGAGAACTGGACCGCGCTGCTCGTGGCCATCGCCGTGATGGTGCTGGTCTCCTTCGTCGCCGTGGGCGTCTCCCCGCGTACGATCGGCCGGCAGCACCCGCTGAACACGGCGACGGCGGCCGCGTACGTCCTTGTACCGCTCGCCCGGATCATGGGGCCGATCCCGCAGCTGCTGATCCTCGTCGGCAACGCCCTCACGCCCGGCAAGGGCTTCCGCAAGGGGCCCTTCGCCTCCGAGGCCGAGCTGCGGGCGATGGTCGACCTCGCCGAGAAGGAATCGCTCATCGAGGACGACGAGCGCCGGATGGTGCACCAGGTCTTCGAACTGGGCGACACGCTCGTGCGCGAGGTGATGGTGCCGCGGACCGACCTGGTCTGCATCGAGCGCTACAAGACGGTCCGCCAGGCCACCACGCTCGCCCTGCGGTCGGGTTTCTCGCGCATCCCGGTCACCGGGGAGAACGAGGACGACATCGTCGGGATCGTCTACCTGAAGGACCTGGTCCGCAAGACGCACATCAGCCGCGACGCCGAGAGCGACCTGGTGTCGACGGCGATGCGGCCGGCCGTCTTCGTGCCGGACACCAAGAACGCGGGCGACCTGCTGCGCGAGATGCAGCAGGTGCGCAACCACGTGGCCGTCGTGATCGACGAGTACGGCGGCACGGCCGGCATCGTCACCATCGAGGACATCCTTGAGGAGATCGTCGGCGAGATCACGGACGAGTACGACCGGGAGCTCCCGCCGGTCGAGGACCTGGGCGAGGACCGCTACCGGGTCACGGCGCGCCTGGACATCACCGACCTCGGCGAGCTCTTCAAGGTCGAGGCGTTCGACGACGAGGACGTCGAGACGGTCGGCGGACTGCTGGCGAAGGCGCTCGGGCGGGTGCCGATCGCGGGCGCTTCGGCGGTGGTCGAACTGCCCGACGGGCGTCCGCTGCGGCTGACGGCCGAGTCGCCGGCGGGCCGGCGGAACAAGATCGTGACGGTGCTGGTGGAACCGGTGGCCGCGGTGGACACCGCGGGGGAGGAGGCGGAGTGACCCCGGAGCGGCTGCGGGAGTTCCTGCTGGGTTTCAACGCGGCGGTGGAGGAGTTCCCCTTCACGCCCGAGACCTCGGTGTTCAAGGTGCGGGGCAAGATGTTCGCGCTCAGTGCCCTGGACGCCGAGCCGCTGAAGATCAACCTCAAGTGCGAACCAGAACTGGCGGTGCGGCTGCGCCAGGAGCACGAGGCGATCGCGCCGGGCTACCACATGAACAAGCGGCACTGGAACACGGTGACCGTGGGCGGGATCCCCGAGGCGATGCTGCGGGAGCTCGTCGAGGACTCGTACGACCTCGTGGTCGCGGGCCTGCCGCGCGCGGAGCGGCTGAAGCTCGACCGGCCCTGACCGGGCCGTGGCGGGGTCGTTGCGCGGGCCGCGCGGGGCGCTCCCTATGCTTTCGACCATGACGGAGAGCACCGGGATCGACCCCGAGGACAGCAAGATCATCACTCTGGCGCGCAGTGCCCGGGCCCGCAACGGAGTGCCCGAGGGGGCGGCGGTACGGGACGAGACGGGACGGACGTACGTCGCGGGCACGGTGGAGCTCGACTCCCTGAAGCTGAGCGCGCTGCAGACCGCGGTCGCCATGGCCGTGGCCAGCGGGGCGCGCTCGCTGGAGGCCGCGGCCGTGGTGAGCGCGGCCGAGACCCCGGCGGAGGCCGACCGGGCGGCCGTCCGCGACCTCGGCGGCCCGGACACCCCGGTCCTCCTGGCGGGCCCGGACGGCACCCTGAGGTCCACGACCCCCGCCGGGTCCTGAGGCCGTCGTCCCGTCATCGCCCGCAGGCCTCTCCTGACGGGCCGTCGGTTGGGCCGGGACGGGGCATGACGTCTGCCGCCGTCCCGCCCGCCCGCCCGCTCGTGAGCGGGCGGGGCTCCCCTTCCGGCGTACGCGCCGCCGGAAGGCGCCGCGCGACCCGCCGGGGCGACCCGCCCGCGCGGAACGGGCCCAGGTCACGGTGGCCGGGCAAGCCGGCGGAACCACAGCTCAGGGCCGTGCCGCCCACGCCGCGCACCCGCCGCTCGCGGGCGTGCTCGCCGCCGTCGCGGCGGTCTGGTCGGCGCTGGGAGCCGCATCGGGGAGAATGGCCCGTATGAGCGATCGTTCCCCCGAGTCCACCGCCCCGCACCGTGCGGGCTTCGCCTGCTTCGTCGGCCGTCCCAACGCCGGGAAGTCGACCCTCACCAACGCACTCGTGGGCACCAAGGTCGCGATCACCTCCAACCGGCCGCAGACCACCCGCCACACCGTCCGCGGCATCGTGCACCGCCCCGACGCCCAGCTGGTCCTCGTCGACACGCCCGGCCTGCACAAGCCGCGCACCCTGCTCGGCGAGCGGCTCAACGACGTCGTGCGCACCACGTGGGCCGAGGTCGACGTCATCGGCTTCTGCCTGCCGGCCGACCAGAAGCTGGGCCCCGGAGACAAGTTCATCGCCAAGGAACTCGCGGGGATCAAGAAGACCCCCAAGATCGCCATCGTGACCAAGACCGACCTGGTCGAGTCCAAGGCCCTGGCCGAACAGCTCCTCGCCATCCACCAGCTCGGCGCCGAGCTCGGCATCGAGTGGGCCGAGATCGTGCCCGTCTCGGCGGTCGGCGACAACCAGGTCCAGCTGCTCGCCGACCTGATCGCGCCGCTGCTGCCCGAGAGCCCGCCGCTGTACCCGGAGGGCGACCTCACCGACGAGCCCGAGATGGTCATGGTCGCCGAGCTGATCCGCGAGGCCGCGCTGGAGGGCGTACGCGACGAGCTCCCGCACTCCATCGCCGTGGTCGTCGAGGAGATGATCCCGCGCGAGAACCGCCCGGCGGACCGCCCGCTGCTCGACATCCACGCCAACGTCTACATCGAGCGGCCGAGCCAGAAGGGCATCATCATCGGCCCGAAGGGCTCCCGCCTGAAGGAGGTCGGGATGAAGTCGCGCAAGCACATCGAGGCGCTGCTCGGGACCCCCGTCTTCCTCGACCTCCACGTGAAGGTGGCCAAGGACTGGCAGCGGGACCCCAAGCAGCTCCGCAAGCTCGGTTTCTGACCGGTCCCGGCCCGCCCCCTAGGCGACGCGCCGTACCGTCAGCACGTTGTCGGGGCGCGTCCCGGGCCGGCCCTCGGGGTCGGTCATCGGCTGGACGTGCTCCGCCGCCGTCTGGACCTCCCAGCCGCCCTCCGGCAGGTCCAGCTGCGCGAGGACCTCCTGCGGGGTCGGGAAGTGGAGGTCCGCGTGGGCCTCCGGGTTCCACGACGGCCCTCCCGCGTGGCCCACCACCAGGAGGGTCCCGCCGGGAGCCACCGCGGCGGCGGCCCTGCGCAGGATCCGCTCACGCGGGAACTCGCCGTAGCTGTGCAGGAAGCACGCCGAGACGAGGTCGAACTCCCCCTCGGGGAAGGACTGCGCGAAGTCGTGCTGCTGCCAGTCGACGAGGTCCGTGACCCCGGCCTCGGCGGCGTGCTCGGCCGCACGGCCGAGAGCCACCTTCGAGATGTCGGTGGCGGTGACCCGCCATCCGCGGCGGGCGAGCCAGACGGTGTCGGCGCCCTCCCCGCAGCCGAGGTCGAGCGCCCGGCCGGGGGCGAGGTCCTGGGCCTCGCGGACCAGGAGGGCGTTGGGCTTGCCGCTCCAGATGCGCGTGCTCTCGCTGTAGCGCCCGTCCCAGAACTCCTCGCCGCCGGCGACGGGACCGCTGCCGTTCTCCTGCGCGCTCCCGGGCGCGTGATCGTGCGTGTGACGCGCGTGGTGGTCGTGCGTCTGGTGGTCGTGCTGGGACATGGGGGCCTCTTCCGCTCGGCGTCTCGTGTCCCCGATGCTGCGCCCACCCCGCGCCAGCGGGCAAACTTTGTTGCCGACTCGGCAAACCGGGGCGGGGTGGGGCGGAGCTGCGGCGTCCCGGCCGCCGTCAGCCGGTCACGCGCCGGGCTCCGCCGGCGGTTCCGCGATCAGGGCGGTGCCGACCCGGCGGAAGCCGGCGCGGGCGTAGATCCGGGCCACGTCGTCGTCGCCCGCCGAGAGGAAGACCGTACGGGCGCCCCCCGCGCGGGCCCGTACGACCAGGGCCGCGGTGACCCCGAGGGCCAGGCCCTGGCGGCGGGCGGACGGGAGGGTGCCGACGCCCACGATCTCGGCGACGTCGCCGACCGGGTTGAACATGCCGGAACAGAGCACCACGCCGTCCCGCACGGCCGCGGCCATGCCCGAGGTGCCCGCCGCCAGCTTCTCCGAGACGCTCGCCCGCCGGGTCTCCACCGACGGGTCCCGCAGCGCGGCGGCCAGTTCCGCGGGGCCGGCCTCGCCCACGGCCGTTCCCGGGTCCGCGAAGGCCAGCGCCGGTACCGCCAGCGCGGCCGCCAGCAGCGGGTCCTCGGCGCCGAGCAGCCGCACCTCCGGGTGCGGGGGCAGTTCCTCGCCGGCCTCCAGCAGCATCAGCGGGTGCTCGTGGACGTGAAGCCCCGCCGCTTCCGCCGCGGCCCGGAGCGCGGGGCTGTTCTCGGCGACCCACTCGAAGGCCTCCGGGACGCCCAGTTCACGCTGGCGGGCGAGGACCCGCTCGACGTCGGCGGGGGTCGCGTCGGAGCCGCCGAGCGCGGGCCGCGCGTAGTACGGCCAGCCCGCGCCCTCCTGCACGAACAGGGTCAGCGGCCCGAAGTCCTCGGCCCGGGCGCCGCCCACCCGCGGCACCGTGTCGTAGTACCGCTCCAGCTCGGACAGCGTCGATTGGATCATGGCGTCGGTCATCGGGCCATCCAAGCAAAGGGCCGCCGCTCAGGCACCTTCTTTCAGGACGCGGGAGATCAGCGCCCGCTGGGCCTCCGACAGGCGCGGCTCGGCGCAGGAGACCGTCCGCCCGTCCACCGTGATCCGGTACGAGAAGCCGTCCCGCACCCGGTCCGCCGGATCGCCCGGCGGGCCGGGCCGCAGCGCGAGCTGGGCCAGGGCCTGCCACTCCTCCTCGTCCGGCAGGCCCGAGGTGTCCACCTCGGCCCGGCGTTCGATGCCCGCGAAGCCGCCCGTCCGTACCACCTGAATCCGCATGGGAGCTGTCTACCCCGCGAGCGGGACGCCCACGGCCGACCATGCCTTCTGCAGTGCCTGGTGCTCCGCGCCGCCCTCCCCGTACCGGGTGGCGGCGGCCGCAGTCGAGAGGCGGGCGAAGTCCGCGAAGTCCGCCTTCGGGGTGAGGTCCCCGCCGGTGAGGGTGTCGTACCAGATCTGTCCGGCACGCTCCCAGGCCTTGCCGCCGAGCTCGGTCGCCGCGATGTAGAAGGCGTGGTTGGGGATGCCGGAGTTGATGTGGACGCCGCCGTTGTCGCTGTGGGTGTTGACGTAGTCGTCCATGGTGGCCGGCTGCGGGTCCTTGCCGAGCTCGTCGTCGTCGTACGCGGTGCCGGGGGCCTTCATCGAGCGCAGTGCGACCCCGGTGACGTTGGGGCCGAGCAGCCCGGCGCCGATCAGCCAGTCGGCCTCATCGGCCGTCTGCTCCAGCGAGTACTGCTTGATCAGGGAGCCGAAGACGTCGGACATGGACTCGTTCAGGGCGCCCGACTGGCCGCGGTAGCGCAGGTTCGCCGTGTACTGGGTGACGCCGTGGGTCAACTCGTGTCCGATGACGTCCACCGACACGGTGAAGTCGAGGAAGAGGTCGCCGTCGCCGTCGCCGAAGACCATCTGCCGGCCGTCCCAGAAGGCGTTGTTGTATTCCTCCCCGTAGTGGACGGTGGCGTCCAGGGGGAGTCCGGAGTCGTCGATGGAGCGGCGCCCGAAGCCCTTCAGGAACAGCTCGTAGGTCGCCCCGAGCCCCGCGTAGGCGCGGTTGACGGTGGCGTCCTTGCCCAGCGGGTCGCCCTCCTCGCGGACCTTGGTGCCGGGGAGCTGGGTGCGGTGCCGGGCGTCGTAGATCGTCCGCCGCGGGCTGTCGCCGGCCGGTGCGGCGAGCGTCGCCGTGATCCCGCGCACGGAGGTCACCCGGCGCCGGGTGCGCAGCAGGGAGTCGTGTTCGAGGGTGCGCTGGGCGAGGTCGGCGCGGCGGGTGTCGCCCGAGAGGGCGGCCTTGTCGAGGAGGTGCGGCGGCACGACCGTGCAGAAGACGGGGTGGCGGTGAGTGTGGGAGGCATCCATGCCCGGCAATGTGGCACCGCGTCACGGTGATGTCACTAGACGCAACCATGATTCATTCGGTTGTGTCACGTCTGCCGTTGCAGAAACGTGCCTGGCCGGTGCGGGGCCCTCGCGGCGGGGGGTGTGGTGGTGGGATCGCACGGCCGGTACGCGGAGCTCTTCGGGGGATCGCCCCGACCCGGGCGGACCGAATGAGGCTTGGCTCACATTTGGTGCAAATCGGACGTGCGGGTCTTGCATACTGAAACAGGTCCTCGCGTCACGGCGCGGCTCGGCTAGGCTCGGCCCATCATGCGTTTCGGGCTGCTTCTCCTTAGCTGCCGCGGCGAGGGTCTGTAGTCGTAGGCCGGCCCCCTCCCCGCGGAGTTGGTGTTGCGGTTTCCACTACCGCCGTCGGCCGTCCCAGCGAACTACCGCGGACACGCGAGGAGCCCAACGCCATGAGCCAGCAGCCTTTTGTCGGTCGCCCCACGCCCATCACGAACGCGACGCACTCCCAGAAGCCCTCCGGGATGCCGATCCACAAGTACGGCTCGTACGAGCAGGTGGACATCCCGGACCGCACCTGGCCCGATGCCCGCGTCACCAAGGCCCCCCGCTGGCTCTCCACCGACCTGCGCGACGGCAACCAGTCGCTGATCGACCCGATGACCCCCGCCCGCAAACGCGAGATGTTCGACCTGCTGGTGCGCATGGGCTACAAGGAGATCGAGGTCGGCTTCCCCTCGTCGGGCGAGACCGACTTCGCCTTCGTGCGCTCCATCATCGAAGAGGGCGCCATCCCGGACGACGTCACCATCTCCGTACTGACCCAGGCCCGCGAGGACCTGATCGAGCGGACCGTGGAGTCGCTGGTCGGCGCCAAGCGCGCCACCGTGCACCTGTACAACGCGACCGCGCCGACCTTCCGCCGGGTCGTCTTCCGCGGCTCCAAGGAGCAGATCAAGCAGATCGCCGTGGACGGCACCCGCCTGGTCATGGAGTACGCCGACAAGCTGCTGGGCCCCGAGACCGTCTTCGGCTACCAGTACAGCCCGGAGATCTTCACCGACACCGAGCTGGACTTCGCCCTGGAGGTCTGCGAGGCCGTCTGCGACGTCTGGCAGCCGGCCGAGGGCCGGGAGATCATCCTGAACCTGCCCGCCACGGTGGAGCGCTCCACGCCGTCCACCCACGCGGACCGCTTCGAGTGGATGGCCCGCAACCTGACGCGCCGCGAGCACATCTGCATCTCCGTCCACCCGCACAACGACCGCGGCACCGCCGTCGCCGCCGCCGAGCTGGCCCTGATGGCCGGCGCCGACCGCATCGAAGGCTGCCTGTTCGGGCAGGGCGAGCGCACCGGCAACGTCGACCTGATCACGCTGGGCATGAACCTGTTCTCCCAGGGCATCGACCCGCAGATCGACTTCTCGCAGATCGACGAGATCCGCCGCACCAGCGAGTACTGCAACCAGATGCCGGTCCACCCGCGCCACCCCTACGCGGGCGACCTGGTCTACACCGCCTTCTCCGGCTCCCACCAGGACGCCATCAAGAAGGGCTTCGACGCCATGGAGGCCGACGCGGCCGCCCAGGGCAAGACCGTCGACGACATCGAGTGGGCGGTCCCGTACCTGCCCATCGACCCCAAGGACGTCGGCCGCTCCTACGAGGCGGTCATCCGGGTCAACTCGCAGTCCGGCAAGGGCGGCATCGCGTACGTCCTGAAGAACGACCACAAGCTGGACCTGCCGCGCCGCATGCAGATCGAGTTCTCCCGGATCATCCAGGCCAAGACGGACGCCGAGGGCGGCGAGGTCACGCCGAAGGCGATCTGGGACGTCTTCTCCGACGAGTACCTGCCCAACCCGGAGAACCCGTGGGGCCGCATCCAGCTGCGCTCCGGCTCGACCGCCACCGACAAGGACGGCACGGACACACTGACCGTCGAGGCGGTCGTGGACGGCGTGGAGACGGTCCTGAACGGCACCGGCAACGGTCCGATCTCGGCGTTCTTCGACGCGCTGGCCGGCATCGGCGTCGACGCCCGCCTGCTGGACTACACCGAGCACACCATGAGCGAGGGCGCGTCCGCCGTGGCCGCCTCCTACATCGAGTGCGCGATCGACGGCCGCGTCCTGTGGGGCATCGGCATCGACGCCAACACCACCCGCGCCTCCCTGAAGGCGGTCATCTCCGCCGTCAACCGCGCGGGCCGCTGACCGCTCGCAGGTGAACCCCGCTCCTCCGTCCGGAGGGGCGGGGTTCCGCCGTATCCGGGCTCCGCGGCGGCGGCCACCAGCGTCCTGCCGGCCTCCTGCCGCCCTCCCGATACCGGCCGGAGCCGCGCCCGCCGTGACCGCGTGAGCCGCGGCGGCCGGATCCGTACGCAGCGCCTCACCCCCGGCAGTGCTGATATCGGCCGCGGTCACCGGGCTCCGGAACCGGCCGGCAGCCCGGCCGCGGCCCGGCCGATCCCGCTCGCGGCCCGGTCACGGACCCGGCCCGCCGTTCCCCCGGCGGACCCCAAGCGGAACCGGGGGTGCAGATCGGCCAACTCCCCCGCGGGGGACATGTTGTCCTGTCGCACGACTGACGCATCCTCACCGATGTGGCTAACATCACGCCAACCCGGCGATGCTGCCGGACGACACCACGGAGGTGCGACGTGCTGCCAGTTCGGGGTGGGGACGGCCGGAAGCTGACGGTCTGGGGCATCCGTACCACCTGGAGCACCGTGGGTGACGGGGAGTTCTTCTGCCCGGACTGCGGTGGGGACCGCAACTACCGCAGGCGCACCGGCCGCCGCCGGTTCACCGTCCTCGGGGTGCCGCTGCTGCCGCGCGGGCAGGCGGGGCCCGTCGTGGAGTGCCAGGGCTGCCGCGCGCGCTTCGGCACCGGCGTCCTGGACCACCTCACCACGACCCGGTTCACCGCGCTCCTGCGGGACGCCGTGCACACCGTGGCGCTGGCCGTGCTCACGGCGGGCGGGACGGCCTCGCGCAGCGCCCTGGAGGCCGCGGTGTCGGCCGTACAGGCGGCGGGCTTCCAGGACTGCACCGAGGAGCAGCTGGAGTCCCTCGTGGAGGCGCTGTCCACGGACGAGGGGCGGCTCGGGCTGTACGACATCCCGGAGTGCTGCGGGGCCGCGCTGTCGATAGAGCTCCACGAGGCCCTGGAGCCGCTCGCCCCGCACCTGGCCGGCCCAGGCCGGGAGTCGATCCTGCTCCAGGGTGCGCGGATCGCCCTCGCCGACGGCCCGTACATCCCGGCCGAGCGCGAGGTGCTCGCCACCGTCGGGTCGGCGCTGCGGATCGGCGCGGACGAGGTGGCCCGGCTGCTGTCGGCGGTACGCGCGCCCTGAGAGGGCCGTGACGCCCCGGAACCGTCCGGAAGTGGCCGATCGGACGTAACGATCCGGCCTCGCGAGGGGCGAAATCTCGCCTGGTGAACACTTCGGGAACGGCGGAGTCGACAACTCCGGGCCCGTTCGGAGCCGCCCCCAGGGGCGCCCGGACGGGCCTTTCCCGTGGGTGGCCTCGACGGGCCGCGCTCAGCGTCGTGGCAGCTCACGGCCGGTTCCGTCCCCGTCGACACGGCCGGCGCAGCCCTGCCGCGGACGATCGCTCCCATACCCCCTGCGCCGACTCCGCCGCCACTGGAGAAATCCACAGATCTGCGGCCGGGTCCGGTCAACAGTTTGTAGAAGTCGACGATATCTGTGAGGACACCCACAGGCGTTCAATTCCGGTCACACGCCGAGAAGCCGCCGCCCCGCACAGCGGGACTTCGACCCACGTGAACGTACTGAAAACCCTGGCGAACCAACGGGTTAACGACCCACTTCGCCCAGGGATAACCAGATCTCCTCTCACTTACCTACCTTGAAGGGCAAGGCTGAGATGGCACGTGTCGCCGCCCGGCTTTCCACCGACGGAAAGCAGAGCACGCACCCGGTCGACGAGGTGCTCCCCCTCCCCAAGCTCGCGCTGTACGGCTTCCAGCACGTACTCGCCTTCTACGCCGGCGCGGTGATCGTCCCGATCATCGTGGGCAGCGCACTCAAGCTGAGCCCTGAACAACTGGTCTACCTGATCAACGCGGACCTCTTCACCTGCGGCATCGCGTCGATCATCCAGGCCTGGGGCATCGGCCGGATCGGCGCGCGGCTGCCGCTGATCCAGGGCGTGACCTTCACCGCCGTGTCCCCGATGATCGCCATCGGCCTCGGAGCGGGCGGCGGAACGGCCGCCCTGCTGGTCATCTACGGCGCGGTCATCACCGCCGGTATCGCCACCTTCGCCTTCGCCTGGCTGCCCGCCAAGGCGTTCCGGACGGTCATGCGGCTCTTCCCGCCCGTCGTCACCGGCACGGTGATCACCGTGCTGGGCATCGTCCTGATCCCCGTCGGCCTCAACGACGCCGCCGGCGGCCTCGGCAGCCCCGACTTCGGCGAGCCCAAGCACTTCGCCTACGCCGGCGGCACGATGCTCTTCATCCTCGTCCTGATGAAGCTCGGCCGGCCGTTCCTCTCCAGCATCGCGATCCTCCTCGGCCTGGTCGCCGGCACCGCCGTCGCCTTCCTCCTCGGCGACGCGAAGTTCGGCGACGTGGGCAAGTCGGACTGGATCGGCGTCACCACGCCCTTCCACTTCGGCGTCCCCAAGTTCGAGTGGTTCCCGATCGTCCTGATGCTCATCGTCATGCTGATCACCATGGTCGAGACGACCGGTGACACCTACGCCGTCGGCGACATCGTCGGCAAGGAGGTCGACAGCGAGACCGTGGCCCGCGCCCTGCGCGCCGACGGCGCCGCCACCGCGCTCGGCGGCGTCCTCAACTCCTTCCCTTACGTCGCCTTCGCGGAGAACGTCGGCCTGGTGCGGATGACGAAGGTGAAGAGCCGCTTCGTGGTCGTCGCCGCAGGCGTCTTCATGATCGTCCTCGGGCTGCTGCCCAAGGCCGCCGCCATCGTCGCGGCCGTCCCGCACGGGGTCCTCGGCGGCGCCGCGACCGTCATGTTCGCCATGGTCGCCCTGGCCGGCATCCAGACCCTGGGCAAGGTGGACCTCAAGGAGGAGAAGAACGCCCTGATCGTCGGCGTCTCCCTCGCCTTCGCCCTGCTCCCGGCGACCGTGCCGGTCTTCTTCAGCAAGCACATGGACGCGGACCTGTCCTCGCTGCTCAACAGCGGTGTCACCCTCGGTGCCACGGCCGCCATCGTGCTCAACCTCATCTTCAACGGCCTGGCGAAGGACGACGCCCACGGCGCCCCGGAGGCGGGAGCCCGGGCCCTCGGCGAGGCCGAGGCCGACACGGCGCCCGGCTCCGGCACCGACGCCGACGCCATCGTGCCCGAGGCGAGCGCGCCCGAGGCCCCCGCGGCCGTACCGGCCCAGGCGGCCGCCCCCGCCCCCTCGGCCGCGAAGGCGGACGACGCCGACCCCACGCCGTCGCCGTCCGCCCCCTGACCCTCCCAAGGGGTGCCGACCCCTCGCCCGCGGCGACGCCCGGGCGGGGGTCGTCGCTGTCCCCGGGGGACTCCCCGTACGGGACAATGGGCGCATGAGTCTGTTCCGCGACGACGGCATCGTGCTGCGCACCCAGAAGCTGGGTGAGGCGGACCGCATCATCACGCTGCTGACCCGGGGCCACGGCCGGGTGCGGGCGGTCGCCCGCGGGGTGCGGCGCACGAAGTCCAAGTTCGGCGCCCGGCTGGAACCTTTCTCCCACGCCGACGTGCAGTTCTTCGCCCGCGGCAGCGAACTCGTCGGCCGCAGCCTGCCGCTCTGCACCCAGACCGAGATCATCGCCCCGTACGGCAACGGCATCGTCACCGACTACGCCCGCTACACCGCCGGCACCGCCATGCTGGAGACCGCCGAGCGGTTCACCGAGAACGAGGGCGAGCCCTCCGTACAGCAGTACCTGCTGCTCGTCGGAGCGCTGCGCACGCTCTCCCGCGGCGAACACGAACCGCACCTCATCCTGGACGCCTTCCTGCTGCGCTCCCTCGCCGTCAACGGCTACGCGCCCAGCTTCGAGGACTGCGCGAAGTGCGGCATCCACGGCCCCAACCGGCACTTCTCCGTCGCCGCGGGCGGGGTCATATGCGGGGACTGCCGGGTGCCCGGCAGCGTCGTACCCTCGTCGGAGGCCATCGCCCTGCTCAGCGCCCTGCTGACGGGCGACTGGGGGCATGCCGACGCGTGTGAGGCGCGTCACGTGCGGGAGGGCAGCGGGCTGGTCTCCGCCTATTTGCACTGGCATCTGGAGCGCGGGCTACGCTCCCTGCGATACGTCGAGAAATAGGAGCTGGGCACATGGCACGACGCGGGATTCTGGGACGCTCTCGCCGGGAGTACAAGGTTCCCGAGCCGCACCCCTCCGGTGCGGTCCCGCCGAAGATCCCCGGCGAGCTGGTCCCGAACCACGTCGCCGTCGTCATGGACGGCAACGGCCGCTGGGCCAAGGAGCGCGGCCTGCCCCGCACCGAGGGGCACAAGGTCGGCGAGGGCGTCGTGCTCGACGTGCTCAAGGGCTGCCTGGAGATGGGCGTCAAGAACCTCTCCCTGTACGCCTTCTCGACGGAGAACTGGAAGCGCTCGCCCGAAGAGGTCCGCTTCCTGATGAACTTCAACCGCGACGTCATCCGGCGGCGCCGCGACGAGATGAACGAGCTGGGCATCCGCATCCGCTGGGTCGGCCGCATGCCGAAGATGTGGAAGTCGGTCGTCCAGGAGCTCCAGGTCGCGCAGGAGCAGACCGTCGACAACGACGCCATGACCCTGTACTTCTGCGTCAACTACGGCGGCCGTGCGGAGATCGCCGACGCGGCGCAGGCCATCGCGCGCGACGTGGCGGCCGGCAAGCTCGACCCGTCGAAGGTCAACGAGAAGACCTTCGCCAAGTACATCTACTACCCGGACATGCCGGACGTCGACCTGTTCCTGCGCCCGAGCGGCGAGCAGCGCACCTCCAACTACCTGATCTGGCAGAGCGCGTACGCCGAGATGGTCTTCCAGGACGTGCTGTGGCCCGACTTCGACCGGCGCAACCTGTGGGCTGCGTGCCTGGAGTACGCCCAGCGCGACCGCCGCTTCGGCGGCGCGGTCCCCAACCAGCCCGAGGGCCCGGGTACGGCCTCCTGACGCCCTGCGCCTAGGATCCCCGCTCATGGACATCACGGGCGGGGATCCGCTGTATCGGATACACGGGACGGCGTCGGCGGGGCGGGCGGTCGAGCTCCGCTACACACCGACCGTCGCCGACATGGCCGAGGGCCTGCGGCCCTACGGCCGGACCTCGGCGGGGCGCCGCCAGCGCCTGCTGTTCGTCCTCACGGGTCTGGTGGGGCCCGGGTACGCCGCGGTCCTCGTGGCGCAGGGCGGCGGGTACGTCGGGTCGGCCGTGGCGCTGTGCGTGGTGGGCCTCTTCAGCTGGGCCTTCGTGCTGTTCGGCCACCGGATCATGGCCGGAACGACCCGCGGGCTGCTGGCGGCGTCGGGGGAGTACCGGGCGGTCGTCGACGGCGGGGGCGTCACCATCGACTCCGCGCAGGGCACCGTCCACCTGCGGTGGAGCGCGCTGTCGTGCTACGCGGAGACCCCCGCGACGTTCATGCTCTTCTCCGGAGACAAGCGGGTGCTCGGCGGGGCGCTGCTCCCCAAGCGCGGCCTCGCGGACCCCGGCGAGCAGGACGTCCTGCGGGCGCTCCTGGACGGAAAGCTGAAGCGGATCTAGCCGGCCGCCGGATCCGGGCCGGGCTCCAGCCCTCAGGCCTTGGCGCAGTCGGCGCAGGTGCCGAAGATCTCCACGGTGTGTGCGACGTTCACGTAGCCGTGCTCGGCGGCGATGGACTCCGCCCACTTCTCCACGGCCGGGCCCTCCACCTCGACGGCCTTGCCGCACTTGCGGCAGACCAGGTGGTGGTGGTGATCGCCGGTGGAGCAGCGGCGGTAGACGGACTCGCCGTCGCTGGTGCGCAGGACGTCGACCTCGCCCGCGTCCGCCAGGGACTGGAGGGTGCGGTAGACGGTGGTCAGGCCCACGGAGTCACCGCGGTGCTTGAGCATGTCGTGGAGTTCCTGGGCGCTGCGGAACTCGTCCACCTCGTCCAGTGCGGCCGCCACCGCGGCCCGCTGGCGGGTGGATCGTCCTCGTACTGGCGCGGTATTCATCTCGCCAGGCGCAGTCGCCACCGGTTCCTCCTCGTATAGGGCCTGCCGCCATTGTGCCAGCCCTTGAAGGACCCTAGACCTTCACGTCGTCGCGCGTGCAGACCTCTTCGGCCGTCGGTGCGGTCTTGGCCCGGCGGCGGGCCAGGGGGGCGGAGAGGGCGGTCAGCACCATGAAGACGCCGACGGCGAGCAGCACGATCGTCGCGCCCGAGGGCACGTTGATGTAGTAGGTGGCAGCCGTGCCGGTCAGGGACACGGTCACGCTGATGGCCATGGCCAGCCCCAGCGTGGTGGCGAAGCTGCGGGTGAGCCGCTGGGCCGCGGCGACCGGGATCACCAGCATCGCGCTGACCAGCAGCAGGCCGACGATGCGCATGGCGACGGTGACGGTGACCGCGGCCGTGACCGCGATCAGCAGGTTCAGGGCACGCACGGGCAGTCCGGTGACCCGGGCGAACTCCTCGTCCTGGCACACGGCGAAGAGCTGCCTTCGCAGGCCGACCGCGACGGCGAGGACGAAGGCCGCCAGCAGCGCCATCGCGGTCACGTCCTCGGTGGCCACCGTGGTGATCGAGCCGAACATGGAGCCCAGGAGGCTGGCCGTCTGGCCGCCGCCGAGGTTGATGATCATCACACCGCCGGCGAGGCCGCCGTAGAAGAGCATGGCGAGGGCGACGTCGCCGCTGGTCCTGCCGCGGGCCCGGATCAGCTCCATGCCGACGGCGCCGACGACGGCGACGAGGGTGGCCATCCAGACCGGGCTGGCCTGGAGCACGAAGCCCAGGGCGACACCGGTCATCGCGACGTGGCCGAGGCCGTCGCCCATGAGGGCCTGGCGGCGCTGGACGAGGTAGGTGCCGATCGCGGGGGCCGTGATGCCGACCAGGGCTGCCGCGATCAGCGCTCGCTGCATGAAGGCGTAGTCGAGGATGTCCATCAGCTCAGCAGTCCCGTCCGCAGGGGCTCGGCGTCGTGCGCCGCGTGGGGGTGTACGTGGTCGTGGCCGGGCAGGGCGTGCTGGCCCACGGCCTCCGGCGGCGGGCCGTCGTGGACGACGCAGCCGTCGCGCAGTACGACGGCGCGGTCGATCAGGGGCTCCAGCGGGCCCAGCTCGTGCAGGACGAGCAGGACGGTGGCACCGGCGGCGACCTGCGCGCGCAGGGCGCTCGCCAGGACCTCCTGGTTGGCGAGGTCCACGCCCGCCATCGGCTCGTCCATGATCAGCAGTTCGGGTTCGACGGCGAGCGCCCGGGCTATGAGGACGCGCTGGTGCTGGCCGCCGGAGAGGGCGTCCACGGAGACGTCGGCGTGCGTGTCCATGCCGACCAGGGACAGGGCGCGTTCGATGGCCTCCTTGTCGGCCCTGCGCAGGAGCCCGAAGCGGGAGCACGCGAGCCGGCCGGAGGAGACGACCTCGCGGACGGTGGCCGGCACGCCGCCGGCGGCGGTGGTGCGCTGAGGGACGTAGCCGATGCGCGACCAGTCGCGGAAGCGCTTGAAGTCGGTGCCGAAGAGGCTGAGGGAGCCGTCGGACAGCGGGACCTGGCCGACGACGGCGCGGACGGCCGTGGACTTGCCGGAGCCGTTGGCTCCGAGGAGGGCGACGACCTCGCCGCGCTGGACGGTGAGGTCGATTCCGCGCAGCACGGGGCGCGAACCGAGCGAGGCCTTGGCCCCGCGCAGGGATATGACGGGTGGGTTGTCGTCCGGTCGGGGCGGGGACTGCATGGCTCGCGCCTCCGTTGCTGCTGTGCTCACTTGGCTCCGAGTGCCTTCTGGAGGTTCTTCAGGTTGGACCGCATGACCTCGAAGTAGTCGGCGCCCTGGGATGTGTCGGTGATGCCTTCGAGCGGGTCGAGGACGTCGGTCTTCAGACCGGTGTCCGCGGCGAGGGTCTTGGCCGTCTTGTCGCTGGCCAGCGTCTCGAAGAACACGGTGGTGACATTGTCCTTCTTCGCGACCGCCTGGAGGTCCTTCATCCGGGCCGGGCTCGGCTCGGACTCGGGATCGATGCCGGAGATGCCCTCCTGGTGGAGGCCGTAGCGCTCGGCGAGGTGTCCGAAGGCGGAGTGGGTGGTGATGAAGGTCCTGGAGGCCGTGTCCTTCAGGCCGTTCTTGAACTCGGTGTCCAACGCGGCCAGCTTGCCGACCAGTTCGTCGGTGTTCTTCCGGTAGTCCGCGGCGTGGCCGGGGTCGGCCTTCTCCAGGGCCGCGCCGACGCCCTTGGCGATCTCCGCGTACTTGACGGGGTCGAGCCAGACGTGGGGGTCGGTGCCGTTCCCGCCGTGGTCGTGGCCGTCGTGCCCGTCGGCGTGCTCACCGGTCTGTTCTCCGGCGTGCTCCCCGGCGTGCTCGTCGCCCTCCTGGTGCGCGTGGCCCTCTTCGCCGTGGCCCGGCTCGGCTCCGTGGGCGTCCAGCGCGGTGAGGGTGGCGGCGTCGACGATGTTCTTCACGCCGGACTGGGCGACGGACTTGTCGACGGCGGGCTGCAGGCCTTTGAGGTAGAGGACCACGTCGGCCTCGCCGAGCTGCCCGGTCTGCCTGGGGGTGATCTCCAGGTCGTGCGGTTCGACGCCCGGCTTGGTCAGGCCGTCGACCTTCACGTGCTCCTTGCCGATCTGCTCGGCGACGAACTGCAGGGGGTAGAACGAGGCTGTCACGCCCAGCTTGCCGTCCTTGCCGCCGGCGGCGCCCGCTGCGGAGCAGGAGGTCAGGGCCGTGGCGCCGAGGGCGACGGCGCCGGCGAGGACGGCGGTGGGTATGAGGCGTCGTACGTTCATGACATCCATTTTCATCAAAGATGGAAACGATTGTCAAAAACCCAGGTGGGAGGGCCGGGTGGACGGGCGTTGAAGGGGAACCGATTTGAAAGGGGGGGTGCGGGCGCCGGTAATCTAGAGACTTCGCCGTTCGTCCTCGTAATGAAGAGAGCACCGTGGCCGCCGACAAGATCGAAACCATCGTCAGCCTGAGCAAGCGCCGTGGCTTCGTTTTCCCGTGCAGTGAGATCTACGGCGGCTCCCGGGCTGCCTGGGACTACGGCCCGCTCGGTGTCGAGCTCAAGGAGAACATCAAGCGCCAGTGGTGGAAGGCGATGGTCACCGGGCGTGAGGACGTCGTCGGTCTCGACTCGTCCGTGATCCTGGCCCCCGAGGTCTGGGTGGCCTCCGGCCACGTCGCCACGTTCTCGGACCCGCTGACCGAGTGCACCTCCTGCCACAAGCGCCACCGCGCCGACCACCTGGAAGAGGCGTACGAGGCCAAGCACGGCCGCGTCCCCGCGAACGGCCTGGCCGACGTCAACTGCCCCAACTGCGGTGTGAAGGGCCAGTTCACCGAGCCCAAGCAGTTCTCCGGCATGCTGGAGACCCACCTCGGCCCGACCCAGGACACCGGCTCCAAGGCGTACCTGCGCCCCGAGACCGCGCAGGGCATCTTCACGCAGTTCGCCCAGGTCCAGGTCACCTCGCGCAAGAAGCCGCCCTTCGGCATCGCGCAGATGGGCAAGTCCTTCCGCAACGAGATCACGCCGGGCAACTTCATCTTCCGCACCCGCGAGTTCGAGCAGATGGAGATGGAGTTCTTCGTCAAGCCCGGCGAGGACGAGCAGTGGCAGGAGTACTGGATGCAGGAGCGGTGGAACTGGTACCGCGACCTCGGCATCCGCGAGGAGAACATCCGCTGGTACGAGCACCCGAAGGAGAAGCTGTCCCACTACTCGAAGCGCACCGCCGACATCGAGTACCGCTTCAACTTCGGCGGCAGCGAGTTCTCCGAGCTTGAGGGCGTCGCCAACCGCACCGACTACGACCTCAAGGCGCACTCCGCCGCCTCCGGCCAGGACCTCACCTTCTTCGACCAGGAGGCCGGCGAGCGCTACACCCCGTTCGTCATCGAGCCGGCGGCCGGTGTCAACCGCGCCATGCTCGCCTTCATGCTCGACGCCTACAACGAGGACGAGGCCCCCAACGCCAAGGGCGTCATGGAGAAGCGCACCGTGATGCGCCTCGACCCGCGCCTGGCCCCCATCAAGGTCGCCGTCCTGCCGCTGTCCCGCAACGCGCAGCTGTCGCCGAAGGCCAAGGGCCTGGCCGCCGACCTGCGCAAGAACTGGAACATCGAGTTCGACGACGCGGGCGCCATCGGCCGCCGCTACCGCCGCCAGGACGAGATCGGTACGCCGTTCTGCGTCACCGTCGACTTCGACACCCTGGACGACAACGCGGTGACCGTGCGCGAGCGCGACACCATGAAGCAGGAGCGCGTCTCCCTGGACCAGATCCAGGCCTACCTCGGCAGCCGCCTGCTCGGCTGCTGACGGACCTCGCAGAACGACCGGTGGCCCGGCGCACACAGTGTGCGCCGGGCCACCGGTCGTTCCCACCGTGTGTGCCCCGGTCAGGCGGTCGAGGCGTCGGCCCCGGGCCGGGCCTCCGCGTCGGCCTGGGCCGCGGCCTCGGCGGCCCGCCGCTCGCCCTCGGCCTGCGAGCGCTTGCCGTACAGGGCGGTCCACCCACCCAGGCAGCCGACCGGCGGAAGCCCTCGTACTGCCACAGGCCGTTCCACCAGGCCGTGCTCTCGGGAGTGCCGTCGGTCGCGAACTTCCTCCCGAAGGAGAACATCAGCGGCCGCGGTGCGAGCAGGGTGGCCAGGCAGAGCAGACCGAAGAGCCCGGTCACGCCGGAGTCCTTGATCAGCGGGGCGCGGGCCGAGTGCGCTCCGATCAGCGAGACGACCGCCGTGATCGCCGGGAAGACCAGGGTGACGACGGCGAACTCGTCGAGCTTGCGGCGTCAGGCCAGGTGGATCGCGCTGTCGAGCACGGGCCACGCGCTGCCGGCCAGGAGTGCGCTGAACTCGCTCCAGCTCAGGGGCGCAGGCCCCGGATCACCAGAGTGGTGACCGCCTCGAACTCCGCGACGATGGTGGGGGAGAACCACTCCGCCGCGTACTGAGGGTCGTGGAAACGGCCGGTGGCGTCGAAGACCGCACGCGCCGCCGCCGGGACGTCGGACGCCGCGAGGGAACCGTCGGCGACGCCCTGCGCGATGATCCGTGCCAACTGGTCGATCAGCTGGGTCAGATGCTCTTCCACCGTGCCGCTGTTCTCGGCGAGGAGCACCGTGTACGTCGCGAACAGCTCCGGATCGTCGCCGGCCTTGTGGCGCTTGGCCTCGAACAGCGCCTCCAGCCACGCCTCCAGCTTGGAGGGCGCACTCTCAGCGGGGGCCGAGGCGATCTGCTCCAGTGCGACGACGCTCTTCGCGAGCCAGCGGTCGGTGACGGCCTCGCGCAGCGCGGCCTTCGAGGGGAAGTGCCGGTAGACGCTGCCGTGACTGACTCCCAGGGCGCGTGCCACGTCCACCACCGTCGCCTTGGTGGGGCCGTAGCGGCGCAGCACTTCCTCGGTGGTCTCAAGGATGCGCTCGGGGGTGAGGGGCTCGGCGGCAGCGGGTGGCATGGGACGACCGTACCGCCAGCTCAGTGCTCGCTGTCGAGGTGGGCCATCTGCGCCTCCGGATAGCGGTCGCCCGCGGCCGCACCGGCGGGCACGGCCTCCTCGATGGCAGCGAGGTCCGCAGGGCTGAGGGTGACGTCCATGGCACCCAGTGCCTCCGCGAGGCGGTCCCGGCGCCGGGCGCCCACCAGCGGCACTATGTCCTCGCCGCGCGCGAGCACCCAGGCGATCGCGGTCTGGGCGACGCTCACCCCCTTGTCGTCGGCGACCTTGCGCAGGGCGTCGACGAGGTCCAGGTTGCGATGCAGGTTCTCACCCTGGAAGCGGGGACTCATCCCGCGGAAGTCGCCCGGCGCCAGGGCGCGGTCGCGGGTGAAGTGGCCGCTGATCAGGCCGCGGGACAGCACCCCGTACGCCGTGACGCCTATGCCCAGCTCGCGGGCGGTGGGCAGGATCTCCTCCTCGATCCCCCGGGAGACCAGCGAGTACTCGATCTGGAGGTCGGAGACCGGGGCCACGGCGGCGGCCCGGCGCAGGGTGTCCGCGCCGACCTCGGAGAGGCCGATGTGGCGCACGTGCCCGGCCTGGACCGCTTCGGCGATGGCTCCGACGGTCTCCTCGATCGGAACGTCAGGGTCCACGCGGGCGATCCGGTAGATGTCGATGTGGTCCCGGCCGAGCCGCTGGAGCGAGTAGGCCAGGAAGTTCCTGACGGCCTCGGGCCGGCCGTCATAGCCGGTGAAGCCGCCCTCGACCGTGCGCAGCGCCCCGAACTTGACGCTGGTCAGCGCCCGGTCGCGGGCCGCCGCGGGGGCCGTGCGCAGGGCTTCCTGGATCAGCAGCTCGTTGTGCCCCATGCCGTAGAAGTCGCCCGTGTCGAGCAGTGCGCCCGCGCCCTCGGGGACGGCGTCCAGGTATGCGTGGATGGTCGCCACGGACTCGGAGCGGTCGGCTTCCCCGTAGAGGGCGGACATCCCCATGCAGCCCAGCCCGAGCGGGAAGACCAAGGGGCCGGTGCGGCCGAGGCGCCGGAGCGCGAGGCTCGTCATGGTGGTGCCGGCGAGGCCGGCGGTGGTCGTGTCGATGCTCTCGTTCTTCGTCATACAACGAGAATGGCATGACGGGTGACAGATTTCAATATCTGTCACCCGTCAGTGTCGAGCGAGGGGTATGAGCGAGGGGCGTGCTCGCCGGAGTCCTGGACGAGCTGGAGGCGAAGTCCGCGCCGAACGCCGCCCTCGACGAGGTCGAGGACGGCATGTTCCGCAACTTCCACCGGGGCGCGTAGCCGCCCGCCCCGCGGCCCCGAGGCGTTTCAGGCGCGCGGGGATCCCACGGCCGCCGCGGGACCGGCTGACTCCTCCAGGGTGCGGGCCGTGCGCTCCGCCGTTCCCCGGGCCCAGGCGCCGCTCGTCGCCGCGCCCACGACCAGGACGAGCAGCCCGCACAGCGTGATGATCCACCAGGCGGGCTGGGCCGCGCCGGAGAAGTCCTGGCCGCCGGCCAGCCCGGCCGCCAGCACCGAGCCGATGACCGCGACGCCCAGCGTGCCGCCCGTCTGCCGGCTGGTGGAGGCGATGGCCGCCGCGACACCCGCCTGGGAACGCGGCATCCCGGACACCGCCGTGTTGGTGATCGGCGCGTTCACCATGCCGAAGCCGAGCCCGAAGAGCACGTATCCGGTGAAGAGCAGCGGATTGGAGGTCTCCGCCTCGAACAGGGCGAACAGCAGCCCGCTCCCCGCCATCGCCACCCCGGCGATCAGCAGGCAGATCCGGGGCCCGCGGCTGCCCACCAGCCGCCCCGCCAGCGGCGCGAACAGCACCGTCAGGCCGGCCATCGGCAGCATGTAGAGGCCCGCGTGCAGGGCGCTTAGACCCCGTACGCCCTGGAGGTAGAGCGTGTTCAGGAAGAGGAAGCCGGCCAGCCCGGCGAAGGCGCTGATCGCGATCACCGTCGAGCCGCTGAACGGCGCGCTCCGGAAGAACCGCAGATCGATCAGCGGCTCCGCGCGCCGGGGCTCGTACACCAGCAGCCCCACGAGGGAGGCGACGGCCACCACCGCGCACCCCATGATCAGCGGCGAGCGCCAGCCGGCGGCGGGCGCCTCGATGATCCCGTACGTCAGACTGCCGAGCAGCGCGATGACCAGCACCTGGCCCAGCGGGTCGGGCCGGCGCGGCCGGGCCGCCCGGGACTCCGGGATGTGGCGCAGGGTCAGTACGAGTGCCGCCAGACCGATCGGCAGGTTGATCAGGAAGATCGAGCGCCAGCCCACCGAGTCCACCAGCACCCCGCCGATCAGGGGGCCCGCGGCCATGGAGATGCCCCCGACCGCCCCCCACACGCCGATCGCCCTGGCCCGCTCGGCCGGATCGGTGAAGGTGTTGGTGATGATCGACATCGCCACCGGGTTGAGCATCGCGCCGCCGACCGCCTGCACCATCCGGAAGAAGACGAGCCAGCCGAGGCTCGGCGCGAGGGAGCAGAGCAGGGAGCCCAGCCCGAAGGCCAGCAGACCGGCGACGAACACCTTGCGGCGGCCGATCCGGTCGGCCGTGGAGCCCATGAGCATCAGCAGCGAGGCCAGGACGAGCGTGTACGCGTCGATGGTCCACTGCAGCCCCGCGACCGAGGCGTCGAGCTCGCGGCGCATCGACGGGAGCGCGACGTTGAGCACGGTGTTGTCGAGGCTGACGATGAGCAGGCTCATGCAGCAGATCGCCAGGACGATCGTGCGCTGCCGGTGACTCGGCTCGATCATGCGCCGATGCTACGTCCGCCCGACCCCCTCGGCATGCGGGACAATGGGCGGATGACCACGCTCCCCCCGCCTCTCGCGATCGGCCCGCACACCGTGCAGCCCCCGGTGGTGCTCGCGCCCATGGCCGGCATCACCAACGCCCCGTTCCGTACCCTCTGCCGGGAGTTCTCGGGCGGCAAGGGGCTGTTCGTGAGCGAGATGATCACGACCCGCGCCCTGGTCGAGCGCAACGAGAAGACCATGCAGCTGATCCACTTCGACGAGACCGAGAAGCCCCGGTCGATTCAGCTGTACGGGGTGGACCCGGTGACGGTCGGCAAGGCGGTCCGCATGATCGTCGAGGAGGACCGCGCCGACCACATCGACCTCAACTTCGGCTGCCCCGTCCCCAAGGTCACCCGCAAGGGCGGTGGGTCCGCGCTGCCCTACAAGCGGAACCTGCTGCGCGCGATCCTGCGCGAGGCCGTCGCGGGAGCCGGCGACCTGCCGGTGACCATGAAGATGCGCAAGGGCATCGACGACGACCACCTCACCTATCTCGACGCCGGCCGCATCGCCGTCGAGGAGGGGGTCACCGCCATCGCCCTGCACGGACGGACCACCGCGCAGCACTACGGCGGGACCGCCGACTGGGAGGCCATCGCGCGGCTCAAGGAGCACGTCCCGGAGATACCGGTCCTCGGCAACGGCGACATCTGGTGCGCCGAGGACGCGCTGCGCATGGTGCGCGAGACCGGCTGCGACGGCGTGGTCGTGGGGCGCGGCTGCCTGGGGCGGCCGTGGCTGTTCAACGACCTGGTGGCGGCCTTCGAGGGGCGGCCGGAGGACTTCCACCGGCCCGCGCTGCGAGAGGTCGCCCGGACCATGCACCGGCATGCCCAGCTGCTGGGGGAGTGGATCGGCGACGAGACGCGCGGCGTGATCGACTTCCGTAAGCACGTCGCCTGGTACCTGAAGGGATTCTCGGTCGGGTCCGAGATGCGCAAGAAGCTCGCGGTGACCTCGTCGCTGGCCGAGCTGGACGCTCATCTGAGCGAGCTCGACTTGGATCAAGAGTGGCCGGAGAGCGCTGACGGTCCGCGCGGTCGGACGTCCGGAAACAACCGAGTTGTCCTGCCGGACGGCTGGCTGAAGGATCCGTACGACTGCGCCGGCGTGAGCGAGGACGCGGAACTGGACACCTCCGGAGGCTGACAAATCGCCCTCCGTGGTGCGTGATATACGCCACGCATGGGAGAGGTTTCGCTCAGATGAGCAGATAAGTCACGGGTAAGACTTCCAAAGGGTGGCACTGGGTGCCACCCTTTGTGTGTTCAATACTTGAACGCAAATGTATCGATGATCGCTCATCCGAGCGTGAACAAGCCTCATGCGGCACCTCCCCCTTCGGGATCTGAACGCTCTCAGGCCCTTCTGGTTACCCTTGAGTTACTTTCGATCTGCTGGCGCACGGGTGGTTACGTCCGTATGACGGCCAAGTGGACGTACCCAGAAGCCTTCGATCTGGGTATGTTCCTGGCCGTCAGGGCAGCCACCGAGCCTCGAGGAGTCGAGACCCGTGTCGGAAAACAAAGATCAGAAGTTCGTCTACGACTTCACCGAGGGCAACCGCGACCTCAAGGACCTCCTCGGCGGCAAGGGTGCCAACCTCGCCGAGATGACCAACCTGGGTCTGCCGGTCCCTCCCGGCTTCACCATCACCACCGAGGCCTGCAAGGTCTACCTCGAAAGCGGCTCGGCCCCGGCCGCCCTGCGCGACGAGGTCAGCGCCCACCTCGCGGCCCTCGAAGCGAAGATGGGCAAGAAGCTCGGACAGTCGGACGACCCGCTGCTGGTCTCCGTGCGTTCCGGCGCGAAGTTCTCGATGCCCGGCATGATGGACACCGTCCTGAACATCGGCCTCTCCGACGAGTCGGTCGCCGGCCTCGCCTCCCAGGCCGGCGACGAGCGCTTCGCGTGGGACTCCTACCGCCGCCTGATCCAGATGTTCGGCAAGACCGTCCTCGGAGTCGAGGGCGAGCTCTTCGAGGACGCCCTCGACGAGGCCAAGGCCGCCAAGAAGGTCACCGTCGACACAGACCTCGACGCCGCCGACCTGAAGAAGCTCGTCAAGGTCTTCAAGAAGATCGTGGCGAAGGAGGCCGGCCGCGAGTTCCCGCAGGACGCCCGCGAGCAGATGGACCTCGCCGTCGAGGCCGTCTTCAACTCGTGGAACACCGACCGCGCCAAGCTCTACCGCCGCCAGGAGCGCATTCCCAGTGACCTGGGCACCGCGGTCAACGTCTGCTCCATGGTCTTCGGCAACCTGGGCCCCGACTCCGGCACCGGCGTCGCCTTCACCCGCGACCCCGCCAGCGGCCACGCGGGCGTCTACGGCGACTACCTCCAGAACGCCCAGGGCGAGGACGTCGTCGCGGGCATCCGCAACACCGTGCCGCTCGCGGACCTGGAGTCCATCGACAAGGCCTCGTACGACCAGCTCATGACGATCATGACGACGCTGGAGACCCACTACAAGGATCTCTGCGACATCGAGTTCACCATCGAGCGCGGCCAGCTGTGGATGCTCCAGACCCGTGTCGGCAAGCGCACCGCCGGCGCCGCCTTCCGCATCGCCACCCAGCTCGTCGACCAGGGCCTGATCGACGAGGCCGAGGCCCTCCAGCGCGTCAGCGGCCACCAGCTGGCGCAGCTGATGTTCCCCCGCTTCGACGAGGGCGCCAGCACCACCCTGCTCGGCCGCGGCATCGCCGCCTCCCCGGGCGCGGCGGTCGGCAAGGCCGTCTTCGACTCCTACACGGCCGTCAAGTGGTCCCGTTCCGGCGAGAAGGTCATCCTGATCCGCCGCGAGACCAACCCGGACGACCTGGACGGCATGATCGCCTCCGAAGGCATCCTGACCTCGCGCGGCGGCAAGACCTCCCACGCGGCCGTCGTCGCCCGCGGCATGGGCAAGACCTGCGTCTGCGGTGCCGAGGAGCTGGACGTCGACACCAAGCGCCGCCGCATGACGGTCGGCGACACGGTCATCGAAGAGGGCGACGTCGTCTCGATCGACGGCTCCACCGGCAAGGTCTACCTCGGTGAGGTACCCGTCGTACCCTCCCCGGTCGTCGAGTACTTCGAGGGCCGGATGCACGCCGGCGCCGACGACGCCGACGAACTCGTCGCCGCCGTGCACCGGATCATGGCGTACGCGGACCGTGTCCGCCGCCTGCGGGTACGCGCCAACGCCGACAACGCCGAGGACGCGCTGCGCGCCCGCCGCTTCGGCGCACAGGGCATCGGCCTGTGCCGCACCGAGCACATGTTCCTCGGTGAGCGCCGCGAGATGGTCGAGCGCCTGATCCTCGCCGACACCGACGGCGAGCGCGACGAGGCACTCAGTGCCCTGCTGCCGCTGCAGAAGAAGGACTTCATCGAGCTGTTCGAGGCGATGGACGGCCTGCCCGTCACCGTCCGCCTGCTCGACCCGCCGCTGCACGAGTTCCTGCCCGACATCACCGAGCTGTCGGTGCGCGTCGCCCTCGCCGAGTCCCGCAAGGACGCCAACGAGAACGACCTGCGCCTGCTCCAGGCCGTCCACAAGCTGCACGAGCAGAACCCGATGCTGGGTCTGCGCGGTGTCCGCCTGGGCCTGGTCATCCCCGGCCTGTTCGCCATGCAGGTCCGGGCGATCGCCGAGGCCGCGGCCGAGCGCAAGAACGCCAAGGGCGACCCCCGCGTCGAGATCATGATCCCGCTCGTGGGCACCGTCCAGGAGCTGGAGATCGTCCGCGAGGAGGCCGACGCGGTCATCGCCGAGGTCGAGGCCGCCACCGGCACCACCCTCAAGCTCTCCATCGGCACCATGATCGAGCTGCCGCGCGCCGCCCTGACGGCCGCCCAGATCGCCGAGGCCGCGCAGTTCTTCTCCTTCGGCACGAACGACCTGACCCAGACGGTGTGGGGCTTCTCCCGCGACGACGTCGAGGCCAGCTTCTTCACCGCGTACCTGGAGAAGGGCATCTTCGGGGTCTCGCCCTTCGAGACCATCGACAAGGACGGCGTCGGCTCCCTCGTGCGCCACGCGGTCAAGCAGGGCCGGGCCACCCGTCCCGACCTCAAGCTCGGCGTCTGCGGCGAGCACGGCGGCGACCCCGAGTCCGTCCACTTCTTCCACGAGGTCGGCCTCGACTACGTCTCCTGCTCGCCCTTCCGGATCCCGGTGGCGCGCCTGGAGGCCGGCCGTGCCGCCGCCGAGGCGAAGGGCAGCGACAGCCGCTGACCCCGCCGGGCCCGAGGGCCCCATGAACCGCGCCTGTCCCCGGGTTCCCTGACTGCCCGGGGGCGGGCGCGCCTCAGTTTTTTCGTTCAACAAGTTTTTACGCCAGCAGGCGGTGGACGGATCCCCACCCGTCCACCGCCGCTGTCATTCTGCCGGGCACGTCGGCGCTTCCCGGTGCGACCGACCGCCAGGCCCCGCAAAGCCCCCCACGGCCTTCGCGGAGCGTTTCGGTCGCACCGGAGTGTGCCCGGCGGAGTACAGGATTTCGGTTGTCACGCCCCTGCCGAAAGGGGTTTCAACTGTGGCCGAAAGGGCGTGGTGACCACGTGTGACTGCGTGCATACTCATGGGGCGGGGGGATTGCGGTTGCACAGGTGGGGGTTCGGTGCTGCGTATCCATTTCACTGGAGTGGACCTGGCACGCGTACGGATGGCAGGACGTCCCGATGCGTTGTGGGAGACGATTCTCAGCTTTCACCGCTTAAGAGACCGGCGAGACGCCCGGTTGTTCGGTGAATGGCGTACGGAAACCCGGAGCAGGTTGAATAGTGAAACACGCACGCTCGGTATGCTCATACCGAGTCGTGGTTATTTCCCCGATTTCCTGACCCCTGTGGAGGGGCAGTACGGGTGGGACGTGGGCCTCGACGCGCTGCGCGGGATCCGTCCCGAGCGCATGCGCCGCGAGCTCCAGCTGCTGGGCGCCGGAGCGCCCACCACACCACGGCTGCGGGACTTCATGGAGGGCGGCACCAAGCAGCTCCCGAGGCTGATGGGCGAGCTGCGTGCCTACCACCGGGCCGCCGTGGAGCCGTACTGGACGCACATACAGGCCCAGATAGAAGCCGAACGGGCGGCACGCGGCCGCGCGTTGCTCGACGGCGGCGCCGACGAGCTGCTGGCCTCGCTGCCGCCCATGCTGCGCTGGCGGGCGCCGGTACTGGAATGCGACTACCCCGTGGACCGGGACGTCCGGCTGCGGGGACGCGGGCTGCTGCTCCAGCCGTCCTTCTTCTGCCGGCGCACCGCGGTGACCCTGCACGACCCGGAGCTGCCGCCGGTGCTGGTCTACCCGGCCGCAGCGCAACTCGCCTCCGCGCCGGGGAGCGGCGAGACGGCCCGTGCCAGGCCCGCGGAGGACCAGCGCCAGCGCACCCTGGGCAAACTGGTCGGCCACACCCGCTCGGTCGTGCTCCGGGCCATAGGGGACGGTGCCACCACCAGCGAGCTGGCCCGCCGGGCCGGCGTCTCGCTGGCCTCCGCGAGCCAGCACGCCTGCGTGATGCGCGAGGCGGGCCTGGTCACCACCCTGCGCCGCGGCAACGCGGTCCTGCACACGGTGACCCCGCTGGGAGCCGCGCTCCTCAAGGGCGGGGCGGTGGCGTCATGACATGTCGGCGGCCCCCGGCCCGGGAAGGGGCCGGGGGCCGCCGGGAGGGCCCGTCAGGTGCGGAACGGGCCCGTCACCTCGTAGGTGATGCCGCCGGAGGAGCTGCCGCTCGTGCCGCGCTGGCTGGAGAAGTAGAGCCGGTTGCCGACGGGCGAGAAGGCCGGCCCGGTGATCTCCGAGGAGGACTGCCCGGTGATCCGCAGGAAGGGCGCCACCACGTCGTCCGGGGTGATCACGCAGATCTCCATGTTCGCCCCGTCCTCCGCGACGTACAGGTCGCCGTACGAGGAGCCGGTGACGTTGTCGACGCCGGTCAGCGGGGCGGCGCCGCCGGGGACGAGCGAGTCGTCGTAGGCCAGCTCGTACGTGTTGTTCGTGAGGTTGAGCTGCCAGACCCGGTTGTCGCCCTTGGTGGTGAACCAGACGGTGTCGTCGGCGTAGTGGCAGCCCTCGCCGCCGTTGAACTTCTTGGAGCCGGAGACCTGGCTGCGGGTCGCCGTCGGGGAGCCGTCCGGGTCCGGGACGTTCTGCCAGGTGAAGGAGCCGGAGGTGGCCGTTCCCGCCTTGAGGACCTGCAGGGTGCCGGAGGAGAGGTTGCCCCAGGTGGTGGGGATGAAGCGGTAGAAGCAGCCGCTGCTCTCGTCCTCCGTCAGGTAGATCACCTGCCGGACCGGGTCCGCCGCGGCCGCCTCGTGCTTGAAGCGGCCCATCGCCGGGCGCTGGACGGCCGCGTTCACGCCGTACGGGTCGGTCTCGTAGACGAAGCCCCGGTCGACCTCCTCGCAGGACAGCCAGGTGTTCCACGGGGTTTTGCCGCCCGCGCAGTTCTGCCGGGTGCCCGAGAGGATCCGGTAGGCGCCGGTGACGGTGCCGGAGGAGTTGAACTTCACCGCGCTCGCGCCGCCGGAGGGGTTGATCTCCGAGTTGGACACGTAGATCCAGCCCGAGCCGTCGGTGTAGCAGGCACCGCCGTCGGGGGCGCTGTGCCAGGTGTACGAGGTACCGCTGACGGTCTGGCCCGAGCGGGCGATCACCCGGCTGGTGAAACCGCTCGGGAGCATGATGCCGTTGGCGTCGGCCGCGCCGAGCGCCCCGTAGGGGCCGGCGCCGGGCTGGGCGGGTGCCGCATAGGCCGCCTTGTGCGTCAACGTGCCGCCGAAGGCGGCGGCCGACGAACCGATCACCGCGCCGCGCAGGAAGGTACGACGTTCCACGGTCACTCCTGTGGGAGGAAGGCCCCGCGGCCGGTCGGACGCGGGGTCGCACGCGTCGAGGAACCTAGGAGACGCCAGTTGACGTGGCGCCAAATCCTCATTACGCCCGAGCGACCGGTCGGCGTTCAATCCTTCGGCGGGGATTTCCGGGACGGGGGACGCCCAGGCCCTCTTTCCCGAGGGACTTCCCGGCCTCCGCCGTGTCGCCGCGGCCGGATTCCCGTGGGCCGGGTCTGCGCACGGCCGACGGCGTTCGCACAGCGCCGCGTCCGCGAAGACTCCCGGAAGCCGGCGCCGGCGCCGCGGTGAGCCCGGCGGATCACACCGACCAGTTCCGGCCTGTCTCGGCCGCCGGGGTTTAAGGAGGTGTCCGCAGACGGTCGCAGACCCGCGGATCGGCCCGTTCTTCACCCGCATCGCGGGCACGGACCTGGACGTCCACCTGCCCCGGATCACCGGCTTCCGGGAGCGGGCCCTCTTCCGCTCGCGGCGCTGGAGCTGCGCTCGGCGGTCTGACCTGCGATTTCGTCAGCCCGGAAGAAAAACTCAGAAAACTTCGCGAGCAGCGATGAGTTTTCCGCGGCCCCGCGGTCTACCTCTCGAAAGCACCGACCGAGCAGCAGAGAGAGGGACCTCGATGTCCGCGACCATGATCTTCGTCAACCTGCCCGTCAAGGACCTGGACGCCAGCAAGGCCTTCTGGGGCAAGCTGGGCTACTCCTTCAACGCCCAGTTCACCGACGAGAACTGCGCCTCCATGGTCATCAGCGACACCATCGTCGCGATGCTCCTCACCGAGGCCCGCTACAAGGACTTCACCCACAAGGAGATCGCGGACGCCACCAGGACGTCCGAGGTGCTCCTGTGCCTGAGCGCCGAGAGCCGCACCGCCGTCGACGAGCTGGTGGACCGGGCCCTCACGGCCGGCGCCACCGAGCCCCGCCCGGCCCAGGACCACGGCGTCATGTACGGCCGAGCCTTCGACGACCTCGACGGCCACACCTGGGAGATCATGTGGATGGACCCGGCCGTCGTCCAGAAGCAGGACTGACCACCGGGCCCACCACCCCCTCCGGTCAGGAGGTCGCGGCGGTCCGCACCGGGTAGGTGCGGACCGCCACCTCCTCGTCGTCCAGGCAGCGCCCCGTCTCCAGGTCGAAGCGCTGCTTGAGCAGCGGGGAGGCCACGAAGGGGCGGCCCGCGGTGGCGCCCACCAGACCGCGCGAGAGCACCTGCGCCCCGGTGAAGGGGTCCTGGTTGCCGATGGCGTACGCACGCCCCGCGCGGTCGACGAACACCGCGGCCTGGCTCCCGTCGGGCAGCAGCGCCGCGACCCCGCGCCCGGGAATGAGCGCCGACAGCTCGCACACCGTCAGCCAGCCCTGCGCCACTTGCAGTTCCACGGTCATCGGACGGCACCTCCTATGGTCAGGACGGCCAGGTCGGGCTTGACCTGGTCACGCTCGGGGACGAACTTCACCGTCGGGTCGGGGGCGCCCGGCGCGTTCACGAACGACACGAACCGGCGCAGCCGCTCCGGGTCCTGGAGCGTCTCGGCCCACTCGTCCCGGTAGTTGGCGACGTGGTCGGCCATCAGCGACTCCAGCTCCGCGCACAGCCCCAGCGAGTCGTGCACGATGACGTCCCGCAGGTGTTCCAGGCCACCCTCCAGCCGCTCCAGCCAGGTGGAGGTCCGCTCCAGCCGGTCCGCGGTGCGGATGTAGAACATCAGGAACCGGTCGATCAGCCGGACCAGTTCGGCGTCCGACAGGTCCTGGGCGAGCAGGTCGGCGTGGCGGGGCGTGGCACCGCCGTTGCCGCCGACGTAGAGGTTCCAGCCGCTCGCCGTCGCGATGATCCCGAAGTCCTTGCTCTGCGCCTCGGCGCACTCGCGGGCGCATCCCGACACCGCGGACTTCAGCTTGTGCGGGGCGCGCAGACCCCGGTAGCGCAGCTCCAGGTCGATGGCCATCCGCACGCTGTCCTGTACCCCGTAGCGGCACCAGGTCTGCCCGACGCAGGACTTCACCGTCCGCAGCGCCTTGCCGTAGGCGTGCCCGGATTCGAAGCCGGCGTCGACGAGCCGCGCCCAGATCCGGGGGAGCTGGTCCACGCTGGCGCCGAACAGGTCGATCCGCTGACCGCCGGTGATCTTCGTGTAGAGCCCGAAGTCGCGGGCCACCTCGCCGATCACGATCAGCTTGTCGGGGGTGATCTCACCGCCGGGGATGCGCGGGACGACCGAGTAGGAGCCGTTGCGCTGCATGTTCGCGAGGAAGTGGTCGTTGGTGTCCTGGAGGGCGGCCTGCTCCCCGTCCAGTACGTAGCCGCTCGCGCCGAGCGTCGCCGCGAGGGAGGCGATGATCGAGCCGACGGCCGGCTTGCAGATCTCGCAGCCGTCGCCGCCGCGGGCCTCGGGGCGGCCGTGGCCGTCGAGGATCTGCTCGTAGGAGGTCAGCCGGCGGGTGCGGACGATCTCGTAGAGCTCGGCGCGGGTGTACGGGAAGCAGCCGCAGAGCCCCTTGTCGGCGGCGGCCGGGAGCAGCTGGCCGATCACCTTGATGCAGCTGCCGCAGCCGGTGCCCGCCTTGGTGCACTTCTTGACCTCGGGGAGGGTGGCGCAGGCCGTGATGGCCTTCTTCGTGACGTTGTGGCAGGAGCAGATCACCGCGTCGTCCGGGAGTGCGGACGGACCGAGCGCGACGGGCGCGCCGACGCCCGCGGGCAGGACCAGCTGCTCGGGCGCCACGGGCGGGACGCTGCCGGTGAGCGGGCGCAGCAGGCCGTAGGAGTCGGCGTCTCCGACCAGGACCCCGCCGAGGAGGACTCCGTCGGGGGAGACCACCAGCTTCTTGTAGACGCCGGAGCGGGAGTCGGACCAGACGACGTCCAGGCTGTCGGGGGTGGTGCCGTGGGCGTCGCCGAAGGAGGCCACGTCCACGCCGAGGAGCTTCAGCTTGGTGGAGAGGTCGGCCCCGGTGAACTCCTTCTCGCGGCCCAGCAGGTCGTCGGCCGCCGTCTCGGCCATCTCGTAGCCGGGGGCGACCAGGCCGTAGACGCGGCCGTCGACGGCCAGGGCGCACTCGCCGATGGCGTAGACGTGCGGGTCGGAGGTGCGGCAGCGGGCGTCGACCGTGATGCCGCCGCGCTCGCCGACCTCCAGGCCGGCGTCGCGGGCCAGCTGGTCGCGGGGGCGGACGCCGGCGGAGAAGACGACCAGGTCGGTGTCGACGGTGGAGCCGTCGGAGAGCCGCATTCCGCTGACGCGGCCGTCCTCGCCGGTCACGACCTCCTGGGTGCCGACACCGGTGTGGACGGTGAGGCCCATGGACTCGATGGTGCGCAGCAGGGCCGCGCCGCCGCCCTCGTCGACCTGGACGGGCATCAGGCGCGGGGCGAATTCGACGACACGGGTGGCGAGACCGAGGCCCTGGAGCGCGCCTGCGGCCTCCAGGCCGAGGAGCCCGCCGCCGACGACCGCGCCCGCGCTCTTGTCCTTCGCGTACTCCTCGATCGCGAGGAGGTCCTCGATGGTGCGGTAGACGAAGCAGCCGGCGGCGTCCTTGCCGGGGACGGGCGGCACGAAGGGGTAGCTGCCGGTGGCCAGGACCAGCACGTCGTACGGGAAGACCTGCCCGGAGCGGGAGGTGACGGTGCGGGCGGCCCGGTCGATGTGCTCGGCCGGGTCGTCGAGGTGGAGGGCGATGCCGTGCTCGTCCATGAACCCGGCGGGCGTCATGGACAGGTCCTCGGGGGTGCTGCCGGAGAAGTACGAGGTCAGGTGCACGCGGTCGTAGGCGGGCCGGGGCTCTTCGCAGAGCACGGTGATCCGGTGCGTGGCGGTGGCTCCGCGCTCGGCGAGCGCTTCGAGGTAGCGCTGGCCGACCATGCCGTGCCCGATGAGCACGATCGTGGGCAAGGGCTCGGTCATGTCAGTGGCCTCCGTCGTCGGTGAGCAGGTGGAACAGGTCGTGCGGGGCTTCCCCGCCCTCCCAGGTGCGGGCGAGGGCGCCCACGGTGGAGAGCTCGCCGAGCAGCACGCCGCCGACGAGGCGGTCGCCGCGCACGACGACCTTCCGGTAGGTCCGGCGGGTGGCGTCGGCGAGCCGCACCACGTCGTCGCCGGGGAGGGGGGTGGTCTCGCCGAAGGCGGCGAGGTCGAGGGAGCCGTCGCCGGCTCCGCCGAGGGTGAGGCGGGTGAGGGCGCGGGTGCCGGTGTAGGGGGCGGAGCCGCCCGTCAGGACCGCGGCGAGGGCGTCGGCCTGCTCCAGGGCGGCGCCGGCCAGTCCGTAGACCTGGCCGGCGTGCTCGGCGCAGTCGCCGATGGCGTGGATGCGGGGGTCGCTGGTGCGGAGCTCGTCGTCGACGAGGACGCCCTTGCGGATCTCCAGGCCGGCGGCCCGCGCCAGGCCCGTGCGGGGGCGTACGCCGCAGGCGAGGACGACGACGTCGGCCTCCAGCCGGTAGCCGTCGGCGAGCTCGACGCCGGTGACCCGCCGTTGACCGGGTGCGGCGGCGTTGCCGGGGGCGCCGCCCCCGGACCTGCGGGCCGGGGCCGCCGGCGGGGCCGAAGCCGTCGTCGTCACGCCCCTGACCCGGCATTCCGTGTGGATCTCCACGCCGAGCTCGCTCAGGTGCGTGGCCAGCAGCGCGGAGGCGTCCGCGTCCAGCTGGCGCTCCATCAGGCGCTCGCCCTGCTGGGCCAGGACCACCACCGCTCCGCGGGCGGCGAGCGCCCGGGCGGCCGAAACGCCCAGCAGGCCTCCGCCGATCACCACCGCCCGCACCCCGGGGCGTACGGCCGCAGAGAGGGCCATGCAGTCGTCCATGGTGCGGAACGCGTGGACCCCGTCGGGGAGTTCCCGCCCGTCGGGCTCGAACAGGCCGCGCAGCGGCGGCAGCACCGCGTTGGACCCGGTGGCCAGTACGAGCGTGTCGTACGGGGCCACCGTGCCGTCGTCGCAGTGCACGGCCTGCTCCGCGCGGTCGACGCGCACCGCCCGGACCCCGCGCCGCAGCACCGGGCCCGGCGCCGGGAGGGCGGTCACCTCCGGCGCGTACCGGCCCGCCAGGACCTCGGCGAGCAGGACCCTGTTGTACGGGACGTGGGTCTCCTCGCCGAGGACGGTCACCGCCGCGGCCGGGCCCAGCCGGTTCGCGAGCCGCAGGCCCGCGAGGCCGCCGCCGATCACCACCACACGCTTTTCCGAGGTCATGCCATGAGGGTGCGCGGCCGCTGTTTCCCCGCCGCATCGCCTCTGTTACCCGGACGGAACGCCGACCTCAGCGACCGGTTTAACGGTCGGTGAGGCCTTCCTCAAGGCCGCCTTAAGGATCATCGCGGCCGCTGCCGGGGCCTCTAGCGTGATCCGCATGCGAGATGCGGCGGTGCGGGTCAGGGGCGGGATCCTGGGCGGGGCGGGGGTGGTTCTCCTGCTCTGGGCGGTGCAGGTCCGGCCCTCGGCGCGGCCCGACGCGCTGTTCGCCACCGCCGCGCACCTGACCGGTCTCCTCGCCGGGTACGGGGTGCTGGTGCTGCTCTTCCTGATGGCCCGGGTGCCCGCCGTCGAGCACGGGGTCGGCGCCGACCGGCTCGCCCGCTGGCACGCGTTCGGCGGCCGCCACGTCCTGCTCCTCTGCTTCGGCCACGGGCTCTTCGCCCTGCTGGGGTACGCCGTGCACACGGGAGCAGACCTGGTGCGCGCCGTCCGCGAGCTGCTCGGCTACCCCGCCCTGGCCGCCGCCGCGGCCGGGACCGCCCTCCTGGCGGCGGTCGGTGTGAGTTCCGCCCGGGCGGTACGCCGCCGGATGTCGTACGAAACCTGGCGCGGGGTGCACCTGCTCGTATACCTCGCGGCCGCCCTCGGCTTCGCCCACCAGCTCGCCGGGCCCGACCTCGCCGCCGCGGCCTGGTTCTGGGCGCTCGCGCACACCGAGGTCGCCGCGCTGCTGGTCTGGTACCGCGCCGTGGTCCCCGTACGCCAGGCCCTGCGGCACGCGCTGCGGGTCGCCGAGGTCCGCTTCGAGGGGCCCGGCGTCGTCTCCGTGGTCATCCGCGGCGAGCACCTGGAGGAACTGCGCGCCGAGCCGGGGCAGTTCCTGCGCTGGCGGTTCCTGCGACGGGGGCTGTGGCCGACCGCCCTGCCGTTCTCCCTGTCCGCGCCGGTCCGCGGGGACACGCTGCGGATCACCGTGAAGGGGCTCGGCGGGCACTCCCGCCGCATCCGCCGGCTGCGCCCCGGTACGCGCGTCCTCGCCACCGGGCCGTTCGGTGCGCTGACCGCGGCCCGGCGGACCCGGCCCAAGGTGCTGCTGATCGCCGGCGGGGTCGGGATCACCCCGATGCGGGCGCTGTTCGAGACGCTGCCCGGCGGTCCCGGGGCCATCACCCTGCTCTACCGGGCCGGAGCCGAGGAGCACCTGGTGCTGCGCGCCGAGCTGGAGGCCATCGCCGCCGAGCGGCAGGCGGGGCTGCACTACCTCCTCGGGCCTTCGGGCGCCGCCTACGACCCGCTGGCTCCGCAGGCGCTGGCCGCGCTGGTGCCCGACCTGGCCGAGCACGACGTCTACCTGTGCGGGCCGCCGGGGATGGCCGACGCGGCGAGGGCCGCGCTGCTGCGGGCCGGGGTGCCGGCCGGGCGGATCCACGCGGAGGCCTTCAGCTTCTGAGCCGCCGTGGCTCCGGCCGCTCTCCGTTCGCCATGCGCCGTGCGCCATGCGCCCCGCGCCCGCCCCCGCGCCTCCGTCGCCCAAGCGTCCCCCCCGTCCCCCGAGGAGCTTCCGCACCATGCGCCACCCCCTGCACGTCGCCCTGTCCGTGCCGGTCGGAGCCGGTGCCGCGCGGCCCGCCGCCCGGCACCGCAAGCCCCGCAGACCCTCGCCGGTGCGGACCGCGCTGGCCGCACTGGCCCGCGTACCCCCGGCGGGGCGGCTCACGGCGGGGCTGGGGGCCGCCAGTGTGCTGGCCGCCAGCGCGCTCACGGTGATCGTGGACCCGGCCGCTCCGGTGGCCCCGGACCGGGTCCCGGCCCGCCAAAGCTCAACCTTTGCGCAAGTTTCCGAGGATTGAATGGCCACTGCACCCAACAGCTCCATAGGGTCGGTACGTGCCTGACATATCAACGACCATGATCATCGTGCTGTGCGTGGCCGCCGCGGCCGCGGGCTGGATCGACGCGGTGGTGGGCGGCGGCGGCCTGCTGCTCCTGCCCGCGCTCCTGCTCGGCCTGCCCCAGGCGCATCCCGCCACCGTCCTCGGCACCAACAAGGCGGTGGCCATCGTCGGCACGGCCGGCGCGGCGGTGACCTACGTCCGCAAGGCTCCCGTGGACGTGAAGCTCGCCGTCCGCATCGGTCTGGCCGCGCTCGCCGGATCGATGGGCGGCGCCGCGCTCGCCGGCGGCATCAGCAAGGACGCCCTCCGGCCGATGATCATGGTGGTGCTCGTGATCGTCGCCGGTTTCGTGCTCTTCCGGCCCGGCTTCGGCACCGCGCCCTCCACCTCGCCCGTCAGCCGCTCCCGGGTACTGCTCGCCATCGGTCTCGCCGGGCTCGGCATCGGCTTCTACGACGGCCTCATCGGGCCGGGCACCGGCACCTTCCTGGTGCTGGCGCTCACGGCCCTGCTCCACCTCGACCTCGTGACGGCCTCCGCCACCGCAAAGATCGTCAACTGCTGCACCAACGCCGGGGCGCTCGCGATGTTCGCCTACCAGGGCATGGTGCTGTGGCAGCTGGCCGCGCTGATGGCGGTGTTCAACCTGGCCGGCGGCATGATCGGCGCCCGGATGGCGCTCAAGAAGGGCAGCGGCTTCGTCCGCGGCGTGCTGCTGACCGTGGTCGGCGCCCTGGTGCTCAAGCTCGGCCTGGAGCAGTGGGGCTGACCGGCGGTAGCCGCCGCTCAGTAGGTCCCGGTGAGGTGGGCGAAGACGACCACGTTGCCGCGGTAGCCCGTACGCGGTGAGAACCCGCCGCCGCAGGTGATCACCCGCAGCTCGGCGCGCGACGAGGGGCCGTACACACGGGTGTCGGGGAAGGTCCTGGCGTCGTGGACCTCGACCGCGTGGACCGTGAACACCGCCGTACGGCCGTCCGCGCGCGGCACCTCGATCGCGGCGCCGCGGCGCAGGGCGCCCAGGTGGTAGAAGACCCCGGGCCCGGCCGCGTCGTCCACGTGCCCGGCGATCACGGCCGTACCGGTGGCGCCCGGGGTGGTGCCCTCCCGGTACCAGCCGGCCAGGTCGCGCCGGTCGGGAGGCGGCACCTGGAGGTGGCCGGCCCGGTCCAGCCCGAGCCCGACCAGCGGCGCGTCCACCCGGATGGAGGGGATCCTGATCCGGCCGGGCGGCGAACCGGGGAGCGGGGCGATACCGGGGCCGACGGCGCCGGCGGCGGTCAGGGCCTCGGCGGGGGAGGGCAGCGGTGGCCCGACCGGCTCACGGGAACCGCTGGTCACGAGCCAGACGCCGATGCAGGCGGCGAGGGCGACGAGGCCCCCGTGGCGGGCGGTCGGGCGGAAGTCGCCGGCCATGCGTACCCCCTACGCCTCTCGTCCTGGGTGACTGGCCGTCGCCCGGCCCCGCGAACGGGGGGACCTCGCGGGGCGGGCGACGGGGGACGGTACCGGTCGGACCGCGGCCGGAGCCGCGGTGGGCGTCCGTCAGCTCCGCGTGCCGCTCGCCCGGCGACGCAGGAGCCAGGTACCGCCGACGGCGGTCGCGGCCAGGACGGCCGCTCCCGCCGCGATCTTGGCGGGGTCGGTGGTGGTGGTCGTGCCACCGCCCACCCCGGTGTTGACGTGGCCCTGCGGGCCGCGTTCGGTGACCACCAGGTCGCCTGTGGCGAACTTGCCGTTCGCGCAGGTCGCACCGATGCCGTAGGTGCCGGGCCGGGTGCCGCGGGCCACCTGGAACTGCCCCACGACGACCTCCTTGTGGGTGCCCGGGACCAGCTTGAACCGGCCGCCGCCGACGGTGGTGGCATCGCCGTCGGCGTGGCTGCCGGGGCCGCACGCGGTGGTGTTCACGGTGACGGTGGCGCCCGGCGCGGCGGACTTCGGCCAGACCTCCAGCTTGGCGAAGTCCCCCGGAGCGCCGGGTGCGAAGCCCACCATGCCGAGTTCCGCGGCCGCGACCGCGCCGGCGACCGGGCCGGCGAACGCGACGGCGGTCAGCGCGGTCGCGGTCAGCACGTGTGCGGTACGTCGGCGCATGGGACTCTCCCTGAAGACACGGGGTCGTGTGTCCGAGGAAACCCGGCCCGCCCGCCGCCCGCCTGCTGATGATCCGTCAGCTACGTCTCCGCGGCGCTCCGGATGCCGTGTTCTTGCAGGTCAGAGTAAGTGCCGGGTCATCCGCGCCGGCCGCGCCGTCCGGGTGACCGAGTGACCCGGACGGCCCTGGGCCCGCCCGCGGGGCGCTCGGGTGACGGCTGTGCGCGCAGGCGGCGGGTACGGCGGTGGGTACGGAGGTGCGCAAGGCGGTGGGTACGGTGGTGGGGCGCGGTGGAGCCGGGATCGCGGCCCGGCCGCGAAGCACCGCACCACAGCCGAGGGAGGGCTCCGTGACACCGGTCGGACGGCCGCAGGAGACGGCCATCGCCGCGCTCCCGTTCTTCGTGTACGGCACCCTGCGCCCCGGCGAGGTCAACCACGAGCTGTTCCTGCGCGGCCGCACCGCCTCCGAGGAGCCCGCCACCCTGCAGGACGCGGTCCTCTACGACGGACCGGGCTATCCCTATGCGGTCCACCGGCCGGGCGCGACGATCGTCGGAGAGCTGATCACCGCGGCGCCGGGCGGCTACCGGGCACTCCTGGCCGCGCTGGACCGGCTGGAGGAGTACGAGGGCCCCGGCCGGCCCGGGAACGTCTACGACCGGATCGCCCGCGAGGCCCTGCGCCCCGACGGCACGTCCGTGCGCGCATGGGTCTACCTGGCCTCCCCGCTGATCGCGGGCGACCTGCGGGCGCGCGGCACCGAGATACCCGGCGGCGACTGGTTCAACCGCTCGGGCGGGCCGTTCCGGCGCACCCCCGAGCCCGGCTAGGGGGTGTCGTCGAAGTCCCGTCTGGGTGGCGGGCGGCCGACGCCACTTGGACAACACCCTCTAGGCGCATTGGTCACGAGCGTTGTCAACGCTCGTGATCAATACACCTAGAGCCCTTCGGCGCCGCGATTGCGCAGGCGCTGGCCGTACTGCTGCAGGACCCACAGCTCCTCCTGGACCGCCGCCAGTTGCTCCGGCGGGGCCTGTGCGCCCAGCCGGGACAGCGTGCCCTGGATCTCGTGCACCCGGCGGTCGACCGCGCGCAGCCGCACCTGGACCAGCTGGACCCCGGCGTAGACCTCGTCGACCGTCTTCGCGTGGATGGCCTCGACCGCCAGCTCGGTGACGAGGGCGCGCACCGTGTCGTTCGGGGCGGCCTCGCGCACCCGAGCCAGATAGTCGTCGGTGCCGAGCGCGGCGCCGCCCGCGTCCAGGATCGCCTGGCGCACGGCGGCGTAGGGCGGGGCGGTGAACTCGTCCATCCCGTACGCGTCGAAGGCCGGGGAGACCAGGGCGGGCCGCTGCAGGGCCAGCTTCAGCAGCTCGCGCTCGGTGCGGTGGGCGGGGCTGCGCAGGTTCAGCGCGGGGCCGCCGGCCGGCTGGGCGGCGGGCGCCTCCATGGCCTCGTAGGAGGGTCGGCCCCGCTGCGGACCGCCGCGTTGCGGACCGCCCCGCTGAGGTCCGCCGGGCTGCCCGCCCTGGGGCCCGCCGCCCTGGCCGCGCTCGCGCGCCCATCGGGCGAGCTGTGCGACCCGCTTGACCACGAACTGCTCGTCGCGGATGCCGAGCATGCCCGCCAGCTGGACCGCGGACTCGTGCTGGATGGCGATGTTCTTGATGTTGGCGACGACCGGAGCCGCCTCGTCCAGGGCGGCGGCCCGCCCGGCCGGATTCTCCAGATTGTGCCGGGCGACGATGTGCCGCAGCGCGAACTCGAACAGCGGAGTGCGGGATTCCACCAGGGAGGCCACCGCCGCGTCCCCCTGCGCGAGGCGCAGGTCGCAGGGGTCCATCCCGCCCGGGGTGATCGCGATCGAGGTCTCGGCGGCGAACTTCTGGTCGTCCTCGAAGGCGCGCAGGGCGGCCTTCTGGCCCGCCGCGTCGCCGTCGAAGGTGAAGATCACCTCGGCGGTGGCGTTGTCCATCAGCAGACGGCGCAGGATCTTGATGTGGTCGCCGCCGAAGGCGGTGCCACAGGTGGCGATCGCGGTGGTGACACCGGCCATGTGGCAGGCCATCACGTCCGTGTAGCCCTCGACGACGACGGCCCGCGAGGTCTTCGCGATCTCCTTCTTCGCCAGGTCGATGCCGTAGAGGACCTGGGACTTGCGGTAGATCGCAGTCTCGGGGGTGTTCAGGTACTTCGGCCCGTTGTCGTCGTCGCGCAGTTTGCGCGCGCCGAAGCCGACCACTTCGCCGCTGATGTCGCGGATCGGCCACATGAGCCGGCCGCGGAAGCGGTCGATCGGTTTGCCGCTGCGACTGTCCTGGGCGAGCCCGGAGGTGATCAGCTCCTTGTCGGTGAAGCCCTTGCCGCGCAGGAAGCGCGTCAGGTGGTCCCATCCGGCCGGGCTGTAGCCCACGCCGAAGTGGGCCGCCGCGGCCTGGTCGAAGCCGCGCTCCGCCATGAACCTGCGGCCGATCTCGGCCTCGGGGCCGTCCAGCTGGTCGACGTAGAACTGGGCGGCCGCCCTGTGTGCCTCGACCAGCCGGATGCGCTCACCGCGGCCGCTGGTGCCGGCGGTGTAGCCGCCCTCCTCGTACCGCAGGGTGATCCCGGCCAGGCCGGCCAGGCGCTCGACCGCCTCGGAGAAGGAGAGGTGGTCGATCTTCATGACGAAGTCGAGGGTGTCCCCGCCCGCCTGGCAGCCGAAGCAGTGGTATAGGCCCTTGCTGGGGCTGACCTGGAAGGAAGGGGACTTCTCGTCGTGGAAGGGGCACAGGCCCTTGAGGTTGCCGCCGCCCGCGTTGCGCAGCTGGAGGTAGTCGGAGACCACGGCGTCGATCGGGACCGCGTCCCGTACCGCCTTCACGTCGTCGTCGTTGATCCGTCCTGCCACCCGTGAAGTCTACGGCCGGGCGCGGACAAACCCGTCAGGCCCCCTCCGCCGGAACCAGCGAGGCAAGCGGAACAGACGGGTCCGCAAGGGCTTCGCGATCCACCGGCGCCTTGGACCTGATCAGGGCCTGGATGTGCTCGGTGACATCCCACACGTTCACGTTCATTCCGGCGAGAACCCGCCCCTCCGACAGCCAGAAGGCGATGAACTCCCGCTTGCCGGCGTCACCGCGGATCAGCACCTGGTCGTAGCCGCCGGGCGGGGCGTAACCGGAGTACTCCAGGCCCACGTCGTACTGGTCGGAGAAGAAGTACGGCACCCGGTCGTAGGCGACCGGCTGTCCCAGCATCGCCCGGGCGGCGGCCGGGCCGCCGTTCAGCGCGTTGGCCCAGTGCTCGACCCGCAGCCGGGTGCCGAGCGCCGGGTGGTGGGCGGCCGCCACGTCACCGACCGCGTAGACGTCCGGGTCGGACGTGCACAGCGAGGCGTCCACGGCGATGCCGCCGCCGTGCTCCCGGTCGACCAGGGCCAGCCCGGAGGTCTCGGCGAGCGCCGTCCGCGGCGCGGCCCCGATCGCGGCGAGCACCGCGTGCGCGGGGTGCTCCTCGCCGTCGTCCGTACGGGCCGCCAGCACCATCCCGTCCTGGCCGACGATCTCGGTCAGCCGGGCCCCGAAGTGGAAGCGCACCCCGTGATCGGCGTGCAGGTCGCCGAAGAGCCGGCCGATCTCGGGACCGAGCACGGCGTGCAGCGCGGTGGCCTCCGGTTCGACGACGGTCACCTCGGCGCCGTACCCGCGGGCCGCGGCGGCGACCTCCAGCCCGATCCAGCCGGCGCCCGCGATCAGCAGGTGGCCGTTGTCCCGGCCGAGGCCCGCCAGGACGTGGCGCAGCCGCTCGGCGTGCGCGAGCCGGCGCAGATGGTGCACCCCGGCCAGCCCGGTGCCGGGGATGTCCAGGCGGCGCGGCTCGGCGCCGGTGGCCAGCAGCAGCTTGTCGTAGTGCATGACCGTGCCGTCCCCGAGGACCACGCGCTTGGCCTCCCGGTCGAGGTGGACGGCCGGCTGGCCGAGGTGCAGTTCGATGTCGGAGGCCGCGTACCAGGACGGCTCGTGGACGAAGACGCTCTCGCGCTCCTCCTTGCCCGTCAGGTACCCCTTGGACAGCGGGGGCCGCTCGTAGGGATGGTCACGCTCGTCGCCGATCAGGATCACCCGCCCCGTGAACCCCTCCGACCTCAGCGTTTCGGCCGCCTTCGCCCCGGCGAGCCCCGCGCCGACGATGACGAACGTCCGGTGTGCGTCGACCACCTGATGCCTCCTCATAACCTCTGCGCCACATGCGACCACATGCGAGCGTCCCGCACCGAGCCTGCCGCGTGAAGAGGGAGTGGCTCGATCAGCTCACCCTTCGGCGCGTCGGGTGCGCCGGGTGAGGCGTGCGTGCAGGGAACGGGCGGAAGCGTCGGTCAGACACGCGATCTGATCGACGACGGCCCGCTTCCTGGCCCGGTCGTCCGCGGCCGCGTCGAAGATGGCGCGGAACTGAGGGTCCAGGCCCTCGGGTGCGCGGGCGCTGAGCGCCTCGGCCAGTTCGGCCAGGACGATGCGCTGGTCGGCGCGGATCCGCTCCTGCTCGTCGCGCTGTATGACGTACAGGTCGGCGACCGCCTTGAGGACCGCGCACTCGTTGCGCGCCTCGCGCGGCACCACCAGCTCGGCCCCGTACCGCGTCAGTCGGCCCGAGCCGTACGCCTCCCGGGTGGCTCCTTCCGCGGCCAGGCAGAAGCGGCCGATCAGCTGGCTCGTGGCGTCCTTCAGGCGGGCCTGGGCCACGGCGGAGCCGTCGTACCCGTGCGGCCACCACTCCTGCTCCATCAAACGGTCCAGGGCGGCGCGCAGTTCCTCCGGGGAGGTGTCGGCGGGGACGTACCGTCCGATGGCGACCTGCCAGATCGCGGCCCGCTCGGGCTCGGCGAACAGCAGGTTGGGGTCGAGATGCCCGGCGTGCAGCCCGTCCTCGAAGTCGTGGACGGAGTAGGCGACGTCGTCCGCCCAGTCCATGACCTGGGCCTCGAAGCACTTGCGGTCGGCGGGCGCGCCGCGCCGCAGCCACTGGAAGACGGGCAGGTCGTCCTCGTACGCCCCGAACTTCACCGAGCCGGGATCGGTCGGGTGGCCGCCGCGGGCCCACGGGTACTTGGTGGCGGCGTCCAGGCAGGCCCGGGTGAGGTTGAGGCCGACGCTGACCGGCTGCCCCCCGGCCGGGCCGGGCACGAACCGCTTCGGCTCCAGCCGCGTCAGCAGGCGCAGCGACTGGGCGTTGCCCTCGAAGCCGCCGCAGTCCTTGGCGAACTCGTTCAGCGCCTCCTCGCCGTTGTGGCCGAAGGGCGGGTGGCCCATGTCGTGCGAGAGGCAGGCGGCCTCGACGAGGTCGGGGTCGCAGCCGAGCGCCGCGCCGAGCTCCCGCCCCACCTGGGCGCACTCCAGCGAGTGCGTCAGGCGGGTACGGGGGCTGGCGTCCCAGTCGTACGAGCGGGTGCCGGGGGTGACCACCTGGGTCTTCCCGGCGAGGCGGCGCAGCGCGGCGGAGTGCAGCACGCGGGCGCGGTCGCGCTGGAAGGCGGTGCGCCCGGGCCGTTTGTCGGGCTCGGCGGCGAAGCGCTCGGTGTCGGCCGGGTCGTAGGGCGAGTAGAGGTCGTCTGCGGGGGCGTGCGCGGTGCCTTCCATGACAAGACGGTAACCGCAACGACTGACAAACCGGGATCAGGCGGAGACGAGTTCCGGCAGGGGGCGGGCGGCGGGACGGGCCAGGGCCTCGTCGTAGCGGTGCAGCAACAGCCGGGCCAGGGCGGGGTGATCGCCCAGCGGGGCGGCCGCGAGGTCGGGCGCGGCCGCGGCGGTCTGGGTGGCGAACCGGCCGGGAGCGGCGAAGTACGAGGCCACGGCGATCCGGCGGTGGCCGCGGGCGGCGAGGGCGCGGACGGCCCCGGGGGCGTCGGGCGCGGCGGCCGAGGCGTAGGCGGGCACCACCGGGACGCCGCCGAGGCGCCGGGAGAGCAGCGAGGCGGTGCGCCGGGTGTCGGCTGCCGAGTCGGGGTCGCGGGAGCCGGCGGCGCCGAGGACCACGGCGGTGCCGGCGGTCCACCCGGCCTCCGTGAGCCGCTCGTACAGCGCTTCGACGAGCAGCGGGTGGGGGCCCAGCGGAGCGGCCACGCGGGTGTCCAGGTGGGTGGCACGGGCGGCGGCCGCGGGGAGGTCGCGTTTGACGTGGTGGCCGCGGCCGAGCAGCAGCGGGACGAGCACCGCGGCGCCGGACGCGGCGCGCAGGGTGTAGTCGAGCAGCGGCTCGTTCAGCTCGATGTGGCCGAGCCGGACGTCGAGGCGCGGGCGGAGCTCGCGGACCCGTTCGAGGAGGGCGAGGGCGGTGCGCAGGGCGCGCGGGTCGCGGCTGCCGTGGGCCACGGCGACGAGGGTGGGCTGCTGCATGGGCGGCCTCCGAGGGGGCGGGTGCGGGGCGGTCGCAGTCCGCGGAGCTGCGTGCCGAGTTGGGCGTGATCCGGGTCAGCAGCTCGGCCGCGCTGCCGACCGGGAGGGAGGGGCTGTCGGGAGGGTGCACCGGCTCCGTCATGCACCGATCCTGCGGGTCGGACGTTGCGGGTGCGTTGCGCCGGGGTGACGGGTGTTTGCGGGGTGCTCACTCGGTCGTTCGTACGAGTGAAAGAGGGCGGGGGCGGAACTCGCGGCCGGGTGGTGATCGTCAATGTGTGCGAACGGTGTGTGCCGGTGGGTGCGCGGGAGGGGCGGTCATGAGGATCAAGGGCTGGGCGACGGCGATGGCTATGACGACGGCGAGGCTGAGGGGGCGGGTGAGGATGCGTGCGGCTGTGGCGGTGAGGACGGTGGGCTACCGGGCGGGGTGGCCCAGGCGGCTGCGGGGAGTCAGGGGCAGACGGCGAGCGGTGCGGGCCGTCATGGCGGGTTGTGTGCTGGCGCTGCTCCCGTCGGCGTGGACCCACGCGTCGGCCGCCGACCGGCTGCGGACCACGGCCGACGCGCCCGCCGCCGATGTGGCGGTGGTGTTCGGGGCCGGCCTGTGGCGGGGGCGGCCCACCCCCTATCTCGCCGACCGGCTCGACGCCGCTGCCGAGCTGTACCGCACCGGCAAGGTCAAGGTCGTCCTGGTCACGGGGGACAACAGCCGCCGCGAGTACGACGAGCCCGACGCGATGCGCACCTACCTCACCGGGAAGGGGGTGCCGGACGGGCGGATCGTCAGCGACTACGCGGGCTTCGACACGTGGGACTCCTGCGTGCGGGCCAAGGAGATCTTCGGGGTCGACCGGGCCGTGCTGGTCACCCAGGGCTTCCACATACGCAGGGCCGTCGCCCTGTGCCAGGCGGCGGGCCTGGACTCGTACGGCGTCGGGGTCGCCGACGTGCACGACGCCACCTGGCGCTACGGGCAGGCGCGCGAGTTCCTCGCGGCCGGCAAGGCGGCCGTGGACGCGGCCTTCAAGCCGGCCCCGCACTTCCTGGGCCCGAAGGAACAGGGCATATCGCAGGCCCTGGCGGCTTCGGCGAGGTGACGCACCGCCGGCGGGCGCGGCAGTCGCCCGTCCTGCACGGCCCGGTCACAGCCGCCTGTCGTACGGTCCGTCGTACGCGCCCGCCGTACGCGCGGCCGGCCCGCATAATCGGGTGCCTCCGCCGGGAGAGCCGGGCTACGGTCCGCCCTGTGCAACAGGACGACGACACCACCGCACCCCTGCTGCGTGACGTCCTCCCGGGGCTGAGCGCCGAACTCGTGCGGCTGCTGCAGGAGGAGGGCGAGGGCGACCTCGCCATCTGCGCCCACGACCTCCGCGTCCTCGCCGACTGCGGCTGCGGCGACGACTTCTGCCAGAGCTTCCACACCGCGTCCCACCCACCGGGGACGCCCTACGGGCCGGGCCACCGCAACGTGGCACTGCTCCCGGCCCGTGGAGACCTGATCCTCGACGTCGTCGACGGCCGGATCATGTTCGTGGAGGTCCTCGGCCGACCCGAGCTGCGGCCGGCCCTCGACGCCGCCCTCACCGGGGGCGCCGGGCCGCGCTGAGGTGGAGCATCCCGAGCCGTAACGCGGCGCGGCTGCCCGTGTAACACCGGCGGCGCAGGCTGGGGCCATGAGCACCTCCGCCACCGCCACCGCCACACACTGCCCCTACTGCGCCCTGCAGTGCGGGATGAACCTGCGCCCCGAGCCCGGCGGCGCGGGCGTGACGGTGGAGGAGCGCGCCGACTTCCCGGTCAACCGGGGAGCACTGTGCGGCAAGGGCCGCACCGCCCCTGCCGTGCTCTCCTCCCGGGTGCGCCTGACCGAGCCGCTCGTCCGCACCCACGCAGGGCGGCTCGAACCGGCCACCTGGGAGGAGGCTTTGGACGCCGTCGCCGCGGGCCTCACCCGCACGTCCCGCGAGCACGGGCCGGACGCGGTCGGCGTCTTCGGCGGCGGCGGGCTGACCAACGAGAAGGCGTACGCGCTCGGCAAGTTCGCCCGCGTCGCCCTGCGTACCTCGCAGATCGACTACAACGGCCGCTTCTGCATGTCATCGGCCGCCGCCGCGCACCAGAAGGCCTTCGGGCTCGACCGCGGCCTGCCCTTCCCGCTGGAGGACATCCCCCGCACCGGCTGCGTGATCCTCGTCGGTTCGAACCTGGCCGAGACCATGCCGCCCGCCCTGCGCTACCTCACCGAGCTCAAGGCCAACGGCGGCACCCTCATCGTCATCGACCCGCGCCGCACGCGCACCGCGGAACAGGCCGACCTGCACCTGGCCCCGCGCCCCGGCACCGACCTCGCCCTCGCCCTGGGCCTCCTGCACCTCGTCGTCGCCGACGGCCGCACCGACGAGGAGTTCATCGCCGCCCGCACCACCGGCTGGGAGGAGGCCCGGGCCGCCGCCATGGCCCACTGGCCGGAGCTGGTGGAACGGATCACCGGCGTCCCGGTCCCGGCCCTGCGCGAGGCCGTCTCCCTCTTCTGCGCACCGGAGTCCGCGATGGTCCTGACCGCCCGCGGCCCGGAGCAGCAGTCCAAGGGCACAGACACCGTCGGCGCATGGATCAACCTGTGCCTGGCCACCGGCCGGGCCGGCCGCCCGCTGTCCGGCTACGGCTGCCTCACCGGCCAGGGCAACGGCCAGGGCGGACGCGAGCACGGGCAGAAGGCCGACCAGCTCCCCGGCTACCGCAAGCTCACCGATCCGGCCGCGCGGGCACACGTCGCCGAGGTCTGGGGCGTCGACCCCGACAGCCTGCCCGGGCCCGGCCGCAGCGCCTACGAACTCCTCGACGCCCTCGGCACCGACGTGAAGTCGCTCCTGCTGATGGGCTCCAACCCGGTGGTCTCCGCCCCCCGGGCCGCACACATCGAGGACCGCATCCGCTCACTGGACTTCCTCGCCGTCGCCGACGTCGTGCTCTCCGAGACGGCCGCCCTCGCGGACGTCGTCCTCCCCGTCACCCAGTGGGCGGAGGAGACCGGCACCACCACCAACCTGGAGGGCCGCGTCCTGCTGCGCCGCCGCGCCCTGACCCCGCCCCCCGGCGTCCGCAGCGACCTGGACGTCCTGCACGGGCTCGCCGCCCGCCTCGGCGTCGAGAAGGGCTTCCCCACCGCCCCCGAGGAGGTCTTCGACGAACTGCGCCGCGCCTCGGCCGGCGGCCCGGCGGACTACTCGGGCATCACCTACGACCGCATCGAGTCCGAGCAGGGCGTCTTCTGGCCCTGCCCCGAAGGATCGGCCGGCACCCAGCGCCTCTTCCTGGACCGTTTCGCCACGGACGACGGCCGGGCCCGCTTCGTCCCCGTCGCCCACCGCGACGCCGCGGAGGTCCCCGACGCGGAGTACCCGCTCCTGCTCACCACCGGCCGTGTGGTCGCCCAGTACCAGTCCGGCGCCCAGACCCGCCGGGTGGACGAGCTCAACGAGGCCGCACCCGGCCCGTTCGTCGAACTGCACCCCCGCCTCGCCGCCCGCATCGGCGCGGTCGACGGCAGCCCCCTCGCGGTCACCTCCCGCCGCGGCCGCGCCGTGGCCCCGGCCCGCATCACCGACGCCATCCGCGCGGACACGGTCTTCATGCCCTTCCACTGGCCGGGCGAGGGCCGCGCCAACACCCTGACCAACCCGGCCCTCGACCCCACCTCCCGCATGCCGGAGTTCAAGGTCTGCGCGGTCCGCGTCGAACCGGCCTGAGGCTGTCCTCGGCCAACTCCGGCTAATCCGCCGCGCAGTGCTGCCACTCGGCGCCCACGTAGCCGTCGGATCCGATGCGCGCGATGCCGAGGGTTTCCAGGTGCTTCCGCGTGTCCGGCTACGGAGCCCCGCCCGCCTGCCGAAGGGCGTATCGGCGGCGACGCCGTCCGACCCCGTGCCGGACGATGGGGGGGGCGCCCCCAACTCCGCGCTCCGGGCCAGACGTCGAGCCGCGCCAGCTCCGCCGCGCCAGCTCCGCCGCGCCCGGACGGCGCACCGTCACGTGGGCTTCGTACTCCGACGTGGAGCCGATCGTCTCGGACATGAGTCCGATCCGCATCGGGGTTCCCCGAGGGGGGTAACCATCGGTCACGCACCGGACTCAGAAAGTGCCCGCACGCCCCTCGTGGCAGCGATGTGTCCTACCCCACACTGAATGCGGAGCCCCCGTCCTCGGAGCCCTGGAGGTCGCCCCCGTGCAGACCCGGACCCTGACCGTGAACGCGAGCGAGTCCTCGGAGGCCGTCGCCGTGGACGAAGAGCCCGAGGTACTGGAGCTCATCGAGCCGGTACCTGTGCAGCGCAGGCGGGACAGCGACGGGAGCGGGGGCGGATCCGGACCCTCCGCCGACCTGTTCCGCCAGTACCTGCGCGAGATAGGCAGGATCCCGCTGCTCACCGCCGCGGAGGAGGTGGACCTGGCACGGCGCGTCGAAGCCGGACTGTTCGCCGAGGAGAAGCTCGGCAACACCCCCGACCTCGACTCCCAGCTCGCCCTCGACCTCGACCGGCTCGTCGTCATGGGTCGCATGGCCAAACGCCGGCTCATCGAGTCGAACCTGCGCCTCGTCGTCTCCGTCGCGAAGCGGTACGTCGGCCGCGGGCTCACCATGCTCGACCTGGTGCAGGAGGGGAACCTCGGGCTGATCCGGGCCGTTGAGAAGTTCGACTACGCCCGCGGGTACAAGTTCTCCACCTACGCCACCTGGTGGATCCGGCAGGCGATGTCCCGGGCCCTCGCCGACCAGGCCCGGACCATCCGCGTGCCCGTCCACGTCGTCGAGCTGATCAACCGCGTCGTGCGCGTCCAGCGCCGCATGCTCCAGGAACGCGGCTACGAGCCCACCGCCGAAGAGGTCGCCCACCACCTGGAGCTGACCCCCGAGCGCGTACTCGAAGTGCTGCGCCTCGCCCAGGAGCCGGTCTCCCTGCACGCCCCCGTCGGCGAGGAGGACGACGTCGCCCTCGGCGACCTCATCGAGGACGGGGACGCAGCCTCCCCCGTGGAGTCGGCCGCCTTCTTCCTGCTGCGCGAGCACCTGGAGGCGGTCCTGTCGACCCTCGGCGAACGTGAGCGCAAGGTCGTGCAGTTGCGCTACGGCCTCGCGGACGGACGCCCCCGCACCCTGGAGGAGATCGGCCGGATCTTCGGCGTGACGCGCGAGCGGATCCGCCAGATCGAGTCCAAGACCCTCAACAAGCTGCGCGACCACGCCTTCGCCGACCAGCTGCGCGGCTACCTCGACTGAAGCGGACACCCACCGACACCCGTCGACACCCACCGACACCCGCCGCAACGGGAAAGGGCGCCCCGAAGGACGCCCCCACCCGCTCACGCCGCCGTCAGTCGACCTCGGCGACCGCCTGGGCGAACTGCGCCGCGTACAGCCGAGCGTAGGCACCGCCCGACGCCAGCAGCTCCTCGTGCGTGCCCTGCTCCACGATCGAACCGCTCTCCATCACCAGGATCACGTCGGCGTCGCGGATCGTGGAGAGCCGGTGCGCGATCACGAAGGACGTACGGCCGTGCGCCAGCCGCGCCATCGCCTTCTGGATCAGCACCTCGGTACGGGTGTCCACCGAGCTCGTCGCCTCGTCGAGGACCAGGATCACCGGATCCGACAGGAACGCCCGGGCGATGGTGATCAGCTGCTTCTCGCCCGCGCTGACCCCCGAACCCTCGTCGTCCAGCACCGTGTCGTAGCCGTCCGGCAGCGTCCGGATGAACCGGTCCGCGTGCGCCGCCCGCGCCGCCTCCTCGATCTCGGCACGCGTCACCTCGCGCGAGGCACCGTAGGCGATGTTCTCCGCGATGGTGCCGCCGAACAGCCAGGTGTCCTGCAGCACCATGCCGATGCCGCCGCGCAGCTCCTCGCGGGTCATCTTGGCGATGTCCACCCCGTCGAGGGCGATCTCGCCGCCCGTGACCTCGTAGAACCGCATCAGCAGGTTCACCAGGGTCGTCTTGCCGGCACCCGTCGGGCCGACGATCGCGACCGTGTGGCCCGGCTCCACCGAGAGCGACAGGTTCTCGATGAGCGGCCGGTCCGGCTCGTAGCGGAAGGCCACCTTGTCGAAGGTGACCTGTCCGCGCAGCTCCCGGGGGCGCTCCGGCACGTCGGCGTCGCGCTCCTGCTCCGGGGCGTCCAGCAGCTCGTAGACCCGCTCCGCCGAGGCGACACCGGACTGCACCAGGTTCGCCATCGACGCGACCTGCGTCAGCGGCATCGAGAACTGCCGCGAGTACTGGATGAAGGCCTGCACGTCACCGATCGACAGGCTGCCGGAGGCGACCCGCAGCCCGCCGACCACCGCGATCAGCACGTAGTTGATGTTCGAGATGAAGAACATCACCGGCTGCATGATGCCGCTGACCAGCTGGGCCTTGAAGGAGGCCCGGTACAGCGCCTCGTTCTGCTCGGCGAAGACCGCCGCGGACTCCTTCTGCCGGCCGAAGACCTTGACCAGGTTGTGCCCCGAGTACATCTCCTCGATGTGGGCGTTGAGCGTGCCGGTCGTCTTCCACTGCTCCACGAACTGCGGCTGCGACTTCTTGCCGATCTTCGCGGCGACGTAGACGGAGACCGGTACGGTCCCCACCGCGACCAGCGCCAGCAGCGGCGAGATCCAGAACATCATGGCCAGCACGCCGACGATCGTCAGCAGCGAGTTCAGCAGCTGACCCATCGTCTGCTGCAGCGTCTGGCCGATGTTGTCTATGTCGTTGGTGGCCCGGCTCAGCACCTCGCCGCGCTTCTGCTGGTCGAAGTACGACAGCGGCAGCCGCGACAGCTTTGCCTGGAGCTCCTCGCGCATCCGGTACAGGGTGCCGTTCATGACGTGGTTCGACAGCCGGGTCGCGACCAGCATCAGCAGGCCGGCCAGGGTGAAGACCACCAGCGCCCAGATCGCCACGACCCCGACGGCGCCGAAGTCGATGCCCTGTCCGGGGGTGAAGTCGGTGCCGGACAGCATGTCCGCCATGCCCTCGTCACCGCGGGCGCGCATCGCCTCCAGCGCCTGCTGCTTGGTCACGCCGGCCGGCATCTCCCGGCCCACGATCCCCGCGAAGACCAGGTCGGTCGCCTCGCCGAGGATCTTCGGTCCGACGACGGCGCAGGCGACGCTGCCGACAACGGCGAGGACCATGCCCCACAGCTTGGCCCGGTCCTGCGCGAGCTGGGCCAGCAGCCGCCTGCCCGATCCCCTGAAGTCCAGGGACCGCTGGGCCGGCCCCATCATCATCCGTCCTCCGGGCCCGCTCATGCGGCCTCCGCCTCCGTCAGCTGGGAGAGCACGATCTCCCGGTAGGTCTCGTTGCCGGCCATCAGCTCGTGGTGGCGTCCCTCGCCCACGACCTGCCCCTCGTCCAGGACGATGATCCGGTCGGCGTCGCGGATCGTCGCGACCCGCTGGGCGACGATGACCACGGTCGCGTCCTCGGTCTCGCGGGCGAGCGCCGCGCGCAGCGCCGCGTCCGTCGCGTAGTCCAGGGCCGAGAAGGAGTCGTCGAAGAGGTAGATCTCGGGGCGCTGGACCAGCGTGCGGGCGATGGCCAGTCGCTGGCGCTGGCCGCCGGAGACGTTCGTCCCGCCCTGGGTCACGGGGGCCTCCAGGCCGCCCTCCAGCGCCGAGACGAACTCCTTCGCCTGGGCGACCTCCAGCGCATGCCACAGCTCTTCGTCGCCGGCGTCCGGGCGTCCGTAGCGCAGGTTGGAGGCGATGGTGCCGGAGAAGAGGTACGGCTTCTGCGGCACCATGCCGACCGTCCTCGCCAGCAGTTCCGGGTCGAGTCGGCGTACGTCCTCGCCGTCGACCAGTACCTCGCCGCCGGTCGCGTCGAACAGCCGCGGGACCAGGCCCAGCAGCGTGGACTTGCCGCTTCCGGTGGAGCCGATCACCGCCGTGGTCTCGCCGGGACGGGCCACCAGGTCCACACCGCGCAGGACGGGGGACTCGGCGCCCGGGTAGCCGAAGTCGGCGCCGCGCAGCTCCAGGAGCCCGCGGCGGGTGAGTTCGCGCACCGGTTCGGCGGGCGGGACGACGCTGGACTCGGTGTCCAGCACCTCCTGGATGCGCTCGGCGCAGACCTCGGCGCGCGGCACCATCATGAACATGAAGGTGGCCATCATCACGGACATGACGATCTGCATCAGGTAGGCGAGGAAGGCCGTGAGCTGGCCGACCTCCATACCGCCGCTGTCGACGCGCATCGCGCCGAACCAGATGACGGCGACGCTGGAGATGTTCACGACCACGATCACGGTCGGGAACATCAGAGCCAGCAGCCGGCCCGAGGCCAGCGAGACGCCGGTGAGGTCGGCGTTGGCCTCCCGGAAGCGTTCCTTCTCGTAGTCGTCGCGGACGAAGGCGCGGATCACCCGGTTGCCGGTGATCTGCTCGCGCAGCACCCGGTTCACGGTGTCCAGGCGGTCCTGCAGCTGGCGGAACAGCGGCCGCGTCCGGTGGACGATGGCGCCGACGGAGATCCCGAGTACGGGCACCACGGCCAGCAGGACGCCCGACAGACGCACGTCCAGCGAGAGCGCCATCGCGATGCCGCCGACGCACATGATCGGGGCCGACACCATCAGGGTGAAGGTCATCAGCACCAGCATCTGGACCTGCTGGACGTCGTTCGTCGTACGGGTGATCAGTGACGGGGCGCCGAACTGGCCGAGCTCCCGGGCGGAGAAGCTCTGCACCCGGTCGAAGACGGCGCCACGGATGTCGCGACCGACGGCCGCGGCCGTGCGGGCGCCGTAGTAGACGGCTCCGACGTTGCAGACGAGCTGGACGAGCGAGACGCCCAGCATCAGTGCGCCGAAGCGCAGGATGTAGCCGGTGTCGCCGTTGACGACACCCTTGTCGATGATGTCGGCGTTCAGGGTGGGCAGGTAGAGGCTGGCGCTGGTCTGCAGCAGTTGCAGCAGGACCAGCGCCGCGATGGGTTTGCGGTACGGGCCCAGGTGGGTCCGCAGAAGTCGTATGAGCACGCGCAGGCTCCGGTCGGCACGATCGAGGGGTTCAACCCATCTTCGGCCAATCGGCCCACCGATCCCCATCGGATTTCGCAAAGGCCGGTCAAAAGGACCAGCGGCGCGGCGCGGGTCCTACGACCCCGCGCCCGCCCTGATCCGGCAGCGGTCAGAACGCCCCGGGGTGGATCTGCTCCCGCGTGGCGACGTACTGCTGGCGGACGCCCTGCCAGGCCGCGAACTCCTCGCCCGGCTCGAAGACCTGCGCCGCGGGGGCCGGCCAGTGGGGCGGGGTGTGCGGAGCCAGTGTGCCCTGCGCCACACCGAGCGCCCAGGCCGCCTGGCGGGCCGCGCCCAGCGCCGCGTAGTCGGCCGGTGCCGGTACGACGATCTGCGTGCCGAACAGCCCGGGGGCCGCCACCTGCACGGCGGGCAGCTCCGCGGCCGCCCCCAGCAGGAACACCCGGCGGATCTCGACCCCGCGCGAGCGCAGCACGTCGAGGGCGTCCACCAGGCCGCACAGCATGCCCTCGAAGGCCGCCCGGGCCAGGTGCTCCGGCTTCATCGAGTCCCGGCGCAGCCCGCTGAGGGTTCCGGCGGCATGCGGCAGGCTCGGCGTCCGCTCACCTTCCAGATACGGCAGCAGTACGAGGCCGTGCGCGCCCGGGGTCGACTTCAGCGCGAGCGCGGACAGGCCCTCCAGGTCGGTGCCGAGCAGCTCGGCGGTGCCGCGCAGGGCCCGTACGGCGTTGGAGGTGTTCACCACGGGCAGATGCATGCCGGTGGCGTCGGCCAGGGAGGTGATCAGCCCGCCCGGCTCCGACAGCGCCTCGTGGTGCAGCGCCATCACCGACCCGGAGGCGCCGAGGGAGACCACCGCGTCGCCGGGGCCCAGCCCCAGGCCCAGCGCCGCGGCCATCGTCTCGCCGGTGCCGGCGGATATCAGCAGCCCCTCGGGCGTGGTTCCGGCCGCGTCGGCGGGGCCGAGCACCTCCGGCAGCAGGGCCCGGTGCCCGAGTGCCAGCTCGACCAGGTCGGGCCGCCAGGCTCCGGCGGCCGCCGACCAGTAGCCGGTTCCGGAGGCGCCGCCGCGGTCGGTGGTCCGCCGGGCCGGGCGGCCCAGCAGCTGCCAGACCAGCCAGTCGTGCGGGGACATCAGCACGGCCACCCGGCGGGCCGCCTCGGGCTCGGTGCGGGCCAGCCAGGCCAGCTTCGCGACGGGCTGCGCGGAGTGCGGGACCGAGCCCACCGCCTCGGCCCAGGCGTGCCGCCCGCCGAGGGCTTCGGTGAGGTCGGCGGCCGCGGCCTGGCCGCGCTTGTCGTTGCCGACGAGGGCCGGGCGCACCAGGGCGCCCTGCGGGTCCAGCGGGAGCAGGCCGTGCTGCTGCGCGGAGACCCCGATGGCCTGGACCCCCTCCAGGATCCCGCCGCCGGCGGCCTCGCCGAGGGAGAGCAGCCAGGCCTGGGGGTCGGTCTCGTGGGGGCTGGCGCCGTCGGGTTCGCCCGCGGGCTGCGGATGGGGTGCGTACCCCTGGCGCAGCACGGCGCCGGTGTCGGTGTCACAGACGACGATGCGTGTGAAGGCGGAAGAGCTGTCCAGCCCGGCGACTATCCCCATGCGGAGAATTCTGCCGCACGCGGGGCGCTCCCGACCGTCCCGGAGCCCCTGAAACCTCATGGGTCCCAGGGGCTCCCGGTGCCGCCTCTGACGGGTCAGGTGTTGCTGGTGCCCCAGTCGTCATCGGCGGCCTGGCCGTTGCTGTGGCCGCGCAGTGCGCGTACCCGGTCCGCGAGCGAGCCCGGTACGGCGTCGCCGACCTTCTCGCTCACCACGGCGAAGGCCTTCCCGGCGTACTCCCGCCCGGTATGTCCCGCGGTCTCGGCGGCGTTGCGCACCGCGGGATTCTGCGCGACCTGGCGGGCGGACTTCTTCAGCTTCTCGTAGCGCTCGCGTCCGGCCCGCGTTCCGAGCACGTACCCGAGAGCCAGTCCGACCACGAACGTGACCTTGTACCGCATGCCTGTCACCCTTCGTCGTGTGGTGCCCGGCCTGCTGTCGATACCGATTGGCGGAGCACCCCCCTGCTTGCGCTAATCTATGTCTCGCAGCGAGCGCTCGCCCCCCGGCAAGGCCGGAGGTGGGCTGTTCGATGCACCGCAGCAATCCCCTGTAGCTCAATTGGCAGAGCAGCCGGCTGTTAACCGGCAGGTTACTGGTTCGAGTCCAGTCGGGGGAGCGCAGTCCCCTGTAGCTCAATTGGCAGAGCATTCGGCTGTTAACCGGAGGGTTGCTGGTTCGAGTCCAGCCGGGGGAGCAAGGCAGAGAAGAGGACCCTACGGGGTCCTCTTTTCTCTTTGTCGGCCTTTTCGGGAACCGGGCAGCCCTCAGCGCGGTCTCTCTGAACAGGCGAAGCCGATCATGCGAGGCATCCGAGGCAGGAGATCGTATGAGCGGCTATGCTGCGGCAGACGGCGCGCACAGATGTACGCGCCACGCCGTGAAGGGGCGGTAGCTCAGCCGGTTAGAGCAGCGGACTCATAATCCGTCGGCCGTGGGTTCGAGTCCCACCCGCCCCACCGCAAGCCGCAGGTGCAGAAACGATCGCACCTGCGGCTTCGGCGTTTTCCGGGGAGTGGGCCGTCAGAAGTCCTCCGTTTCGTCCACGAGGAGGCGCAGGACGTCCGACAGGTCCTGGCGGCGGGCGTAGGCCGCTCGCTGGCGGTGGGCGCCCGAGCCGTCGCGCAGGAGGCCGGCGAGGGTCTTGGCCGCGTGGTCCAGGTCGCCCGCGGCGGCCAGTTCCGGGGCGACCAGGTCCAGCAGGGCCTCCGCGAGGTCGGCCGCCGGGAGTTCCGCGCCCGTGTACGGGTCGAGGCCGAAGCCCTCCAGGCCGTCGTGGGCCGCCCGCCAGCGCGCGAGGTGCAGTACGTCGTCCCGCAGGGCCGGCTCGGGGCGCTGCTCGCCGATCTCGCGGAGCGCCGTGGCCACGAGTGCGCGGGCCAGTTCGGCCTGCAGGACCGCCGAGTCGACGGCCGCGGACATGTCCGGCGCGCGGAACTCCAGCGTCGGCCAGTGGCCGGAGGGGCGGAGGTCCCAGTAGACCATCTTGGTGTCCAGGGCCGCTCCCGACCCGAGCAGGGTCTGCACCGAGCGCCGGAAGTGGGCCGTGGACGTGAAGTGCGGAGGCGGGCCCGCCGAGGGCCAGCCGGACCAGGCCATCGCCCGCCAGCTGGAGTGGCCGGTGTCACGGCCGCCCCAGAACGGCGAGTTGGCGGCCAGCGCGATCAGCGTGGGCAGCCATGGTCTGATCCGGTTGGAGACCGCGACCGCCGTGTCCACGTCGAGCGTGCCGATGTGGACGTGGCGGCCGCAGCTGACGAGGGTGTCGGTGAGCGCGCCGAAGCGGCGGTGCTGCTCGCGCTGGCGCGGCAGGTCGTCCGTCAGGTGCAGCGGCCCTTCCACCGCGACGACCGGCGACGGCGCGGCCAGGAGCCGGCAGCCGTGGGCGCGGGCGGCCCGTCCGAGGGTGCGCCGCAGGGCGACGAGTTCGGCGCGCAGCGAGGCGGCCGAGTCGGCGACCGGGGTGGATATCTCCACCTGGTAGCGGGTGCCTTCCGGGTGCATCTCGCCCGGCATCCCGGCGGCCGTCGCCAGGACCATCGGGGCGGCGGGGACCACCCGGAGAGTGCGGGCGTCGACGAGCAGGAACTCCTCCTCGACGCCGACGGTGAGGGGCACGGTGGGGTGCACCGTGTTCTGCGCGGTGCCGGTGCTCGTGGTGCTGTTGCCAGGTTCGATCACTACGCCTCCCTGGACATACGAGTCTTTTCATCATGAGCCGAACACGAGGCGGGAGCGTGCGGCGAATCAGTCAAATGTCCCGTGACAGTGGCGGGTTACCGGCAACCGCCCGCCCGGGAGGGGAGTCCGGAGCAGCGTGGGGCGACTGTTGCCCGTGGTTATGATCCGATGTGACTCGTACCAGTGCGCCGACCCGCCCGCAGCGGCGGATATTAGCCGACCTCACACCGCTGTCCACGTCCGCGGACTACCGCAGGCTGTGGTTCGGGGGAACGATCTCCTGGGTAGGCCAGGCGATGACGGCCCTCGCGATCTCGCTCCAGGTCTACGACATCACCCGCTCCAGCTTCGCCGTAGGGCTGGTGGGGCTCTTCTCCCTCGTCCCGCTGATCGTCTTCGGCCTCTACGGCGGGGCCATCGCCGACACCGTGGACCGGCGCAAGCTCGGCCTCTACAGCTCCCTCGGCGCCGCCGCGCTGTCGGTCGCGCTCGCCGCGGCCGCACTGGTCGGCTACCACCGCGTCTGGTTCCTGTACGCCGTCGTCGCGCTCCAGGCCGCCTGCGGGGCGCTGACCGGGCCGGCGCGCTCGGCGATGATCCCGAGGCTGCTGCCCGCGGAACAGCTGCCCGCGGCCAACGCCCTGAACTCCGTGACCATGACCTTCGGCACGATGGTCGGTCCCGCCCTGGGCGGGCTGATCGTCGCCGTCGGGGGGTACGAGTGGGCGTACCTGGTCGACGCCGTCACCTTCACCGCCGCCCTCTACGCGATGTGGCGGCTGCCGTCGATGAAGCCGGACCGGGCCGAGGGCGCGCGGGGGAGGGCATCCGTCGCCGACGGACTGCGCTTCCTCGGCACCCGGCCCAACATCCGGATGACGTTCTTCACCGACATGGCCGCCATGGTGCTGGCCCAGCCGAAGGCGCTGTTCCCCGCCATCGCCGTCCTCTGGTACGGGGACACCGCGAAGACGGTCGGCCTGATGGTGGCCGCGATCGCCGCGGGGGCGCTGCTCGGCGGGCTGTTCTCCGGCTGGCAGTCCCGCATCAGGCGGCACGGGCTGGCGATCCTGCTGGCCGTGGCCGCGTGGGGGCTGGCCATCGCGGTGTTCGGCCTCATGCGGAACCTGTGGCTCGGGCTGTTCTTCCTGGCCCTCGCCGGGTACGCGGACACCGTCTCGATGGTGTTCCGCACCACCATGCTCCAGGCAGCCACCCCCGACGACATGCGCGGACGCCTCCAGGGCGTCTTCATCGTGGTGGTCGCGGGCGGGCCCCGGCTCGGGGACTTCTTCGCCGGGACCGCCGCCGACCTGACCTCCCCGGCCGTCGCCGTCACGTGCGGCGGGCTGGGCTGCGTCGTGGTGGTCGGCCTGCTCGCCCTGCGCTGGCGCGACTTCGCCCGCTACGACGCGCGCTCCCCGAAGGCGTAGCAGGACCGTACCGGGGCCGCCTACGCGTCCACCGGCTCGCGGGTGCGTTCGCCGCCCACGCCGCCGGTGTTGACCGTGCCGACCGGTTCGAAGAGCAGGATGTGGGCCTCCTCGTCCGCCGCCGGGCAGTGCTCCGTCCCGCGCGGGACGACGTACATCTCGCCCGGGCCCAGGATTACGTCCCCTTCGCGCAGGCGGATCGTCAGGGTGCCGGAGACGACGAGGAACAGCTCGTCGGTGTCCTCGTGGGTGTGCCACACGAACTCGCCCCGGACCTTGGCGACCTTGACCTCGTAGTCGTTGACGCGGGCGATGCGGCGCGGCGCCCAGTGCTCGGTGAAACCGGCCAGTTTCCCGGCGACGTCGATCTTCTGTGTCGTCATGCGGACAGCCTGGCGCCGGGCGGGCGGCCCGTCTTGTACGTTCCTGACATGGCCGCGATACCACCGCCGCGCAGCACGGTGTACGCCTGGCGGCCTCCGGTGCCGGGCATCGCCGAGGTCTTCCACGCCCGCTTCACCGAGCACGCGTATCCGGCGCACGTGCACGACACCTGGGCGCTGATGATCGTGGACGGCGGGCGGGTGGACTTCGCCCTCGACCGGGAACGCCACGGCGCCGGGGTGTCGGACGCGGTGGTCCTGCTGCCGCCCGGGGTGGTCCACGACGGACGGACCGTCACGGAGGCGGGCTTCCGCAAGCGCGTCCTGTACCTGGACACCTCGGTCCTGCCGGAGCGGCTGACCGGAGCTGCCGTGGACGCGCCGCTGCTGGTCGACGCCGCGCTGCGCGAGCGCGTACACGGGCTGCACCTGGCGCTCGGGCAGCGCGGGCGGGACCCCCTGGAGGCGCAGTCGCGGCTGGCCTTCGTACAGGAGCGGCTGCGCGGGTGGCTGGCGGGCCGGGGAGAGCCGCCCGCCGGTGCGGCCGGGGCGGCCGGCGCGGGGACGGGCGGGCGGCGGCTGGCCGTACGGCTGCGCGAGCTGCTGGACGCCCGGCTGGTGGAGGGGATCACGCTGGAGGAGGCCTCGGCCCGGCTCGGCCATGTCCATCCCACCCACCTCATCCGCAGTTTCCGGACGGCCTACGGGCTGCCGCCGCACGCCTACCTGACCGGGCGGAGGGTGGCGGTGGCACGAGGTCTGCTGCTCGCGGGGGCGCGGCCGGCGCATGCGGCGGTGGAGGCGGGCTTCTACGACCAGGCCCACCTCGCGCGGCACTTCGCACGGCACGTCGGGACCAGCCCGGCCAGGTTCGCCCGGTCACGCGGGGTGTGAAACGACGGCCCGCGGGGTGCGAAACGGCGGCCGCACCCGCGAGTCCGCCGCCCCTACGCCCCTGCGGTGCCGTCCGGTCCGGCCGGGGTGACGATGCCGCGGGCCACGCCCAGGGCCACCAGGTCCTGGGGGCGGATGCGGAGCTGGTCCGCCGTGGCGGGGGCGGCCGACGGGGGACGTTTGAGGATGGCCGCGGCCAGTTCCGGGGCGATGACGGAGAAGTAGCTGTCCGGCGTCACCCAGGTGTTCCCCGGCGCGGCCAGCGCCAGGGCGCCGCCCGAACCGCCCTCGCCGATCAGAAGGGTGGTGACGGGCACGGTGGCCGCCGCCAGTGCCGCGAAGGTGTCGGCGATGGCGGCACCCGCGCCCGCGTGCTCGGCGGCGGCGTCGTTGGCCGCGCCCGGAGTGTCCACCAGGGTGAGCACGGGGATGCCGAGCCGGTCCGCGAGGCGGACCACGCGGGTGGCCGTGCGGTATCCCGCCGGGCGGGTGGCGGTGCCGCACTGGGCGGCGTAGGCCACGGCCCGGCCCTCCCGCAGCCCGAATCCGCACAGCATGCCCGGGTCCGTGCCGCCCGCCCGGTCCCCGGACAGGTGCAGGCGGAGCTCGAAGTACGCGTCCAGGTACGCCTCGGCGCGCGGTCGGCCGGGGTCGCGCGCCTGCCGTACCGCGTCCCAGCCGGTGGCGGGCGGGCGTACGCCGGCCAGTGCGGCCGGGGGCTCGACCGGCTCGCCGGAGCGGGGCGCGGCGAGGACGCGGAGCCAGCCCGCGAGGGTGCCCGGCAGCTGCGCGGCGGGGACCACCGCGTCCACGTGACCGGCGGCGTACTGCCCCTCGGCGGTGTACGCCGCCGGGTCCGCGTCCGCCGGGCGCACCCGGGACCCGGCGAAGCCGACCTGGGCGCCGGGCAGTGCGAGGACGACGTCGGCGCCGGCGCCGAGGGTGGCCCAGCCGCCGCCGGTGGTCGGATCGCGCAGCACGGCGAGCTGGGGAAGTCCGGCGGCCCGGGTCAGGACGCTCTGGCGGGCCACGCGCTGCAGCTGGCCGAGCGCGAGCATGCCTTCCTGCATGCGGGAGCCGCCCGTGGCGATGAGCGAGACCAGCGGGAGGCGGTGCTCGCGGGCGTGCGTGTAGGCGGCTTCGAGCCGGTCTCCGGTGCGTCGGCCCAGCGAGCCGCCGAGGAAGCCGAACTCGAAGGAGACCAGGACGGCTTCGCGGCCGCCGATGCGGGCGGTGCCGGTGACGACGGACTCGTGTTCGCCGGTGCGCTCGGTGGCGCGGGCGCGGGAGGCGTCGTAGCCGGCCCAGGCCAGCGGGCCGTCGGCGGGGGACTCCCCAAGGGGTGCGGGCAGTTCGGTGAAGCTGCCGGTGTCGCTCACGGCGGCGATGGCCGCGCGGGCCGAGAGCCGGGTCGTCGTCACGGGTTCACCCCAGGTCGGATCGGTGTCGGATCAGTGTCGGCAGTGTGGACCAGCGAAATGGTCTGTGGGCGACAGTACTTCGGCCGGGCTGCGGCGGTCAGCCCGCGAACCGGACGGCGTGCAGCGCCCCGACGGACGTGGCCAGGGCGGCGAGCAGCAGCCGCAGCGCCTCTCGGGCAGGCGGGGCTGGAGCCGGGCGCCGAGGTGCCGGCCGACCAGGCCGCCGGCGCGTAGGTGGCGGCGCCGACGACCGAGGGGACGAAGGTCCGCGCGCGGCGAGGGCGGGCGGGTCGTGCGGGCCGGCGCCGGGCGCAGGGTCCGCAGCAGCAGCCCCGACGTGCGGGCCGGGGACGGCGAACACGCGGATCACCGCGTCGAGGACCACGGCGGGCACGGTGCCGGCGACGAGCAGGCGGGTGAGGGGCCTTCAGGCCGCCCGCCCGGTGGTGGCGCAGCAGCGCGCCGGACCGGTCACGACGTCGTGGAGGAGGTTGGTGGCGTCACCGCCGGGCTCGGCACACTGCACGTCATGCCCGCCTCCTGGAAGGACCTCCGCCCGGCCCGTACCGACCCAGGCTCGCCCGGCCGGCGGTCACGGTCCAGGAAGGGCGTGTGAACAGCCCGTCACGGCAGAGGGAAGGCGATCTTCAGCGCATAGGCGGCGACCAGGCCGTAGCCCAGGCGGAAGGTCCAGAGGCGGGCCGTCGGGGAGATGCGGGCGCCCGCGAGGGAGCCGAGGGCGACGAGGGACTGCTGCCACAGGAGGGAGGCGAGGCCGACGCCGACGAGGAAGGCGGCCCCCGCCGGGCCGGAGCCGAGGACGGCACCCTGGGCCGTGGTGAGGGCCGCGAAGTAGAGGGCGGTGGTGGGGTTGATCGCGGTCAGGGCCACGAAGCGGGCGAAGGCCCTGGCCGGGCGCACGTCGGTGGCGGTGCGGGTGCCTCCCCCCGCCCCGGCGGCCGCGCCCGGACCCTCCTGCCCCGGGGGCGGCGGGGCCGGGGCTCCGCGGCGGGCTCCGGCGAGGCCGTGGGCCGCGATGGCCAGCAGGATCACCGCCGAGGCCAGCCGGACCCAGGCCTCCACGGGGGAGATGTGAGAGGCCACCCAGGGGCCGACGGCGGTGGCGAGGGCCGCGTAGCCGAGGTCGACCACGGCCACGCCGGCGGCCGCTGCCATCGCGGTGCGGCGGTGCCGTATGGCCTCCTGGAGGAGCAGCACGCTCATCGCACCCATCGGCATCGCCACGCCCAGGCCGGCGGCGGCGCCCGCGAGAGCGGGCGTCATCAGTTCGCTCATGCGGGGCAGCGTCGGCCTGACGGCTCGCGCCAGGAGCGCGAATACCGGCGCCGACTGCGAGAATCGCGGCATGGACCGTCTCGACAGGGAAATCCTCGGCATCCTGCAGCAGGATGCGCGGATCTCCTACCGCGACCTCGGAGTCCGCGTCGGCCTCAGCGCCAACGCCACCGCCGACCGGGTGCGGCGGATGCGCCGGGAGGGGGTGATCCGCGGGTTCACCGTCGTGGTGGACCCGGCCGCCGACACGGCCGGCGGCCTCGTCGTCTTCATCGACGTCACCTTGCGCCAGGACACCACGAACGAGGAGTTCGAGCGGCAGGTCGACAAGCTCCCCGGGATCACCGAGGTCGTCCACGTGACCGGCGCGCACGACTACCTCGTACGCGCCCGGGCGGCCGATCCCGCCGCCCTCGACGGGCTGCTGCGCCGCCTGAAGCGGGAGGCGGGGGTGGCCCAGTCCAACACCCGGATCGCCCTGCGTGCCGCCAACCGCCCCGACCGGCTCTGAGGCGGGGCCGACGGCAGAGCGCCGGCTCCCGCGTCACCGCCGTGGCCCGCGCCCCGCGCCCCGCGCCCCGTGTTCCGGTTCGCCGGCCGCTGCCTGTGCGGCGTCCGTCATCCGGCCAGCGGGTTGAGGACCATGGGAGCGATCTTCCCTTCGAGCATGGCGCCGAGACCCATCACGGCGCACACGTCGGGCCGTTCGGCGATGGCGACGGGCATGCCGGTGGCGTCCCGCAGCATCTGGTCCAGGCCCGGCAGGAGGGCGCTGCCGCCGACCATCATGATTCCCCGGTCCGTCAGGTCGGCGACCAGGTCGGGCGGGCAGTCGCGCAGCACCTTGCCGATCCCGTCGAGGACGGCGGTCAGCGGCGTGTGGATGGCGTCCCGTACGGCGGCGGTGTCCACATGTACGGAACGCGCCAGTCCGGTGGCGACGTCACGGCCGTGGATGAGGGTGGAGGCCGGCCCGCCGGAGGTGAGGCCGTTGCCGTGCAGGGCAAGTTGCAGCGGCCGGACGGCCTGGCTGGGCAGCATCAGCTCGTGTGCGTGGCGCAGGTGCTGGACGACGGCGTGGTCGATGGCCTCGCCGCCGACGGGGATCCGCTGGGCGGTGACGATCGAACCGAGGGAGAGGACGGCGACCTGGGTGGCAGCGGCCCCGCACACCATGATCATCGTCGCGGTCGGCTGCTCCACGGGCAGTCCGCAGCCGACGGCCGCGGCGATCAGGGTGTCGACCAGTTCGACGCGCCGGGCGCCGAGTCCGACCAGGGTCTCCACGGCCGCCCGCTGGGCGAGCGGGTCCGCGTCGTGCGGCGTGCAGGCGGCGGCCCGCAGTCGCGGCTTGCGCCGCAGGGCGCGCCGCAGCTTCTCGCCGAGGAGGTGGCGCAGCATCCGCTGGGCCATCTCGATGTCGACGACGGTGCCGCCGGAGACGGGGCGTACGACCCTGATGTAGTCGGGTGTGCGGCCGGTCATCCGCTCGGCGAAGGTTCCGACGGCGATGAGCGCGCCGGTACGTGTGTTCACCGCGGCGACGCTGGGTTCGTCGACCACGAGGCCGGCGCCCTTGACGTACACGCGGGTCCTCGCCGCCCCCAGGTCGACGGCGACGTGGCAGCGGCGCAACTGCTCAAGACTGACGGTCACGGCAGAACCTCCCGAGAGCGCTGACGCAAGAGGACCGGCGGAAGTGCCGGTCGCTTGTCCTATCATCTCGGGCATTTCGCCCTGTTCGCCCGTTGGAATGCTCCGGCCGTGGGAGTGTCGCGGCTGCATGAGGGTGGATTTCTGTACCGACAGGCAGCAGCATGCCCGCACCACACGCGCTACTCGCGCGTAACAAGGTAAGGGGGGACCGATGCTGACGGCCCGACAGGGACTGGTCGCGCTCCTGACGCTCTGCCTGGCGCTCAGCCTGGCCATCACGGCGCCCGCCGCGGCTCGTGCCGCCGGCCCGGGCCCGGCCCCCGCCTCTGACCCGGTATCACCGCGCACCCCGGTGGTCTTCGTGCACGGATACAACGCCGACCCCGGCGTCTGGGGGTCGCTGCGAGCCGACCTGCGGGCCGACGGCTACGCCGACGCGGAGCTCCACTCCTTCGGCTACGACACCCACCGGTCCGTCAACGAGGTCCTCGCCGGCCGGCTCGCCGCCTACGTCGAGGAGGTCCGCCGGGAGACCGGCGCCGCGAAGGTCGACATCGTGTCGCACTCCTTCGGCTCGCTGGTCAGCCGCTGGTACGTCAAGTTCGGCGGGGGAGCGGCCGCCGTCGACCACTGGGTCTCGCTGGCCGGCCCCAACCGGGGCACCTCCACCGCCTGGGCCTGCGCCCTGTGGGACCAGGCGTGCCGGGACATGACCCCCGGGTCGTACGTCGTGCGGAACCTGGGCGACGGGGACCCCACCCCCGGCGCCGTGAAGTACGCGACCTTCTGGTCGGGCTGCGACGAGGTGGTCAACCCCGACGACAGCGTCCCGCTCACGGGCGCCGCCAACGCCGCGGTCGGATGCCTGGCGCACAACGACCTGCTCGGCGACGACGGGACCTCGGCCGGAGTCCGCGCCTTCCTCACCTCGTAGCGCGTCCCGTGCGGGAGCGCCCGCGTGGCCTGCCGTCAGGGCCAGGCCACGCGCTGGAGGAGGCCGTAGGTGAACTCGGCCACGCACGGCCGGCCCTGCGTGGTGAAGGCGAGGCGCCAGCGCGTCGGGGCGGTGCCCTCCATCGGCCGTACCGGCGCGAAGGCGCGCGCCACCTCGTCCACCGTCGCCGACCAGGGCAGCAGATCGGCCGGCGAGTCCAGTACGGGCCCCCGCGCGCCCGGGGCCCGTACGAGCCACTCGTTCCACACCGCCCCGTCCGCAGCCGCCAGCACCTCGAAGCGCAGGTCCGGCCAGAGCGGCAGCGGCCACAGCAGGGCCTCGCACTCCAGATCGCCGATGGTGCGGTGCTCGGCCGACTCCGGCGGCCCGAGCACCGAGCGGTACCGGGCCAGCGCCCCGCGGGCGCGCGGCGAGCGCACCATCGCCTGCCAGCGCTTGTTCGCCTCCCGCTGGTCCGCGAGGGAGGCGCCCAGTCGGCGGCGGGCCTCGTCGGCGAGGCCGGGCTGGAAGTCGGCCATCCGCCGCAGCAGCACCAGCTGGAACGCGGCCGGCCCGAAAGTTGTCACGGAGGAAACGATTCCACACAGGATCCTTACGTTCTCGGGATCCGGATGTGGCCGCATACGGCATAGCCTGCGGGCGCCATGAACTATTGCCACGCCTGCCGGAGGCACCTCAACGGCGCACTGGCGTGCGCCGGATGCGGAACGCCTGCCGAGTACCTGATACCCGCCGCTCCCGCCGCCGGGCCGCCCCAGCCGCCCAGGGTGGAGGGGCCCGCCGCGGATCCGCCGGCCGCGCTCGCCGATGTGTTCGCGGACTCGCTCGTGGTGCTCTCCGCCCCGAACGAGCGCCGGGCCGGCGCCCGGCGGCGGGCCGCCGGCCGGCGCCGTCGCCGCACCACGGTCTCCCTTTCGCTGGGCGTACTGCTCGCGGCCGCGGGCTCCCTGCTGGTGGCGGGCATGGCGGCCGACGGGGAGACCACCGACCGTGCCTCCACGGTGGTGCTGACCGACGACGGGCCCCGCGAGCCCGCCCCGCTGCCGGAGGCGGCGACGGCCGGGGTGCCCACGGGCTCCGGCAAGGCCACCGCGAAGTCCGGCGGCACGGCCGCGAAGAAGTCCGGGTCGGCGGCGCCCTCCGGCAGCGCCGGGCAGCCGGGGCCGACGGAGGCCGCCTCCGAACCGGCCCCCACCGCCTCCGGGCGGGCTTCCCGCAGCCCCGGTCCGAAGACCTCCGTACAGGGCGGCGGCTCCGGCTCGCCCTCGCCGGGTGGCACCGGCGCCAGCCAGAGCCCGTCGCCGGCCGGGTCCAAGACCCCCGCGCCCACGCCTACGCCGACGAAGGACTGCTGGCTCTTCTGCTGGTTCTAGTTCCGGGGGTGTCCCCAGGCATCGGCCGGTCAGGCCAGCATCCGCCTGAGCAGGTCGCGCAGCACGGCCCGCTCCGCCGGGGACAGTCCGGCCAGGGGCTCGCGCGCGAAGTCCAGCGACTCGCGCAGCCGCTCCGCCGTCCGCAGCCCCTCCTCGGTGGGGGCGGCCAGCTTGACCCGCCGGTCGGCGGGATCCGGGCGGCGCTCGACCAGGCCCCGGCCCTCCAGCCGGTCGATGATGCCCGTCACGTTGGAGGGCTCGCACCGCAGCTTCTGCGCGATGCGCCGCATGGGTGTCGGCTCCGTCGCGAGCAGGTTGAGCACCTTGGCCTGGGCGCCGGTCAGCTGGTGGCTGGCCGCCGCGTGCTCGTACTCCATGTGGTACCGGGTCACGACGTCACCGATGAGTTCGACGACCTCGACGGTCACTGGGTCTACACGACGACTGGGCATGGATCCAGCGTACCCCTTTACTTGACAACCTGAAATATCCAGGCGCATGGTTGTTTCACCCAGTGAAGCAATTCGTTCTGACCAGGAGCGCCGCAATGTCTGAGATTCCCGCCGTGAGCCGCGAGTGGCACCTCGTCCGTCGCCCGCAGGGCTGGCCCGTCGCCGAGGACTTCGCCCTGCGCGAGGTGCCGGTGTCCGCCGAGCCCGCCGCCGGCCGGATCCTCGTGCGCAACCTGCACATGTCCGTCGACCCGTACATGCGCGGCCGGATAACGGCACTCTGACAACTTCTACGCAGAGTGACAGTGTTGTTCGCAGCCTGTGCACAGCTCACTACGGACTGTGTATGGACTGGGGGTAATGCCTACAGCTCTTTCCGTGAGGACCGCCGGGGGAGCCTTCCTCTCATCCTGTACGGGTTCCAGAGGTTCCACGGGACCCCTCAGAGGCTTTCACTCGACCTTTGGCCTCCTGTGGCCATCTGGCCCTAGAGGCCGTTAGGTGGCCATACAGGGCTTCCCCTGCCTTGGTGCCGACATCGCTACCGGCTAAGGCTGTCAGGATGTCCCCGGCCTGTGACTCCGGTCTCACTTCTTTGGCTGGTTGTCTTGGTTTCCCTCGGAGGACACGTACATTAATTTTGTGGGGGGTTTTATATACCCCCCATTCTTTGAGTCTTTAGAGGCATCCCCTCAAAGGGATGCCATCTGTAGGTAACCCACTTCTGAACATGAAGAAGCCCCGGCCACTAGAGCCGGGGCATGTTCGTTCTCTTCGACTACGAGTCAGGGTCTTCCTGGGGTATCGACCCGGTGAACGAGGGCAACGTCTTCAAACCCTCGGAGGAAGCGACCGTGGCCACTGTTCAGGCCGGTGTGCGTCATGCACTGTCGATCGACCTCGGCCACGTCCGGCCCAGGGACGGCAGACCATTCGCAGTCTGCATGAAGGCAACTCGCAACCACCGTGGGCATGGACTCTGGGTCTCTGAAGATTCGGTGCTCGACATATCGGATGACTGAACGAGTCATCGGCGGGACCCGTCCGCCTTGACGCACCGGGTGTGCCAGTAGGCCACCTTCGGCGGACCTTCCTTGCTGGCGAGCATTCCCCGCCGGGCGATCTGGTGAAGGGGGATGGGCATGTTGCATGACGGGCAGGTCTCGCGCTTCGCCGTGTACGTCGCATACTCGAACCTGTCTGTCCCGGTTGCCATTACGCACCCCTCACCGCTTTGGGAATCGACAACCAATGGTCCTATGGGATGAGTGTCGATCCAAGCAATATTCCCGTTGTCGGGTAGACGATCATGAGCGGCAGGAGTGTGCCCACTGTGTTAGTAGGCTGCGCGCTTCATTGTCGAATAGTGCGTGTCGTTCGTAGAGGGCGAATACTTCAAGGTGTTCAGTGATGTCCCTGGCATCCTGGAAGACGATTCTCCCAGTGAATGTCTCAACCGTTGCTAGCCGCTGGTCGTACACAGTGAAGGTATTCATAGGGCCACGGCTCACGGGTGCACCTACGGGGATTACTCCGATGCGCACATTGGGCAGATGGGATAGGGATGTGAGCCGGTCAATCTGAACGGCCAATGCTACTTGGGGAACGATCCCCCACCTTACTGCTTGCTCCGTTAGCAGGAAGGTGAATTGCTTAGTGGTGTCATAGAGAACCGCTTGACGTTCAAGCTTACGTGCCACGGTCTTTGACGTATCTACGGGGGAGTGGCCAAGGCTGGCTCTGATGTATTCAGGGGTAGCCAGCAATCCGGTGACCATGGCGGGTAGGAAATACCGAAGTGCTCTAGCCTCCTTCTCCAAGCCCGCCAGTTCCGCCTGTCGTTTCTCCAAGCCTCTGCGCCAAGATGACCGCTTTCCCTGCCACTCTGTATTTGCGAGACGTGCTAGGGCCGTTACTTCCGCCACGAGCTCTTGTGGTGCATCGAGCGCCCTAAGGATCAACTCGACATCGACAATGCCGGGTGTGATCCGAGCCGTCTCAATGTTGCTCAGCTTCGTTTGGGAAATGTTGCAGCGCTGAGCGAGCCAGACTTGAGTACGCCCGGCTCGCTTGCGCATCTCACGGAGTCTTTCCGCTAGGTCAGCCTTTGACTGGCCTAGCTGCCCGGGATCAAGTGTCAAGGCCCTTCACGTACTCCTCGAAAGGCACGGCATGTTCCAGGGCGATTCTCTGCCACTCCCTGTACGGGGCCGGATCTCCCTCGTACTTCTCACGGTTGATCTGAGTTCCGTCCGGGCGGAAGTTCAGGTGAGCAATTCTGGCCCCATCGAACATCCACCAGTCCCGGAGGGAAATCGGCAAGCCGTAATCCTCCCGCGTCGCATCCAGGATGCGGATGTCTTCTCCGGCAGCGATGTTCCCCGGGATTCCCCAAGCGAATTGATACCGCTGATAGTCCGTGAGCGGCTGGCGAACGATCCTGACACGCCCGATAGTCTTTCCAGACCCTACGTATCCACGGACCCGTTCGTGCCAGCGGGCATTGTGTTCGGCAGGCTTGTTCTCGCCCCGGAGGAATCGGGCCACATTCTCCTGTTCCTTGGGCATGGTGTACGTGGGCTGCGCTTCGAAGCGCCACGCTTCCCGCTCAAAGGCGTCGAAGAACCTTCGCCAGTCCTCACCATCCAAGAGCACGGAAAGCCTCCCTCAGCACGCTCTCAGGGATTTCCACGAGCCCTTCCCCCGCCGGGGGCTGGAAGGCATCCGATACGTCGCCCTGGACGACGATGGAGCCAGACGCGGTCTTGTAGATGTTCGGGCAGTCGTCATCGTCGCAGTTGGGTCCGCCGACGTTGCCGGTAAGTCGAGTCAGTTCCTCACGAGCCATGATGAAACCCCCTTGTGTGCAGCCCGGTTGGGCTGGTGACCATGACCGTACGAGACGCGGTGTCGGGTGTCTATGCAGAAGCGGAAATATTCGCGTTCTCGGGTAGAGCTCAAGCCCGAGGGGTGAGGCCGAGAGGGTCGCTTGCCTTGGCGGTGTGGAAAGCCTCTACGCGCTCTGTTTCCTCAGGAGTCAAGTTATCCCGCTTTGCCTGTCGCTCCTCCGGGGTGTCCGGCTGAGGGCTTACAGCGAAAGTCTTCTTACCCACCATGACCTTGTAGCCGGATTCGATGAGTTGTTTCCGCTTGCCCTCCAAATCGAGCTTGGGCCACAGTTCACCAAAGGTCATGCCCTGGTCTTCATCCCGCCACCCGGCAGGTACGACCGGCTGAGACTCCAATTCCTTCTTACGTGCCTTGTACTGGCTCATGCGGAATCGGTAGCCATCTTGGTCGTCGTCCCAGTCTCCTTCTTCATCCTGCTTGCGCAGACGCTCCATGCGCTTGGTGATGTCGGCAAGTTCCTTGGTGCTGTCCGAACCAGGGACCCATACCCGCTTGGTTACGCGTGCATTGCCGAACTTCTGAAGGAAGTGGATTTCCACCATCTCTTCAATGGCCTCTGCCCGGCATGAGATGCCTACGCAACGGGATTCCTTCGGCCATGCGCCGCACTGGTAATAGCGGTACGTCGTTCCCCTGAGTCGCGATACCTTGTGGGTTGCCTTGGAGCCGCACTCACCGCAATGGACAACGCCGTACATGGGGCTAGTGCCGTTGATGCGCCGTTCCTTGGTGTGCGTCCGCTTCTGTACGGCAGCCTGCAACGACTCCCACTCATCCTGAGTGAACACAGGGTCAGCCATTTGAATAGGCTGCCCGTCCATGCCATAGATGATCTCTCGGCCGTGCTTCTTTCGTCCCATGGTGGATTCGTCAGTAAGTAGCTTCTTTACAGAAGTCTCGGACCAGCGTTCCGGGGTTCCTTCTTCCCCGCCACGGGCCTTTACAGGCTTTCCCTTGGCGACACGTGCCCTATCCCTGGCAGTCAGAACACCCCGGTCATTGAGAGCCTTGGCCAGACCGACAAAGGTCTCTCCGCCGATGACCTGTTCCCGCATGTTCCGCAGTTCAGCGGCCATGTCGTCATCACGTTCAAGGTATGCGGCTGTCTTGCCGTCCTCGTATAGCTTGACGACGCGGTACCCAAAGGGAGCGATACCGCCCGGCCAACGGTTGGTGAACCGCCTACGCTCGTGTGATTCCTTGTTGCGAATCTTGATCCGCTCCAATTCCTTCGCAGGGCCAAGGGCCTTTGCGTGAAGGATGAGCCTTCCCTCAGCGGTGTGCATCTGCTCGTTGAACTGAGGATCATCAAGCACAATGACAGTCTTCTGCCACTCGATGACACGGAACACAAAGGCCATGAAGTGCATGTCGTCACGGCTCAGCCGGTCCTGAGTGGTTACCCAAAGCTCATCCCACTGGGAGAGCCCTTCCGGCGTCAGCCACTGTCCCAGCTTAGGGCGGTCGAACATGTTCACGCCGCCGGATACGGACAGATCAACTGCCGTGCCGACGATGGTCACGTTCCCCTCTGCCACGGCCCTCGTGTGGAGCTTCATGTCCTGAGCCTCTACAGACTCGGACCGCTCGCCCTTGTCGTCTGAGATCCGCTCAGCCAGCAGTACCCGCCGCATCTCGGTCCCTCCCCTTCGCTGCTTGCCGCAGCGCCCCGTGTGCTCGCTCCCTGTGTCTCTGTGCTGGTCAGAGCCTAGCGCATGTTTGTCACTCAGCCAACATCCGGGGCCGGATGAACGACGTGAAGTCCTACATCCCGCCGTTCCAGCTCGACCGGCCCATGGACGGCGGCGCGGTCGGCGAGGTCGTCGTCTCCGACGCCGAGGGCTTCGCCGTCGGCGACCACGTCCTGCACGGCCTGGGCTGGCGCGAGTACGCGGAGCTCGACGCGCAGCACGCCACCAAGGTCGACGCCTCCCTCGCCCCGCTCTCCGCCTACCTCGGCGTCCTCGGCATGCCGGGCCTGACCGCCTACGCCGGCCTCTTCGAGGTCGCCTCCTTCAAGGAGGGCGACTCCGTCTTCGTCTCCGGCGCCGCGGGTGCGGTCGGCGGCCTCGTCGGCCAGTTCGCGAAGATCAAGGGCGCGTCCCGCGTCATCGGCTCCGCCGGCTCCGACGAGAAGGTGACGCTCCTCACGGAGAAGTACGGCTTCGACGCCGCCTTCAACTACAAGAACGGCCCCGTCGCCGAGCAGCTGCCCGCGGCCGCCCCCGAGGGTGTCGACGTCTACTTCGACAACGTCGGCGGCGACCACCTGGAGGCTGCCATCTCCTCCATGAACGTGGGCGGCCGCGCCACCCTCTGCGGTGCGATAGCCCACTACAACGACACCGAGGTCGCCCCCGGCCCGCGCAACCTCATGCAGGTCATCGGCAAGCGCCTGCGCCTGCAGGGCATCCTCGTCAGCGACCACGCCGGTCTACAGCAGCAGTTCGTCCAGGACGTCGCCGGATGGCTGCGCTCCGGTGAGCTGCGCTACGACGAGACGGTCGTCGAGGGCGTCGAGAACGCCGCCTCCGCCTTCCTCGGCATGCTCCGCGGAGAGAACACCGGGAAGATGATCGTTTCCTTCACCGGTTAGGCTCACCCCACAACCGTCGTGACCGTGGGCGCGAGTCGCGGCGATTACCAGGAGGAACATTCTTCATGTCCATCCAGCAGTCCGACGTCGCGTACACCGCCGTGGCCACCGCCGAGAACGGCCGTGACGGCCGCGTCGCCACCAGCGACGGCCGGCTCGACGTCGTCGTGAACCCGCCCAAGGAGCTCGGCGGCAGCGGCGCCGGCACCAACCCGGAGCAGCTCTTCGCCGCCGGCTACAGCGCCTGCTTCCAGGGCGCCCTCGGTGTCGTCGCCAAGAACGTGAACGCCGACATCTCCGGCTCCACGGTCACCGCCGAGGTCGGCATCGGCAAGAACGACGAGGGCTTCGGTCTGATCGTCAAGATCTCGGCCGTGATCCCGAACGTGGACGCCGCCACCGCCAAGGAGCTCATCGAGAAGGCCCACGAGGTCTGCCCGTACTCCAAGGCCACCCGCGGCAACATCACCGTCGAGCTCGCCGTCTGATCCGGCAGCCGCACGGCGAGGGCCGCACCCCGACCGGGGTGCGGCCCTCGCCGTAGACTGGCGCCATGCACGATCTTGCGGGGGGCTTCCGGTACTTGCTGGCCGGACAGCGATGGGTGTTGCGCCACGGGCGATGGCTGGGCTTCGGGCTGCTGCCGGGGCTGGTCTCGCTCGCCCTGTACGCCGGCGCCCTCATCGGCCTCGGCTACGGCGCCGACGACCTGACCGCCTGGGCGACCCCCTTCGCCGACGACTGGTCCGCGCCCTGGCTCGGACTCTTCCGCGGCTTCCTCACCGCCCTGTTCTTCGGCCTCGGACTCTTCCTCGCCGTGATCACCTTCACCGCGGTGACCCTGCTGATCGGCCAGCCCTTCTACGAGTCCCTCTCCGAGCAGGTCGACCGCGGCGAGGGCGGCGAGGTCCCGCAGTCCGGCCTGCCGCTGTGGCGGGAGCTGTGGATCTCCGCCCGGGACAGCGTCAAGGTGCTCGCCCGCGTGCTGCTCTACGGCATCGGGCTCTTCGTCCTCGGCTTCGTCCCGGTGATCGGCCAGACGGTCGTGCCGGTGATCGGGTTCTGCGTCTCCGGCTACTTCCTCACCCAGGAGCTCACCTCCGTCGCCCTCCAGCGCCGCAAGATGGAGCTGCCCGAGCGGCTGGTGCTGCTGCGCTCCCGGCGGATGCTGGTGCTGGGCTTCGGAGTGCCGCTGGTCCTGGCGTTCCTGGTGCCGCTCGTCGCGGTGTTCCTGATGCCGGGCGCCGTGGCGGGAGCCACCCTCATGGCACGCGACCTGATGCGCACCGACGAGTCCCCGGCCGCCGAGACCACCCCCGCGGGCTTCGGCCCGCCCCCGCCCGCCTTCCCGTAACCGCCCGCCCCGCGGGCCCTACCGCTTCAGCAGCAGGACGGCCCCCGCCGTGTCCTCCCCGCCGTGGGCGGCCGGGTCCGCCGTCAGCCGGCGGCGCATCAGGTCCAGGTAGGGGGAGATCAGCTCCGCGCTGACGCCCTGCTCCTCGGCCGTGCGCAGCAGGGTGCCGCTCGCCGCGACCTGCATGGCGAGGTTGGACACCACCCCGCTGGTGAAGTCGCGCGAGGTCAGGCGCTCGGCGGCGTTGCCGACGAAGAAGCCCATCGCGCCCAGCCACTCGGACAGCAGCGGGGCCAGGTCCTTCGGGGCGATGTCCTCGCCCTCCGTCAGGGCGTAGGCGTGAGAGATGCCGGCGAACAGTCCGTACATCGCGCTGAGCAGCGCGACGTCGTGCAGGGCGGCGTGTCCGGGGTCCTCCCCGACGAAGCGGGCCCCGGCCGGGACCTCCAGCGTGGCGCGACGGGCGTCGAAGAGGGATCGGGAGCCGCTGTAGAAGACGTACCCGCCGGTCTCCGGGACGCCGATCATGTCGGGTGTGGCCATGATCCCGCCGTCGGTGTACCGGGCCCCGCGGGCCTCGGCCCAGGCGGCCCGGGCACGGGCCTCGGCGGGGGTGCCGGTGGTGAGGTCGACGAGGTCCTTGCCGGTCAGGTCGATCCCCTCCAGGGTGGAGCGGACGCTGGCGTCGTCCAGCAGGCAGGTCACGACCAGGTCGTTCGCCGCGACGGCCGCCGCGGCGCTCGGGGCGGCGACGGCGCCCTCGGCGACGAGCGGTGCGGCCTTGGCGGGGGTGCGGTTCCAGACGGTGAGGCGGTGCCCGGCGGCGAGCCAGGTGCGGGCCAGGGAGGTGCCCATGTCACCGAGTCCGAGCAGGGTGAGGGATTTCGTCGGTGTGGTGTCGGTCATGGCGTTTAGCCTGGTGGCAGGCAGTGGGGAGCTCAAGTACGCACCTCGGAGTGGGTGGTTACCCCGAGGTGAGCGAGCAGGTCGGGAGGGTGCGCGATGGCGGGGGCGAGAAGGCCCGGTGCGGATCACTGCGGGATCGCCGCGGCGATGTCCGTGATCGACGGGAAATGGAAGGTGTCGCTCCTGTGGGAGCTGGAGCAGCGCCCGCGCCGCTTCGGCGAGCTGCGCAGGCTCGTCCCCGGTGTCTCCGAGAAGGTGCTCGCCGCCCAGCTGCGCGAGCTGGAGACCGACGGCATCGTGCACCGCGAGGTGTACGACGAGGTCCCCCCGCGTGTCGAGTACTCCCTGACCCCGCTGGGCCAGGCCCTGAACGCCGCCCTGGAACCGCTCGGGGAGTGGGGCGCCAAGCACCTCCTCCCGGATTCGGCGTAAGATCCCGGCCCCGTAGGATGCAGGGCAGCAAGTGCCAAGGCTGTCTCTCACCACTCCTGAGTTCGCCCTGGCCGGAGCTCCGGTGGGGGCCGCCAGTCGCGCGGCGGCTTGCCGAGCCACGACCGGCCACCGGGCCGAGGACCGACCAGCAGTAGGGAAACAGCAGTGACAGTCAGTACCGAGGGCACCGCGAGAGTGCTGCCCCCGGGCGGACCGGCCGCGCCCGCCCGCCCGATACCGGCCGCCCGGCGCGGGCTCTCACGTGGCGTGCTCCTGCTCCTCGAAGCGGCTGTCGCCTTCGCCGCGGCGCTCGTGCTGCCGCTGCTGGCGCGCGGCTTCAACTTCAATCCGCTCGACCGGATCGCGCAGGTCAGCGGCCTCGCCGCGATCCAGCTGCGGTTCGCGCTCATAGGCCTGGTCCTCATCGGCGCGGTGGCGCTGGCCGTACGACTGCGAGGGGGCCGGCACTTCGACCTGGCCACCCGCTTCGCCGCCGCCGGCCTCGCCGGCCTGGCCAGCGGCTTCGTCGCCGCCGGCGCGGTCGTCGCCCTCCACGGGACCCCGTGGCCGATGTTCGGCCTCAACGGCGACAGCGGCCGCATCGTCGAGTGGGCCCACGCCGTCGCCAACGGCCGCCCCTCGGGCTCGCCGGTCTACCCGCCGGCCCCCCTCCACACCCTCGGCTACTACGCCGAGTGGTTCCGCGGCGGCAACACCGCGTACGCCTTCAAGGACCTCCAGATCCTCGGCGCCGCCGCGTTCGGACCGCTGGTCTACCTCTCCTGGCGCCTGCTGCTCGGCCCCGTCCGGGCCCTGGCCTTCGGCGTCGCCCCCGCCTTCGCGCTGATCGACGCGTACAAGCCGTACAGCCAGACCGTCCTCGTGGTGCTGGTCCCCGTCCTGGTGGCGATGGTGGTCTCGCTCAGCCGCAGCGGTACGCAGGGCTGGCGCCCGCTGCTGCTCAAGGGCGCGGGATTCGGCGCGCTGCTCGGCGTGCTCTTCCTCACCTACTCGGGCTGGTTCCTGTGGAGCGCGGCGGGTGTGCTGTTCGCCGCGCTGCTGTACTTCCCGTGGAGGGAGGGCCGGCTCAAGGGCGCCGCCTTCCTCGGCGCGTCCCTCGCGGCGTTCCTGGTGGTCGCCGGCCGCTACCTCATGGTCATGCTGACCGAGGGCCAGACCACGAAGGACTACAACTTCCGGTTCGACAACTTCACCGACCCGGCCTACTACCTCATGTGGCGCACGGACATGCCCGGCAAGGTCGGCGAATGGCCGCTGCCCGGCGAGTACGGCGGGGTCGGGCTGTTCGCCCTGGTCACCTTCGCCGGCCTCGGCGCCGCGATCTGGCTGGGCCTGCGCAAGCCGATGGTGGTCACCATCGCCGCCATGTTCATCAGCGCGTGGGTGATGCGCATGTACATCGCCTCGAACATGTACGAGACGCAGACCGTCCAGCTCTACACCCGCACGAACAACCAGCTGCTCTACTGCGGACTGCTGCTGTGCGCGCTCGTCGTCCACCTGGTGTCGCAGCGGATGGCCGCGCGCCGCCCGCAGGCCACGGCGGCCGAAGAGCCCTCGGCGGCCCCGGCCGTTTTGCCGGGTGGTCCGGGCACCGGCTTCCCCGGACGCGAAGGCGCGGTGATCGGGACGATGTGCGCCCTGCTGCTGCTCCTGGGCACCGTCTCCTCCTCGATGGCCGACCGCTACATGCCGGCCAAGGAGAACACGTACCGGATCCTGCCGTGGGTGTCGCACACCATCACGGAGCAGGACGGCAGCTGCCCGAAGTACGCGCCCGGCGGCACGTGCTCCAAGGACGGCGACCAGAGCTGGCTCAGCTTCATCCGATGACCCCGGGGGACCGATGACTTCCGCGCTGACGCGGCCGGCCGACTGGTCGGCCAGGACACCCAAACGGCTCTGGCTGATCTCCTTCGCGCTGTTCTTCACGCTGACGGGCGCGTGGGCGGCCGCCAGTCCGCTGGGCAGCTCCCCCGACGAGCACGCGCACTTCATCCGTGCCGCCGCCGTCGCCAGGGGGCAGATCGGCGGAACCGAGGTGATGGTGCCGCACACGGTCGCCGGCATCGAGGGCCACTTCGCCGAGACCGGGGTGCAGCTCCCGGAGTGGTACCGGAACCTGCCGACCATGCACGAGTGCTACTCGTGGCGGCAGGCCCAGCCGGCGTCCTGCACGCCGTCGCTCGGCAACTCCGAGAAGACCGCGCAGGCCACCACGGCGGCCGGCCGCTACCACCCGGGCTACTACCTGGTGACCGGCTGGCCGAGCCTGCTGGTCGACGGCCCCAAGGGGCTGTACCTCATGCGCTTCATGTCGGCGCTGCTCTGCTCGGCGCTCCTGGCGAGCGCGGTGGTCACGGCCGCCGAGTGGCGGCGGCGGGCGCTGGCGATGCTCGGCGTGTTCGCCGCGGCCACGCCGATGACGCTCTACATGGCGGGCATGGTCAACCCCAGCGGGGGCGAGATCGCCGCCGGGATCCTGGTGTGGACGGCCCTGCTGTCGATCGTCCTGTCGCCCGACCCGGTCCTGCTGAACCGCCGCCTGGCCAGGCTGGGCGTCGGCGGCCTCGTGCTGATCAACATCCGGCCCCTCGGCCTGATCTGGTTCGGCGGCGCGGTCTTCTTCTGCCTGCTGCTCACGCAGCGGCGCGGGGTGCTGGGACAGGTGCTGCGCCGCAAGGCGCTGTGGCTCTGGACGGGCCTGCTGGGCCTGGCGACGGCCGGTGCGCTGCTCTGGGCGGCCGGGCACCCCGACAATTCGAAGATCGACATTCCCGACTCGCTGACCACGGGCGTGGCCGCGAAGAGGACCCTCGGCAACACCGAGGTCTACATCAAGCAGATGCTCGGCTTCTTCGGCTGGCTCGACACCCCCGCCCCGTCCCTGATGTACCTGGTGTGGATGGCGGTCCTCGCGACCGTCGTCGCGCTGGCGCTCGTGTACGGCCGCGGACGCGACGTGGTGGCGGTGCTCGGCATGCTCGTCGCCGTCGTGATGGTGCCGGTCGCCGCGCAGGCCTCCCAGGCGGAGCGGATCGGCATGGTGTGGCAGGGCCGCTACCTGCTGCCCTTCGCCGTCGGCCTGCCGCTGATGGCCGTGCTGATCTGTGCCACGCGCGCCCCCGCGCAGGGCTTCCGCTGGCGGCGGCTGACGGGTTTCGCCGTCGCCGGTCTCGCTCTGGCCGACGTGGCGGCCTTCTACTGGACGCTGCGCCGCTTCGCCGTCGGCACCAAGGGTTCGTGGGTGGCGACGTCGGCGCACTGGGCGCCGCCCGGCGGCTGGGCCCTGTGGACCTGCGTGTACGCGGTGGCCGCCGTCGCCGTCGTGCTGCCGGCCCTGCTTCCCGACCGCGAGGACACCACCGCACGGCACCCGGACCGCACGCCGCGTCCGGAGCGGCGCCCTCGGGTGCCGGAGCCCGCCTGACGCAGGCCCCCGCCGCGTCAGGCGGCGGGGCCGATCCCGGCGGTCACCACCGACGGGGTGCGGTCGTCCGCCTCGGCGAGCAGTACGCCGCCCGGGGCCCATACGGCCGCGCCGCCGCAGCCGGTCCACGGGCCCGCCGGGCCGACGTGGTTGGCGAGCACGACGTACAGGCCGTGCCGCTCGGCGATTCCCCGGTGCACCGCGGCGCGCTCGCGCACCCCGTCGCCGCTTCCGTAGAGGGAGCTCGCCAGGTGGACCCGGCAGCCGTCGGCGGCGCCCCGGCCCGGTAGCCCGGGGAAGTGGTTGTCGTAGCAGACGCCCAGCGAGAAGCGAACCCCGAGGAGCTCGAAGCGGCCGTCGGTCGTACCGGCCTCGAAGAGGTCCTGCTCATGCCGGAACAGGTGCTGTTTGCGGTACGTCGTCACGTGCGCGCCGTCCGCGTCGTGCACCAGCGTCGCGATGGCGGGCCGCGGGCCCTCGCCGGGCAGGGCCACGGTGACCGCGGTCGCGATCCCGGCGGCGCGCAGCGGGTCCAGCCGGGGGTCGTCGGCGGCGGTCCACAGGCCGGGGTCGGCGGCGAGCGCCTCCAGCTCGTAGCCGGTGAGGGTGAACTCGGGGAACACCACCAGCGCGGCGCCCAGCTCACGGGCCGTCACGGCGAGGGCCGCGGCCCGCTCGGCGTTCGACCGGACATCGGCGGGTACGCACGTCATCTGCGCGGCGGCTATCCTCACCGGCTCAGGATGCCAGCCCGTCCGCGGCCTCCTTCAGCAGGGCCAGCAGGGCCGCCGCGGCCGGGGAGGGGGCGGTCCCGCGCGGCAGGGCCGCGTAGACCCCGCGGCGGGGGGCGTCGTCCGGGTGCAGGGGGACCAGCGCGAGGTCGGGCCGTACCGCGGAGGCGGCGAGCTGCGGGACCAGCGTGACGCCGAGCCCGGCCGCCACGAAGCCCTGCTTGGCGATCCAGTCGGCGGCGACGAAGCCCGTACGGGGGCGGAAGCCGCCCGCCAGCGCCGAGTGCATCAGGGTCTCCTGGGGACGGGTGCCGGCGGCGATCCACTCCTCGTCGGCCAGTTCCGCCAGCCGAAGCCCGGCCCGCCCGGCCAGCCGGTGGCCGCGGGGCAGGGCCACGTACATCCGCTCGTCGAGCAGGTGGTGCGCGGTGCAGCCCCGGGGCGGGCGACCGGAGGTGTCGGCGACGACGGCGATGTCGAGCTCCCCGGCGGCGAGGAGCGCGAGGTGCTTGGCGGAGGGCCCCTCGGTACGGGCGAGGGCGACGGCGGGATGGCGGGCGCGGAAGGCGGCCAGCGCGCGGGGCAGCAGCGCGGCGTCCGCGGTCGAGAAGGAGCCGATCCGCAGCCGTCCGGCGCCCAGGGTGCGCAGCGCGTCGAACTCGGCGCGGGCGGTGCGCAGACGTTCTGCGACGGCCTCGGCGTGCGGGAGCAGGACACGTCCGGCCTCGGTGAGGCGCACACCGCGCGGGAGGCGGTCGAACAGCGGAGCGCCCCACTCGTCCTCAAGGGTCTGGATCTGCCGGGAGACGGCGGACTGGGTGTAGCCGAGGGAACGGGCAGCGGCGGTGAGGGAGCCCAGGCGGGCCACGTGCAGGAAGACCTCGTACAAGCTCTGCGGAATCGGCATGGCGGCCATGCTAGACAGTCGCTTGTCGCATGGGTGGGCCGCGCCTAGCGTCGTGGTGATGGACAAGACACTGAAGATCGCATTCCTCGGGCTCGGCGGCATGGGGGCTCCGATGGCCCGTCACCTGCTGGCGCTCGGCCATGAGCTGACGGTATGGAACCGGACTCCCGAGAAGGCACGGCCGCTGGCGCGGGCCGGCGCGGCGGTCGCCGCGACCCCCGCCGAGGCCGTCCGCGGCACCGGCCTCGTCCTCACCATGCTGGCGGACCCGGCGGCGCTGCGGGCCGTCGCGCGGGACGTGCTTCCCGCGCTGCGGCCCGGTACCCACTGGGTCGACACCTCCACGGTCGGGCCGGACGCGGTACGGGAGCTCGCCGGCCGGCTGCCGGCGGGGGTGACGCTGACGGACGCTCCGGTGATGGGGAGCGTCGACCGGGCGGGCGCCGGGGAGCTGTGGGTGCTGGCCGGCGGCGACCCGCTGCCCGGGCCGGTGCGGCGGGTCCTGGACGACCTCGGCGAGGTCACCGAATGCGGACCGGCAGGCTCCGGTGCGGCGCTCAAACTGGTGCTGATCAACGCCGCGATCGGCGGGGTGGCCCTGGCGGCCGAGGCGCTGCGGCTGGGCGGGGCGCTGGGCCTGCCGGAGGAGCTGGTCCGGGGGCAGCTGGCCCGCGGGCCGCTGGCGGGAGCGGTGGCCCGTGCGTACGCCGACGCCGCGCACTTCCCGGTGTCCCTGGCCGCGAAGGACGTCGCGCTGGCCACCGGCCACGCGGCACTGCCGGTCCTGGAGTCGGTCCACGCCGTGCTGGCCTCCCGGCCGGACCTCGCCGACCGGGACCTCTCCGCCCTGCGCGGCTGACCCGCGGGGGCGGCGGGCGGGGCCGCGGAAGGCGGCCACGCCCCCGCCGTGTGGATCAACCTGCATAAAATGCCGGTGTGATCTTCATTGTGGTGAAATTCCCCGTCAAGCCCGAATACGTCGACGCGTGGCCCGCCAAGGTCGCGCCCTTCACCCGCGCCACCCGCGCCGAACCGGGCAACCTCTGGTTCGAGTGGTCGCGCAGCCTGGAGGAGCCGGACACCTACGTCCTGGTCGAGGCCTTCCAGGACGGCGCCGCCGAGGCGCACGTCACCTCCGAGCACTTCAAGGCCGCGCTGGAGACCATGCGGCCGATGGTGACCCGTACGCCCGAGATCGTCAGCACCACCATCGAGGGCGCGAACGGCTGGAGCCGGATGGGCGAACTTCAGATCGACTGACCCCAGGGGCGGTCCTCAGGCCCTCAGCGCGCCCCCTCATCGCCCCGGGCCCCGCAGCAGGGTCAGGAAGGCGCGGAAGGCGGCGGGCATGTCCACGGACGCGGGGGCCAGCAGCCACTGGTACTGGAGGCCGTCCATGACCGCCGTCAGCAGCGGGGCCGCCTGCTCCGGGGTGAGCCCCGAGGGCAGGCGGTCGCCGAACTCGGCACGCAGCACCGCCGCCATCTCGCCGCGGACCTGCGCGTAGCGCTCGGTGAAGAACTCCCGGGCCGGGTGCCCCTCGGTGACGCTCTCGCCCAGCAGCGCCGAGAAGGTCTGCACGATGCCCGGGCGCATGGCGTTGTAGTCCACCAGCGAGGCCAGCAGGTCCAGGCGCCAGGTGTCCGCCGCGGCGCGCGAGCCGCCGCCCGTGTCCCACCGGTCGCGTTCTTCGAGCACCGCGACGAGCAGCGCCTCCTTGGTCGGGAAGTAGTGCAGCAGCCCCTGCTGGGTCAGGCCCACGCGCTCGGCGACCGCGCCCAGGGACGCGCCCCGGTAGCCCCGCTCCGCGATCACCTCGACGGCCGCACGCACGATCTCCCCGCGGCGTTCCTCGCTCCTCGCCCTGGCCATCGCCATGGCACCCCTTCCGTCCACTCCCGTCCCCAGGACCGTAGGAGGACCGTACGGCATCCGAACATCACGAAAGGATCACAAAGCCTACCGACCGACAGGCGCAGGTTCACGATGGGGGCACCCGCACCGCGCCGCCCGCGCGACCGCACCGCTCTCGACGAGGAGGCCCGGCCGTGACCGATGACGATCAGGTCCGCGACCAGCTACGGGACGACGCCGTGGAGGCGGCGCTCGACAAGCTCGACCTCGACACCAAGGCCCTGCTGCTGGCGGGCCAGGACATGTGGTCCCTGCCCGCGGTACCCGCCGTCGGGCTGCGCTCCCTGGTCATGTCCGACGGCCCCGTCGGGGTCCGCGGCGTGCGGTGGAGCGCCGACGACCCGTCGATCGCCCTGCCCTCCCCGACCTCGCTCGCCGCCGCCTGGGACCCGGGCCTCGCCCGCCGCGCCGGCCGGCTCCTCGCGCAGGAGGCCCGCCGCAAGGGCGTCCACGTGCTGCTCGCCCCCACCGTCAACCTGCACCGCTCCCCGCTCGGCGGCCGGCACTTCGAGTGCTACTCCGAGGACCCGTACCTCACCGGGGCCGTCGGCACCGGCTACGTCAACGGCGTCCAGGACGGCGGCGTCGCCACCACCGTCAAACACTTCGTCGGCAACGACGCCGAGACCGACCGCTTCACCGTCGACAGCGTCATCGCCCCGCGCCCGCTGCGCGAGCTGTACCTGGCCCCCTTCGAGGCCGTCGTCGGCGGTGCCCGCCCGTGGGGCGTCATGACCGCCTACAACCAGGTCAACGGCACCACGATGACCGAGCACCGGTACCTCGTCGGCGAGGTCCTGCGCGGAGAGTGGGGCTTCGACGGCGTCAACGTCTCCGACTGGACGGCCGCGCGCTCCACCACCGGCGCCATCCTCGGCGGCCTGGACGTGGCCATGCCCGGCCCGGCCACCGTCTACGGACCCGCCCTCGCCGAGGCCGTGCGCGCCGGGCGGGTCCCCGAGTCCGCCGTCGACGACGCCGTGCGCAACGTCCTGCGCCTCGCGGCCCGCGTCGGGGCCCTGGAGGGCGCGCCCGCGGTCGTCGAGACCGTCCCGGCCCCCGTCGACGGCCGGGCGCTGGCCCGTGAGCTCGCCGTGCGGGGGTCCGTCCTCGTCCGCAACGAGGACGGCGCCCTGCCGCTGGACGCCTCCGCCGGCCGCACCGTCGCCCTCCTCGGGGCCGCCGCGCGCGACGCCCGGGTCCTCGGCGGCGGCAGCGCCGCCGTCTTCCCCGAGCGGGTCGTCTCCCCGCTCGACGCGCTCTCCGCGGTCCTCGCGGAGGGCACCCTGTCCTACGCGGTCGGCGCCGACCCCTCCGACGAACTCGTCCCCGCCGCCCAGGGCTTCGAGCTCGTCGCCGTGTGCCGTGACGCCTCGGGGGCCGTCCTCGGCGAGGGCCGCCTGCCCACCGGCCAGGTCCAGTGGATCGGTGACGACCTCCCCGCGGGCGCCACCTACGACACCATGGCGAGCATCGAGGTCCGCGGTACGTTCGTGCCGCGCGAGAGCGGTGAGCACGCCTTCGGCACCCGCGGACTCGGCGCGTTCGCCCTCACCGTCGGCGGACGGCGGCTGTGGGGCGGCGTCCAGGGGATGGGCGACGAGGCCGACCCCTTCGAGGCCTTCTTCGGCGTACCCGCCGAGCGCGCCCGCGTCACCCTCGCCGAGGGCGAGCCCGTCGAGGTGTCGCTGACCTTCCAGGTCCCCGACATGAGTGCGCTGCCGCTCAGGGCGATCGTGTTCTCGCTGCTCCACCTCGGCCCGCGGCGCGACCCCGACGAGCTGATCGCGGAGGCGGTCGCGGCCGCCCGCGCGGCCGACACCGCCGTGGTGGTCGTCGCCACCACCGAGCGGGTGGAGTCCGAGGGCTTCGACCGCGGCGACCTCGCCCTCCCGGGCCGCCAGGACGACCTGGTGCGGGCGGTCGCCGCCGTCAACCCGAACACCGTGGTCGTCGTCAACGCCGGCTCCCCGGTGGAACTCCCCTGGCGCGAGGACGTCGCCGCCGTCCTGCTCACCTGGTTCCCCGGGCAGGAGGGCGGGGCCGCGCTGGCCGACGTACTCCTCGGGGACGCGGAGCCGGGCGGCCGGCTGCCCACGACCTGGCCCGCGCGGCTCGCCGACGCGCCCGTGACCGAGGTCGTCCCCGCGGACGGCCGCCTGGAGTACGGCGAGGGCCTCTACATCGGGTACCGGGCCTACGAGCGGCGGGGCATCGCCCCCGCCTACCCCTTCGGGCACGGCCTCGGCTACACCGAGTGGGCGTACGAGTCCCTGGAGGCCGCCGGCGACACCGTACGGGTCCGCCTCACCAACACCGGCACCAGGCCGGGCCGCGAGGTCGTCCAGGTCTACCTGGCGCCCGTCCGGGACACCGCGGAGCGCCCGGCGAGCTGGCTGGCGGGCTTCGCGAGCGTCGCCGCGGGCCCCGGCGAGAGCGTCGAGACGGAGATCGCGCTGCCCGCCAGGGCCTTCGAGATCTGGGACGAGGAGGTGCGCGGCTGGCGGCGGGTCGGCGGTGCCTACGAGGTCCGCGCGAGCCACGCGCACGGCGACACCCGGCTGACCGCGACGCTCCACATCGCGTGACACGCCGTATGGCCGGAAGTCACCCCTGAGAGCCGGTCCGGGAGCGGGCCCCGGCACCCGCTCCCGGACCCCGCGCGCATGCGGACGTCAACGCGGCGGCTCGGCGGCCGTCACCTGGCGGTGCGCCAGTTCCGCCAGCCTCGCCTGGCCGTCCTTGCCCGGATGGAACCAGTCCCAGCGGCTCAACTGCTCCGCCGCGAAGGGGTACTGGAAGACCGCGCCCCCGTCGTAGCGGCACAGCGGGTCCTTCCCGCAGACCTCGCGCAGCACCTCGTTGTACTCCACCACCCGAGCCCGCACCTGCTCGCGCCGGGCCGTGGCCCCCGTGGCCAGCGACAGCGGATCGGCGAGCATCGACTGGCAGATGCCCAGCTTCCACACCTGGCGCACCATCGGGAGGTCCTTGCCCTGCTCCCACAGCCGTTGCAGGTCCGGCACGCTGGAGACGTACACCTGGGAGGCCGGGGACGCGGCCCGCAACTGCGCGAGGGCCTGCTCGAAACCCGACCGGAACTCCGCCACCGGCGTCATCGACGAAGCGGTGGGGCGGCAGGCGTCGTTCGACCCCACCATCACCGTGACCAGGTCGGGCTTGTGCGCGGCGGCCGCCGCCAGCTGGGCCGGCAGGTCGGCCATCCGCGAGCCGGTCACCGCGTGGTTCCAGCTGCGCTCGGGCACCGCCGCGTCCCCGAGCAGCCGGCTGGCGAGGGAGCGGACCGCCGGGTCGTTGCCGGTGGCCCAGGAGACCTCGGGGCAGTCGGCCAGGACCGAACAGGCGTCGAAGCCGCGCGTGATGGAGTCGCCGACGGCCGCCACCGAGGTGGGAGCGGTGTTCCAGCGGGGCCCCGACTGCGCTCCGCGCTCGCCGCGGTCGGACGAGGGGCCACCCGACTGACACCCGCTCAGAACCCCGGCCAGCAGCGCCACCGCCGTGCCCGCCCCCGCGAGAGTACGGTGCGCGCGGCGGGCGGCGGCGGTGGTGCGCATGGGAAGGACCCCTCCTTGTGGCCCCCGGGCCGAGCGGGGGTCCTGCTGAGTGAAAGCTCTGTGTTTACCTGCCTCGGAGCGACCGTACGTCACACCGGGACCCCTGACGCACGGTAGCTTTTCCCCGTGGCGTTTCGGCCGCAGGCCCCCGCAGCGCAATGTCAAATAATTTCCGTTACATTACATCACGTCACAAACTGTCCGTTTTCTGGAGTTTATTCCCGACCTCGTCCACCACTGGAGGTCCCGGTGACGACACGTGGAGTTCTGTACGTGCATTCCGCACCGCGCGCGCTCTGCCCGCATGTGGAATGGGCCGTAGCGGGCGTGCTCGGGGTGCGGGTGAACCTCGACTGGATCAGGCAGCCCGCCTCCCCGGGCACGTGGAGAGCCGAGTTCTCCTGGCAGGCCGAAGCGGGCACCGCCTCGAAACTCGCCTCCGCGCTGCGCGGCTGGCACCTGCTGCGCTTCGAGGTGACCGCGGATCCCTGTCCGACCGCCGAGGGCGAGCGCTACAGCTCCACCCCGGAGCTCGGCATCTTCCACGCCGTCACCGGACTGCACGGCGACATCCTGATCCCGGAGGACCGGCTGCGCGCCGCCCTGGCCCGGTCGGCACGCGGTGAGACCGAGCTGGAGGCGGAGATCGCCAAACTGCTCGGCAAGCCCTGGGACGACGAGCTGGAGCCCTTCCGGCACGCGGGCGAGGGCGCGCCCGTCCGCTGGCTCCACCAGGTGGTCTGAGCGGCACCCCCGCCCGATGCGAAAGGCCCACCCGGTCACCCGGGTGGGCCTTCTGCCGTGTCTCGGACGGCTACTGGACGGTGCGGAACGCCAGCGTGACGTTGTGGCCGCCGAAGCCGAAGGAGTTGTTGATCGCGGAGATCGGGCCGTCGGCCGGCAGCTTGCGCGGCTCGCCGACGACGATGTCCGCGTCGATGTCGTCGTCGAGCGCGTCGACGTTGATCGTCGGCGGGGCCAGCCGGTGGTGGAGCGCCAGCACGGTCGCGACGGTCTCGATACCGCCCGCGCCACCCAGCAGGTGACCGGTCATCGACTTGGTCGCGGAGATCGCGATGTGGTCGAGGTCGTCGCCCAGGACCTTGCGCAGGGCCTTGATCTCGGCCGTGTCACCCTGCGGGGTGGACGTGGCGTGCGCGTTGACGTGGACCAGCTCGGCCGGGTCCAGACCCGTGTTGTCGAGCAGGTTCTGCACCGCGGCCGCGACACCGCGGCCGGTCGGCTCCGGCTGTGCGATGTGGTGGCTGTCCGCGGAGAGACCCTGGCCCAGCACCTCGCAGTAGACCCGGGCGCCGCGCCGCGCGGCGTGCTCGGCCGACTCCAGGATGACGACGCCCGCGCCCTCGCCGAGGACGAAGCCGTCACGGGCCTTGTCGTACGGACGGGAGGCCGTCTGCGGGCTCTCGTTGTTCTTCGACATCGCCATCATGTTGGCGAAGGCGGCGATCGGCAGCGGGTGGATCGCGGCCTCGGTGCCGCCCGCGACGACCACGTCGGCGCGGCCGGTGCGGATCATCTCGACGGCGTAGCCGATGGCCTCGGCGCCGGACGCGCAGGCGCTGACCGGCGTGTGCACGCCGGCCTGGGCGTTGACCTCCAGGCCGACGTTGGCCGACGGGCCGTTCGGCATGAGCATGGGGACGGTGTGCGGGGAGACCCGGCGCACACCCTTTTCCTTCAGTACGTCGTACTGGTCGAGCAGCGTCGTGACACCGCCGATGCCGGAAGCGATCACGGTGCCGAGCCGGTCGGGCGCGATCTGCTCGTCCTCGCCGGCCGGAGCGGTGTAGCCGGCGTCGGCCCACGCCTCGCGGGCCGCGATGACGGCGAACTGCGCCGAGCGGTCGAGCTTGCGGGCCAGCGGCCGGGGCAGGACCTCACTCGGGTCCACGGCGACAGGGGCGGCGATACGTACCGGGAGTTCGGCGAAGCGCTCGCCCTCCAGGGGCTTGACGCCGGAACGGCCGGCGAGCAGACCTTCCCAGGTCGAAGCGCTGTCGCCACCCAGCGGAGTGGTTGCGCCGATACCGGTGACGACCACGGTGCGATTGGTCGGGCTCACAGGAATTCTTTCTCCACGTCTCAGGGGGTGCTGAATTGTCACGGCGCCACCGCGGGGTGGCGACAAACGCTCGTCAGGCTCAGGCCTGGTGCTTCAGGATGTACTCGGCGGCGTCGCCGACCGTCTTGAGGTTCTTGACGTCCTCGTCCGGGATCTTGACGTCGAAGCGCTCTTCGGCGGCGACGACGACCTCGACCATGGACAGCGAGTCGACGTCCAGGTCGTCGGTGAAGGACTTGTCGATCTCGACGTCCTCGACCGGGATGCCCGCGATCTCGTTGACGATCTCGGCGAGGCCCTCGACGATCTCCTGCTGCGTGGCGGCCATGTGGCGCTCCTTCTGTGGGTAACTGGGTAGGAAGACCGGGATGTGGATCCCGGCCCTAGGGGAGGGTAACGACCGTCGCGGCGTAGACGAGCCCCGCCCCGAAGCCGATGACGAGCGCGGTGTCGCCGCTCTTCGCCGCTCCGGTCGCCAGGAGCCGCTCCATGGCGAGCGGGATCGAGGCGGCCGACGTGTTGCCGGTGGTCTCCACGTCGCGGGCGACCGTGACGTGCTCCGGCAGCTTGAGAGTCTTCACCATCGAGTCGATGATCCGCATGTTCGCCTGGTGCGGGATGAAGACGTCCAGGTCCTGGGCGGTGATCCCGGCCGCGTCGAGCGCCTGCTGGGCCACCTTGGCCATCTCGAAGACGGCCCAGCGGAAGACCGCCTGACCCTCCTGCGTGATGGCCGGGAACTTCTCTCCGGCGTCCTTGCCGAGGTACTCGTCCCACGGCACGGTCTGCTTGATCGTGTCGGACTTGTCGCCCTCCGAACCCCACACCGTGGGGCCGATGGCCGGCTCGTCCGAGGGGCCGACGACCACGGCGCCGGCGCCGTCGCCGAACAGGAAGGCCGTCGCGCGGTCCTCCAGGTCCGTCAGGTCCGAAAGCCGCTCCACGCCGATGACGAGGACGTACTCCGCGGAACCCTCCACCACCATGCCCTTGGCGAGGGTCAGGCCGTAGCCGAAGCCGGCACAGCCCGCGGAGATGTCGAAGGCGGCGGGCTTGACCGCGCCGACCCGGTGGGCGATCTCGGTCGCGACGGCCGGGGTCTGCTTGAAGTGCGAGACCGTGGAGACGATCACCGCACCGATCTGCTCGGGGGCGACGCCGGCGTCGGCCAGCGCCTTGCCCGAGGCCTCCACCGACATGGCGGCGACGGTCTCCTGGGGCGAGGCCCAGTGCCGGGTCGCGATGCCGGAGCGGGAGCGGATCCACTCGTCGGACGAGTCGATGGTCTTGAGGATGACCTCGTTGGGCACCACACGGGTCGGGCGGTAGCCGCCGACTCCGAGGATGCGGGCGTAGGGGGAGCCCTTGGCCGGCTTGATCTTGGACATGCTGTGTGGGCTCCTTCTCTCAGGCCGTCAGTTCGGCGACCAGCGCCGCGGCCTTTTCGAGATCGTCCGGGGTCTTCAGCGCCACGCTCGGTACGCCCTTCAGCGCGCGCTTGGCCAGACCCGTCAGGGTGCCACCGGGGGACAGTTCGATGATCCCCGTGACGCCCAGCTCGGCGAACGTCTCCATGCACAGGTCCCAGCGGACCGGGTTCGCGACCTGGCCCACCAGGCGGGCGACGACGTCGGCGCCCGTGGTGACGACGCGGCCGTCCTTGTTCGAGACGTACTTCAGGGCCGGGTCGGCCGGGGAAAGAGCCTCGGCGGCCTTCTCCAGTTCGGCGACCGCGGGGGCCATGTGGTGCGTGTGGAAGGCGCCCGCCACCTTGAGCGGAACGACCTTCATGGAACCCTCGGGCTTGTCGGCCTGCAGGGCTTCGATCTGCTCCATCGTGCCGGCGGCCACGATCTGGCCCGCGCCGTTGATGTTGGCCGGGGTCAGGCCGAGCTTCTCCAGGTGTGCGACGACAGCGGCGGGGTCCCCGCCGAGCACCGCGGCCATGCCCGTCTCGGTGACGGCGGCGGCCTGCGCCATGCCCAGCCCGCGGGTCCGGACGAACGACAGCGCGTCCTGCTCGGGCAGCACGCCGGCGATGGCCGCGGCGGTGATCTCACCGACGCTGTGGCCGGCGACGGCACCGAAGACCGAGGTGGAACCCAGCGCGGACGCGGACAGCAGACCGGCGGCGACCAGCAGGGGCTGGGCGACCGCGGTGTCGCGGATCTCCTCGGCGTCGGCCGTCGTGCCGTAGCGCGCGAGGTCCAGCTTGATGGCGTCGGACCAGGCGGCGACGCGGTCGGCGGCGCCGGGGAGGTCGAGCCAGGGAGTCAGGAAGCCGGGCGTCTGAGCGCCTTGGCCGGGAGCGACGAGTACGAGCACCCTCACACTCTCTCTTGTGGATGGACCCTGCCGCCCGTGGGGACAGGGACCAAGAACGGTCGGGGTAATTGTTGATGTCCCACAAAAGGTCAGGACTGGGTATCACCGTCAGCCAGACGCCCCAGGATCAGGGCGATCCGCAGCGTGAACGCCGATCGGACATCCGACGGCGACCAACCGGTGACGTCGGTCACACGTCGCAGCCGGTAGCGCACCGTATTCGGGTGCACGAACAGCATCCGGGCAGCCCCTTCGAGACTGCTCGCCTGCTCCAGATAGACGCTCAACGTCTCCAGCAGTGCCGACCCCGCCTCCTCAAGCGGTCTGTAGATCTCCTCCACCAGCTGTTCCCTGGCTGCCGGATCGGAGGCGATCGCGCGTTCCGGCAGGAGATCATCCGCCAGGACCGGCCGCGGCGCGTCCTGCCACGCCGTACAGGCCTTCAGCCCGGCCGCCGCGGCCTGCGCCGACTTCGTCGCGTTCAGCAGGTCGGACACCACCGGGCCGGCCACCACCGGCCCCGCCGCGAACGGCCCGATCAGGGACTTCGCCACCTGCATCGGGTTGTCGCTGCCGCCCGCGATGACGACCAGGCGGTCCCCGAGCACCCCGGTGAGGACCTGGAGCTTGTGGTGCCGGGCCGCACGCCGGATCGCCTCGACCGTCAGCTCGCTGTCGCCCTCCGGGGCGGTGCCGAGCACCACGCACACGTGCTCCGGGGAGTTCCAGCCGAGCGCCGCCGCCCGTGACAGCGCGCCCTCGTCGGCCTCACCGGACAGCACCGCGTTGACGACCAGGGACTCCAGCCGCGCGTCCCACGCCCCGCGCGCCTCCGCCGCCTGCGCGTACACCTGGGCGGTCGCGAAGGCGATCTCCCGCGCGTACACCAGCAACGCCTCGCGCAGGATCGACTCGTCACCGGGGGCCGCCACCTCCTCGATCGCGGTCTCCATGACCTCGATGGTGGTGCGGACCATCTCCACGGTCTGCCGCAGCGTGATCGCCCGGGTCAGCTCGCGCGGAGCCGTACCGAAGACGTCGGTGGAGATCGCCTGCGGAGTCTCCGGATGCCGGAACCACTCGGTGAACGCGGCGATACCGGCCTGCGCGACCAGGCCGATCCACGACCGGTTCTCCGGTGGCATCGCCCGGTACCACGGCAGGGTCTCGTCCATGCGGGCGATCGCGTTGGCGGCGAGCCGGCCGGAGGACTTCTCCAGGCGGCGCAGCGTCGCGGCGTGCGGATGCACGGGAGCGGGATGCGCGGCGTGTGTGGCGGGGGAATGCTCACGTTCGGGTTGAGGCACGGGACAAGACTGCCTTATCGGGAAGGCTGCGCCGAGTCCGGTCCCGCGCCGGGCCCCCGCCCGGCCGCTACCGTGGCCCTCATGATTGATGTACGCCGCGGCGCCGACCGGTACGAGGGAGGGGACCCGGCGGCCGGGATCACCACCCGGCACGCCTTCTCCTTCGGGTCCTTCTACGACCCGGACAACCTGCGCTTCGGCCCCGTCCTGGCCTGCAACGAGGAGACCCTCGCACCGGGCGCCGGCTTCGACGAGCACCCGCACAGCCACACCGAGATCGTGACCTGGGTGATCGACGGCGAGCTCACCCACCAGGACAGCACCGGAGAGAAGAGCACCGTCCTGCCCGGCGACGTCCAGCGGCTCAGCGCCGGCTCCGGGGCACGGCACGTCGAGCGCAACGACGGTGACCGGCCGCTGCGCTTCGTGCAGATGTGGCTCTCGCCGCTCGCCGCGGGCGGCGATCCCTCGTACGAGGTGCTGCGCGGCGTCCCCGACGGCTCGCCCTACGGGATCCCCGCGGCCGGCTCCGCCCTGCACGTACGGCGCCCCGGCGCGGGCGAGCGGGTCGCCGTACCGGCCGCCGAGCGGGTGTACCTGCACGTCGTGCACGGCGACCTGCGCCTGGACGGGGCGGAGCTGGGCCCCGGGGACTCGGCGCGGATCACCGCCGAGACGGGGCTGGAGATCATCGCCGGGTCCCCGGGGGAACTGCTGATCTGGGAACTGCCGGCCTGAGGGCCGGGACCGCCCAGCCGGTCAGGCGGAGCGGAGCTCGGCGGTCAGGCGGAGCGGAGCTCGGCGAGGACCGCGTCGGTGAACGGCGTCCACGCCTCGACCGCCCACGGGCCGAAGGGCCGGTCGGTGAGCGCCACGCACGCGGCGCGCGCGTCCGGGTCGACCCACAGGAAGGTGCCGGCCTGCCCGAAGTGGCCGAAGGTGCGCGGCGAGGAGGTCAGGCCCGTCCAGTGCGGGGACTTGCCGTCACGGATCTCCATGCCGAGCCCCCAGTCGTTGGGGGACTGGCTGCCGTAGCCCGGCAGGACGCCCTTGAGCCCGGGGTGGACGACCGAGGTGGCCCCGGCGACCGTACGGGCGTCGAGCAGCCGCGGAGCCTGCAGTTCCGCGGCGAAGCGCAGCAGGTCGGAGACGGTGGAGACGCCGTCCTTGGCGGGCGAGCCGTCCAGGGTGGTCGACGCCATGCCCAGCGGCTCGAAGACGGCCTGGTGCACGTACTCCGCGAACGGGATGCCGGTGGCCTTGGCGATGTGGTCGCCGAGCACCTCGAAACCGGCGTTCGAGTACAGCCGGCGCGTACCGGGCGCCGCCATCGCACGGTGCTCGTCGAAGGCCAGGCCGCTGGTGTGCGCCAGCAGGTGACGGACCGTCGACCCCTCGGGTCCGGCCGGCTCGTCCAGCTCGATCGCGCCTTCCTCGTACGCGACGAGGGCGGCGTACGCGGCGAGCGGCTTGGTGACCGACGCCAGCGCGAAGCGGTGGCCGACGGGGCCGTGCGAGCCGGCGAGGCTCCCGTCGGCGCGTACGACGGCCGCCGCGGCGGTGTCCACCGGCCAGGTCTCGATGATCCGCAGGCTTTCCATGCCGCTCACGGCCTCCTTGCTGTCCATGCGGCCGAGCCTACTTGCTTGGAGTGCGCTCAAGGGTTTTAGCGTGGGGGCCATGAGCCAGAGCCTGAGCCTGACGCAGACGCGGTACACCATCAGCGAGGTGGCGGCCCGGACCGGTCTGAGCCAGCACACCCTGCGCTGGTACGAGCGGATCGGGCTGATGCAGCAGGTGGACCGCTCGCATTCGGGCCAGCGCCGCTTCACCGACGCCGACCTCGACTGGCTGTGCTTCGTGGGCAAGCTGCGCGCCACGGGGATGTCGGTGGCGGACATGGTCCGCTACGCCGAGCTGGTCCGGGAGGGCGAGCACACCCGGGGGGAACGCCGTGAGCTGCTGGAACACACGCGGCGCGAGGTGCGGGCACGGATCACGGAGCTGACGGACGCACTGGCCGTACTGGACTACAAGATCGACATGTATGCGGGGACCCGATGAGGGCGGCCTCGCGGAGGGGACAGCGATGACGGAGTACGGCGACCACACCCTGGACCGGATCGAGCTCGGCAGGGGCGGCCCGAGGGTCGGCGTCCAGGGCCTGGGCTGCATGGGCATGAGCGAGTTCTACGGCGACACCGACGAGGCGGCCGCCCGGCAGACCCTGGAGGCGGCGCTGTCCGCCGGGGTCACCCTCTTCGACACGGCCGACGCCTACGGCCGGGGCCGCAACGAGGAGTTCCTCGCCCCGTTCGTGGCCGCGCACCGGGACGAGATCACCCTGGCGACGAAGTTCGCCCTGGAGCGCACCGACGACCCCGCCTACCGGGGCATCCGCAACGACCGCGCCTACATGCGCGGCGCTGTGGAGGGCAGCCTGCGCTGGCTCGGGGTGGACGTCATCGACCTGTACTACATGCACCGGCGCGACCCGGCCGTCCCGCTCGCCGAGTCGGTGGGTGCCATGGCGGAGCTGGTGCGGGAGGGCAAGGTGCGCCACCTCGGGCTGAGCGAGGTCACCGGCGCGGAGCTGCGCGAGGCGCATGCCGTGCACCCGATCGCGGCGCTCCAGTCGGAGTGGTCGCTGTTCAGCCGGGACGTGGAGCGCAGCGCGGTGGCCGCGGCGGCGGATCTGGGGGTGGCCTTCGTGCCGTACTCCCCGCTCGGCCGGGGCTTCCTGACCGGGACCTTCGCGGACGCGTCGGCGGACCTGTCGCAGAGCGACTTCCGGCGCTTCCAGCCGCGCTTCACGGGCGCCAACGCCAGGGCGAACGCGGCGCTGCTGGACCCGGTCCGGGAGATCGCGCGGGAACTGGGCGCGAGCCCCGCGCAGATCGCCCTGGCCTGGGTCCAGCAGCGCGCGGCGGTGCACGGGCTGACGGTGGTTCCGATCCCGGGCACCCGTCGGGCGGAGCGGCTGCACGAGAACATCGCGGCCACCCGGATCACGCTGACGCCGGCGCAGCTGTCCCTGCTGGAACCGATCGCCGCGCAGGTCGCCGGCGACCGCTACCCGGACATGACCTTCACCGCGGCGGCCCGGGAGGAGTGACGGCGGCCCCCTCAGGGGTGCCGCTTCCGCAGCACCGCGAAGGCGCCCCAGAGGGAGAGTGCGGCCAGGACCAGGACGACGGCCGTCTCGACGGACTGGGTCGGCCAGTAGTGGCTGACCGGGTGGTATTCCAGGTACCACCCGGTCACGTCCAGGTCTGCGGGGCACTGGCTCATGCTGCGGGTGCGCTCGAAGCAGGCACCCTCGGACAGGCGCCCGCCCGAGCCGGTGGTGAGTCCGAGGTCCGTCATGAAGTCGCCGGTCGACAGCTTCGGGGGCCCGGCCGCCACGGGCGCGGTGAGCGTCCGGATCGGCAGGATGGACCAGCGCAGACTGCTGAGGACCAGCATCACCACGCCGGTGACCAGTCCGGTGACCGCCATGGCGGGCAGTGTGCGCCGTACGAGCTGGCCCACGAGGGTTCCCACGGCCACGCCCAGCAGGCAGTACGCCACCACCACCGTGCCGGTCGACTCGTACGGCCCGCGGTCGGCCCAGGTGAACTGGTGGCTGTCGGCGAGCGGGGCATGGCCGAGGCGGTAGACCCCGACCAGGGCGGCCGAGCCGGCTGTGGCGGCCGCGGCCGCCAGCACGGCCTTCGAGGCGAGCCAGGCCCTGGGCGTCGTCGACTGGGTGAGGGCGAGGCGGTAGGTGCCGCTCTCCAGTTCACGGGCCACCACCGGGCCGGCGGTGAAGGCGCCCACCAGCAGCGGCAGCAACAGCATGGCGGTGCCGGCGTGTCCCATCCCCTCCCGCAGCGCCCAGCCCGCGCCGACCTCGTAGGGGTCGGCGGCGTACGACGCCCACCAGCGCAGCGCGGTCACGGCGGCGAGGCTCGCGGAGACCGCGGCGGACAGCGTCCACAGCGCGCGCCGGTGCTGGCGGACGGTGACCCAGCGCGGGCCCTTGAGGGTCAGCATGCTCATGCCGCCACCGCCCCGGCGGTGCGGGGGCCGATGGCGAGGGCCGGGGCGTCGGGGGAGCGCAGGTGGGCGAGCAGGAGTTCTTCCAGTGAGGGGTGGGCCGTCTGCCAGGTGCCGGTGTCGAGCGGGCCGTGCGGCCTCGCGAGCGCGGTGAACAGGCGGCCGGTCGTCCGTGACTCGACGATGGTGTGGGAGGCCAGGTCGGCGGCGGCGGCCGCCGGCCCGGTGATCAGCCGGTGTGCCGCGACGACGTCGTCGACGGGGCCGGAGAGGCGGACGCGGCCGCTGTCGAGGAGCAGCAGGTGGTCGCAGGCCCCCTCCAGCTCGGCGACGATGTGCGAGGACATCACCACGGACGTGCCGTGTTCGGCGGCGTCGGCCATCAGCGCCCCCATGAGCCGGTGCCGGGCCAGCGGATCGAGGTCGGCCATCGGCTCGTCCAGCAAGAGCAGGCGGGGGCGTTTGCCGAGGGCGAGGGCCAGGGCGACCCGCGTGCGCTGCCCGCCCGAGAGGGAGCGGATCCTGGCGCCGCCGTCGAGCCCGCCCTCCTCCACGATCCGCGCGGCGCACTTGGCATCCCAGCGGCCCGGGTTGAGCTCGCGTCCCATGCGGAGGGTCTCGGCGACGGTCAACTGCGGATACAGGGGCTTGTCCTGGCCCACGTACGCCGTCTCCTCGCGCGGCGGCGCGCTGATGGCGCCCTCGGTGGGCCGCATCAGTCCCGCGGCGAGCGCCAGCAGGGTCGACTTGCCCGCGCCGTTGGGGCCGACCAGCGCGCACACGCCGTGGGCCGGCAGCCTGAAGGAGCAGTCGCGCAGGGCCCAGCCGCGTCGGCGTGAGTAGCGCACCCCCAGCCCGGTCGCCTCGATCACCGGATCGTCCGTCATGTGTCGTCCCCCTTGAAGTGTTGGTCCAGTACGGCAGTGAAGAGCGCGGCCACGTCGTCCCGCTCCATCCCCGCGGCGCTGGCGCGCCGTGCCCAGTCGGCCAGTTCCCCGCGCAGGGGCGAGTCGGCCCGGGCGCCCCCCAGGGACCTGCGCACGAAAGTGCCCATGCCCCGGCGTGCCTCCACGAGGCCCTCGCGTTCCAGCTCCCGGTAGGCCTTGAGCACGGTGTTCGGGTTGATGGCGGTCGCCTCGACGACCTCACGCGCGGTGGGCAGCTTGTCGCCCGGCTCCAGCAGTCCCAGGCGCAGGGCCTGCTTCGTCTGGTGGACGATCTGCAGGTAGGTGGCCATGCCGCTGCGCCGGTCGATGCGGTACTCCAGCACGTGCAGCACCCTTTCACTAGTTGAGTAGTGAAAGGGTGCTGCACGTGGTTACCGGATGTCAACGGGTGGCTTGGCCGGGCGTGTTGGCGCAGGGGCCGCCCAAAGAGATGACCTAGCGGGACTCGGCGGTGAAACGGTCCCGCAGGGTGGCGTACTCGCCGTCGGTCAGCAGGCCGGCCGAGTAGAGCTCGCCCAGGTGCCGCAGCCGCTCGTCGCCGGAGCGGCCCCGGGCGGCGCCGACCGGGGTGCGGCTGCGGGTGGCGGCGAGGAGGGCCGCGGCGAACGGCAGCGACTCGTGGACCGCGCCGTAGCCGACGCTGAAGACGGCCGTCGCGAGGTCGTGGTCGGGGCGGGGGTCGGCCGGGGTCTGGCGCGGATCCCGCAGCAGCAGCCGCAGGTGGCCCCCGGTGCCGCCGGGGGAGCGCCACTCGACGCCCGTGAGCTCGGCCAGCGGGTAGCGCTGGTCGCCCGCCTTCCACTTGGTGCCGGTGGCGCCCGTGCGGGACCACTGGAAGGCGACCGACGAGCCGTCGAAGCCCACGCGGGCGTCGTACGCCTTCAGCTGGAGCGGCGGCTGCGGTACGTCGACCAGGAAGCGCGGAGCGGGCTCGGCGGCGTCGGGCCCGAGCCGGGAGCGCAGGTCGGCGGCGAACGCGGAGGCCGAGGTCGCCCGCTCGCGCGGCAGCACCATCCGGTACGGGTCGCAGGCGTCCTTCAGCTGCCCGGCGGCCGCCTCCATCAGCGGATCGGCGCCAGGGCGCGGGACGGCGCGCAGGACCACCGTGTCCCGCCGTCCGGCGGTCACGGTCACGGCGGACACCGCTTCCAGGGGGATCCGGCGCGACCCCAGCGCTTGCCACAGTCTCGGCGTTCGCATCCCCCGAGCGAAGCGGATGAGCACCGAGTCCGAGTCGAACTCCCAGACGGCATGATTTCCGGCCAGTACGTCACCCATGCGCCACATGGTAAAGGGCGCCGCCCCCGCGCGTCCCCCTCGGTGAGTGAGCCGTTTTCCGCGCCTCTACGCGCGTCAGTCCCGCTCTGACCCGGAAATCCCGCGCCGGCACGCGTCGTCGCCGGTAGCGCACACAACGGAACCGAACGCGCCGGTTCCGATCTTGGCGAAGTTGGCCACCGAGTCCGTACCTGGCGCGAAATAGCCGGTGTGACTCCGGGCCCGGGCGGAGGACAGCAGCCGCGCCCCGAAGCCCGGGGACACCGGATCGGCGCCGTGCCCCAGCCCGCCGACCTCCAGATGCGGCACGTCCGCGATCCAGTCGCCCTCGTCGCGCGTGGCCCAGACCCGCGCCGAGGTGCGCAGCCCCGCGACGTTCTGCGCCCGCATGCCGGGGCTGCCCGCCACCACCACGTCCGTCACCCGTTTCGGCAGCTCGCGCGCGGCCACCCCGCACACCACCGAGCCGTAGCTGTGGCAGAACAGCGCCACGCTCGAATTCCCCGGCAGGGACACCGTCAGCGCCTTCAGCCGGACCGCGCCGTCGAAGGCCATCCGGCCCGTCGCGGCGTTCATGCCGACCCCGGTGGGGGCGGTGTAGCCGGCCCAGGCGATGACCGCCGTCCGGCTGTTCGGCGCGGCCGCCCGCTCGGCCCCGTACAGCGCTTCGGCCATGCCGACCGGGGAGGTCAGCCGGCGCTGGGTGCGCTCGAAGGTGAGGAGGTCGGTGTCCACGCCGGGAACGATCACCGAGACGCGCTCGGCGCCGACGAGGTCGCCGAAGACCTCGGCCACGCGGCCGCCGCCGGTCGGGTCGAACGCGAGGATCTGCCGCCCCGGTTCGGCCAGCGAGGCGAAGCGGTGGGCCCGCCGGGTGGCCTCGGCCCGGTCGGCCGGGGTCAGCGCGACGTCCCGGCTGCGGACCTCCTCGACCAGGCGGGCCTTCTCCAGGCCGCGTTGGTTGGCCCGGTAGCGGGTCGCGACCGGCGCCCCGTCGAGGTTGCCCACCACGAGCGGGTAGCCGTCGGCGAGCCGGGCCCGCTGCGCGCCGTCGAGGCCGGCGAAGAAGCGGGCCACCGTCCGCACGGGAGCGTCCGCGGGTGGCACCGGACGGCCGTTCAACAGGGCCTTGGACCAGGCGTCGAGGGCCGCGGCCCGCAGCGGCGTGCCGCCCTGGGGCCGGTGCACGGCCGTCCAGCCGGTGGTCGCCAGCATGATGAAGACGACCGCCAGCGCGAGCAGGGTGCGCAGGGCGGCCGGGCGCGGGTCGGCGCCGGGAACGGTGGGGTGGGCGAGGCCGGGCAGATTCACTGGGACCAGCCTAGGAGACCGATTCCGCGCATGGCGCGCCAGGTGACGCGGTTCACGCCCGACCGTGGGACCCCGGCCCGGGCGAACCGGCGGCCTCCGAAAGCCGGGCGAAAGATCCATAATGCCCCGTTTCGGGGCCGGTTCAGTGCCAGCGCCCCGCAAGAGCTGGGCCGATGCCGTCGAGGTAAGCGTCCGTCAGCCGGCGGATCGCCTCCACACCCGTGTCGTCGCCCTGCCCCCAGAGCCGCCCCGTGACCCTCATCACGCCGAAGAACGCCGCGACCGCCACCCGGGGCCGCGGGTCAGCGTCCACGTCCAGCCCCTCGCGGGCGGCGATCAGCCGGGAGATCCGCTCCTCCAGGCACGTGGAACGCCGCAGGTGCACGGCGAGCAGCGCCGGCGTGGACTCGATCAGCCGGTAGCTGCGCATGTACAGGTCGACCGGCACCACCTCGTGGAGGGCGTCGTCGACGGTGTCCCATGTGGCGAGCACGGCGCCCCGCAGGGCCTCCAGGGGGCCCTCGGAGGCAGGCCGCGCGTGCAGTTGGGCGACGAAGTGCGACTCCATCAGGTCCTGGACGGCGAAGACGGCCTCTTCCTTGTTGGCGAAGTAGCGGAAGAAGGTGCGCTGGGACACGGCCACGGCCGCGGTGATCTCGTCGACGGTGGTGCGCTCGTACCCCTGGGAGACGAAGAGCACCAGGGCGGCGCGCAGCAGCGCGCTCCGGGTGCGCCGTTTCTTGCGTTCGCGCAGTCCGTCCACCGGCGCGGCGGGCGCCCTCCGCTCCTCGATCGTCACCGCCGGGCTCCTTCCTGACGGCGGGTGGGCGGTCAGATTACCCGTGACCGGCGGCGCCGCGGCCGATCCGTTGAGCCGTTTGCGAGGAGCCGCGAGGCCGCGGCCGTCCACGCGAACGGCGGGCCGCGCATCACACGTTCAGGTCGGCCGCCGGCCGTGTCCGCAGCTCCACGCGGGCGGGCGCGGGACCGCCGCGCCGCCTTCCGGAGGGGTCAACTCCGTACGGGTGAAAGGCCGTCCGGACCGTTCCACCAGGGCTGTCGCCTATCAGGGTGGACCCGTCACGCTCCCCTTCCGCCCGACCGTCACCGCAGGTCAGCGTGGTGTCAGCGGAGCACCGGAAGCGGTCCGGGTGCCCGCCGTCCACAAGGAGTTGACCCGTCATGCGTACGTGTGGAACCACCCGCGCCACCACCACCCTCGCCGCGATCGCCCTGGCGGCGTGCGCCCTCGTCCCGAGCACCGCCGGCACCGCGCACGCCGCGGGCCCGCCGGGCCTCGGGGCCTGCGCGAGCGGCCAGCTGTGCCTGTGGGCCAAACCGGACTTCAAGGGCGCCCGGCAGACCCACGAGCTGAGCACCCTGGACATCAACAGCTGCACCGCCCTGCCCGCCGGCACCAGCGCCCAGTCGCTCACCAACCGCACCGGGCGCCCCGTCACCACGTACCAGTCGGCCGAATGCGCGGAGACCGGCGAGTTCCAGACCTATCCCGGCGACGGGGTCTGGCTGCCCCAGTCCCCCTACCAGGTACGCGCCTTCAAGGTGTGGGAGAGGTAACCCCGCGCCAGGCAAAAGGGCGCGGGCCCCGGCCGAAGCCGGGACCCGCGCCCCTCACACCGTGCCCGCCTACGCGTCCCCGCCGGCCGCGCCCGGGTCCGCCGCCGCCACGTCCAGCAGCCGGTACCTGTCGACGGCCTGCTTCAGCGCCGAGCGGTCCACCTTCCCGGCCTTGGCCAGCTCGGTCAGCGTCGCCAGCACCACCGACTGGGCGTCGATGTGGAAGAACCGCCGGGCCGCACCGCGCGTGTCCGCGAAGCCGAAGCCGTCCGCGCCCAGCGAGGTGTACGCACCGGGCACCCACCGCGAGATCTGGTCCGGAACGGAACGCATCCAGTCCGACACCGCCACGAACGGCCCCTCCGCACCCGACAGCTTCCGCGTCACGTACGGCACCTGCTGCTCCTCCTCCGGGTGCAGCAGGTTGTGCTCCTCCACCTCGACGGCCTCGCGCCGCAGCTCGTTCCAGGAGGTCGCCGACCACACGTCCGCCCTGACGTTCCACTCCTCGGCGAGGATCCGCTGTGCCTCCAGCGCCCACGGCACGGCCACACCGGACGCCATCAGCTGGGCCGGGATGGTGCCGGAGGTGCCCTGGGAGACCCGGTGGATGCCCTTGAGGATGCCGTCCACGTCGACGTCCGCCGGCTCCGCGGGGTGCTGGATCGGCTCGTTGTAGACGGTCAGGTAGTAGAAGACGTCCTCCGCCTCCGGGCCGTACATCCGGCGCAGGCCGTCCTGCACGATGTGCGCGATCTCGTACCCGTAGGCCGGGTCGTAGGCCACGCAGCCCGGGTTCGTCGAGGCCAGCAGCTGGGAGTGGCCGTCCGCGTGCTGCAGGCCCTCACCCGTCAGGGTGGTCCGGCCGGCGGTCGCACCCAGTACGAAACCGCGCGCCAGCTGGTCGGCCATCTGCCAGAACTGGTCACCGGTGCGCTGGAAGCCGAACATCGAGTAGAAGACGTAGACCGGGATCAGCGGCTCGCCGTGCGTCGCGTACGCGGAGCCCGCGGCGATCAGCGAGGCCGTGCAGCCCGCCTCCGAGATGCCGTCGTGCAGCATCTGGCCGGTCGGGGACTCCTTGTACGCGAGCAGCAGGTCGCGGTCGACCGCCTCGTACTGCTGGCCCAGCGGGTTGTAGATCTTGGCGCTGGGGAAGAAGGCGTCCATACCGAAGGTCCGGTACTCGTCGGGCGCGATCAGCACGAAGCGCTTGCCGATCTCCTTGTCCCGCATCAGGTCCTTCAGGATGCGGACGAAGGCCATCGTCGTGGCGATCGACTGCTGGCCCGAGCCCTTCTTCGCGGCCGCGTAGGCCTTCTCGTCCGGCAGCTGCAGCGGCTTCGCGCGCACCACACGGGTCGGCACGTAGCCGCCGTGCGCACTGCGCTGGTCGTGCATGTACTGGATCTCGGGCGAATTGCGGCCCGGGTGGTAGTACGGCGGAGCGCCGCTCTCCAGCTGCGCGTCGGTGATCGGGATGTGCAGGCGGTCACGGAAGCGCTTGAGGTCGTCGACCGTCAGCTTCTTCATCTGGTGCGTGGCGTTGCGGCCCTCGAAGTTCGGGCCGAGGGTCCAGCCCTTCACCGTCTGCGCCAGGATCACCGTCGGCTGGCCCTTGTGCGCCTTGGCCGCCGCGTACGCCGCGTAGACCTTCTTGTGGTCGTGACCGCCGCGGCCCAGGTGCTGGATCTGGTAGTCGCTCATGTTCTCGACCATGGCGCGCAGCCGCTGGTCACCGCCGAAGAAGTGTTCACGGATGTACGCGCCCGACTCGGTGGCGTACGTCTGGAACTGCCCGTCCGGGGTGGAGTTCATCTTGTTGACCAGGATGCCGTCGCGGTCCTGCGCCAGCAGCGGGTCCCAGGACCGGTCCCAGATCAGCTTGATCACGTTCCAGCCGGCGCCGCGGAACTGCGACTCCAGCTCCTGGATGATCTTGCCGTTGCCGCGCACCGGGCCGTCGAGGCGCTGCAGGTTGCAGTTCACGACGAAGGTCAGGTTGTCCAGGCCCTCGCGGGCGGCGATCGACAGCTGGCCGAGCGACTCCGGCTCGTCCATCTCACCGTCGCCGAGATACGCCCAAACGTGGGACCTGGAGGTGTCCGCGATCCCGCGCGCCTCCATGTAGCGGTTCATCCGCGCCTGGTAGATCGCCCCCAGCGGGCCGAGGCCCATCGAGACGGTCGGGAACTCCCAGAAGTCCGGCATCAGCCGCGGGTGCGGGTAGCTGGACAGGCCGTGCGGCGCCTTCGACTTCTCCTGGCGGAACGCGTCGAGCTGCTGCTCGGTGAGCCGGTCCAGGAGGTAGGCGCGGGCGTAGATGCCGGGGGAGGCGTGGCCCTGGAAGAAGATCTGGTCGCCGCCGTCGCCCTCGTCCTTGCCACGGAAAAAGTGGTTGAAGCCCACGTCGTAGAGGGAGGCCGAGGACGCGAACGTGGCGATGTGGCCGCCGACGCCGATCCCGGGACGCTGGGCGCGCGAGACCATGACGGCCGCGTTCCACCGGGTGGCGTTGAGGACCTTGCGCTCGATCTCCTCGTTGCCGGGGAAGAACGGCTCGTCCTTCGTCGCGATCGTGTTGACGTAGTCCGTGCTGCGCATCTCGGGCACGGCCACGCGCTTCTCGCGGGCCCGCTCGATCAGGCGCAGCATGAGATAGCGGGCCCGCTCCCGGCCCCGCTCGTCGACCGCTGCGTCCAGGGAGTCGAGCCACTCCTGGGTCTCCTCCGGATCGAAGTCCGGGACCTGACTCGGGAGGCCGCCAATGATGATCGGATTGCGATCGGATGCGGAAGCCACGCTGTTCCTTCGCTGTCGGTGGAGTCGTGCCGGGGCCGTAACCGGGGGGTGCCGCCTCCCATGGTCTTACGCCCGGCCCCAATCGTCATCCGTACCACTGGGTAATCCCCGCGGTCGGCGGGGGACCCGGCAGGTGCGGACGGGGTCCGGTTCCGCGGTGCGGGGGTGGCGGGTGCGACCGAAACGCAACCTTACGCCCAAGCCGGTCGGCCGCCCCGGGAGGCCGTTCGTCCCTCAAACAGGTAGGAAAGTCCTCATGCGATGCGAATGAGCTGGAATGGTGTGGGATGAATCACCACAGGTGCACACGGGCACCCTGAAAGTTGCGGCGAGACGGCCGCAATCGTCACCGTTTCGACGGTCTCGGCGGCCGGGTACTTGCGCGATCCGCCGCGCCCGTGTGGACTACGCCCAATGCTGCGCGTACGCGCGCCGCCGAAGAACATTCACCGAACATGAGCAGGAGGCACCCCGTGAGCGCGACCGCGGACCACGCGGAGAGCCTGGCCGCCCGGCTGGGTTTCCAGTCCGAACAGGTGGTCCAGGAGATCGGCTACGACGACGACGTCGATCAGGAATTCCGTGACCTCGTCGAGGAGCTGGTCGGCGAACTCGTCGACGAGGACTACGACGACGTCGCCGACGCGGTGCTGCTGTGGTTCCGCGAGGACGACGGCGATCTGACGGACGCGCTGGTCGATGCCACCGAGCTGGTCGAGGACGGCGCACTGATCCTGCTGCTGACCCCCAAGACGGGCCGTGACGGCTACGTGGAGGCCAGCGACATCAGCGAGGCGGCCGAGACGGCCGGTCTCTCGCAGACCAGGAGCGTCAGCGTCGGCAAGGAGTGGGCCGCCACCAAGCTGGTGACGCCCAAGACGGCCGCCAAGTCCAAGCGCTGAGCCGCGCCCGCTGCCGAGCGGACAACGCTTCCACACCCCGCTGACCAGGAAGACCCCGGTCGGCGGGGTGTGCGCGTTCCACACCCCGGGCACGCCGGGAGGGACCGGGGGCAGGACGGGCAGGACACCCCATAGGCTTTGACTCACCCGAACAGCCCAACGCGGGGATGCGGGAACGAAGGGATGCGAGAGATGGCGATCGAGGTCGGCCACAAGGCCCCGGACTTCGAACTCAAGGACAACCACGGCGCCACCGTGCGGCTCTCCGACTTCCGGGGGGAGAAGGCCGTGGTGCTGCTCTTCTACCCGTTCGCCTTCACCGGTGTGTGCACCGGTGAGCTGTGCGAGCTGCGCGACCAGCTCCCGCGCTTCCAGAACGACGACGTCCAGCTCCTCGCCGTCTCCAACGACTCCGTGCCGACCCTTCGGGTCTTCGGCGAGCAGGAGGGCCTGGAGTACCCGCTGCTGTCGGACTTCTGGCCGCACGGCGAGACCTCCCGCGCGTACGGCGTCTTCGACGAGGACAAGGGCTGCGCGGTCCGCGGCACCTTCATCATCGACAAGGACGGCGTGGTGCGCTGGACTGTCGTCAACGGACTGCCCGACGCGCGTGACCTGAACGAGTACATCAAGGCGCTCGACAGCCTCTGAGTGCGTCCGCGCGGGCCGTTCCGCGCAGTTCCCTGCGAAAACCGCTTACAGGCGGGAACCCGTCACTAGGATCGAAACGTTGATCCGGTAGCAACCGCACGACGGGGCACCGCCCCACACAGAACCCAATGGAGGACCCGTGGGAGTCAGCCTCAGCAAGGGCGGCAACGTCTCGCTGACCAAGGCCGCGCCTAACCTGACGGCGGTCATCGTCGGTCTGGGCTGGGATGCTCGCACCACCACCGGTGTCGACTTCGACCTCGACGCCAGCGCGATCCTGACCAACGACCAGGGCAAGGTCGCCAGCGACGCGAACTTCGTCTTCTTCAACAACCTGAAGAGCCCCGACGGCTCGGTTGAGCACACCGGTGACAACACCACCGGTGAGGGCGAGGGCGACGACGAGGCGATCAAGGTCAACCTCGCCGGCGTGCCGGCCGACGTCGCCAAGATCGTCTTCCCGGTCTCCATCTACGAGGCCGAGACCCGCCAGCAGAGCTTCGGCCAGGTCCGCAACGCCTACATCCGCGTGGTGAACCAGGCCGACAACACCGAGCTCGCCCGCTACGACCTCTCCGAGGACGCGTCGACCGAGACCGCCATGGTCTTCGGCGAGCTCTACCGCAACGGCGCGGAGTGGAAGTTCCGCGCCATCGGCCAGGGCTACGCCTCGGGCCTGCGCGGCATCGCGCAGGACTTCGGCGTCAACGTCTGAGCCTGAGAGCAGCATCCGTCCGGCGCCGTGCACTGTGTGTACGGCGCCGGACCTGCTTCGCCCGCTGCACCGCACCACCGTCACATCGCCACACCGTCGTCCGGGGAGGACCACAACATGGGCGTCACACTCGCCAAGGGGGGCAACGTCTCCCTGTCCAAGGCCGCACCGAACCTCACCAGGGTTCTGATCGGTCTCGGATGGGACGCGCGCTCGACCACGGGAGCCGACTTCGACCTCGACGCCAGCGCGCTGCTCTGCAACGGGGGCCGGGTGCTGGGGGACGAGTACTTCGTCTTCTACAACAACCTGACGAGCCCCGACGGCTCCGTCGAACACACGGGGGACAACCTCACCGGCGAGGGCGACGGCGACGACGAGTCGATCATCATCGATCTCACCCGGGTGCCGGCGAATGTGGACAAGATCGTCTTTCCTGTCTCTATTCACGAGGCGGACTCCCGTCGGCAGAGCTTCGGCCAGGTCAGCAATGCCTTCATTCGTGTCGTCAACCAGGCCGACGGCCAGGAACTGGCCCGCTACGACCTCTCCGAGGACGCCTCCAGCGAGACCGCGATGATCTTCGGCGAGGTCTACCGGTACGGGGGCGAATGGAAGTTCCGGGCGGTGGGGCAGGGGTACGCGTCGGGGCTCCGGGGCATCGCTCTAGACTTCGGGGTCAACGTTTCGTAAAGCCGTACACAGACGCATGGGGTGCCAGGTGCCAGTGGTTCTGAAAACCTTCGGCTGGTCGTTCGCCATCACGGCGCTCGGCCTTGCCTTTGCCGCGTGGCAGTGGGGGTGGGAGGCGTTCGGGGTCGTGCTGATCCTGTCGATCCTCGAAATCTCACTGTCGTTCGACAACGCGGTCGTCAATGCCGGAATCCTGAAGAAGATGAATGCCTTCTGGCAGAAGATCTTCCTCACGATCGGCATCCTGATCGCCGTCTTCGGAATGCGGCTGGTCTTCCCGGTGGCGATCGTCGCCATCAGTGCGAAGGTCGGTCCCATCGAGGCGATCGAACTGGCCCTGGACCAGCCCGAGCAGTACGAGGCCCTGGTCACGGACGCCCACCCGGCCATCGCCGCCTTCGGCGGAATGTTCCTGCTGATGATCTTCCTCGACTTCATCTTCGAGGAGCGCGACCACAAGTGGCTCGCGTGGCTGGAGCGTCCGCTCGCCAAGCTCGGCAAGGTCGACATGCTGTCGGTCTGCGTCGCCCTGATCGCGCTGCTGGTCTCGGCCATGACCTTCGCCGTCAACGCCCACACCAGCACCGGCCACCAGGACAAGTCCGCCACCGTGCTGCTCGCCGGTGTCGCCGGCCTGATCACCTACCTCATCGTCGGCGGCCTGTCCTCGTACTTCGAGGACAAGCTGGAGGAGGAAGAGGAGCGCGAGCACGAGGAGGAGGAGAAGGCCAAGGCCGCGGGCAAGCCCGTCTCCGCCGTCGGCCTCGCCGGCAAGGCCGCGTTCTTCCTCTTCCTCTACCTTGAGGTCCTCGACGCCTCGTTCTCCTTCGACGGTGTCATCGGCGCCTTCGCCATCACGAACCACATCTTCTGGATGGCGCTCGGCCTCGGTATCGGAGCGATGTACGTCCGTTCGCTCACGGTCTACCTGGTCCGCCAGGGCACCCTCGACGACTACGTCTACCTGGAGCACGGCGCGCACTACGCGATCGGCGCGCTCGCCGTCATCCTGCTGGTCACCATCCAGCACGAGATCAGCGAGATCATCACCGGTCTCATCGGCGTGGTGCTGATCGCCGCCTCCTTCTGGTCCTCGGTGCGCCGCAACAAGCGCATGGAACTGGAGGGTTCCACCGCCGAGGCATGACCGCGGCGTTAATGCGGAACGCTCCAATGCGGGGCGGTCCGCCGGGTTCACGGACCCGGCGGGCCGCCCCGTTTCCATAGGCTTCGCGGGGACCAGGGACAGGGACTGGGACCAGGGGATCAGGGGATCAGGGGGTAGGGGGATGGGCTTCTTCGACGGCATCCTGGGCAGCCGGGCCGTGCAGTTCCAGTCGGGCAACGCCTCGTCGAACGCGATCGAGCTGACCAAACGGCATGCGACGGTGTCGCTGACCAGGCAGGGTGCCGTCCACGGCAACCTGCGCGTCAACCTGTCCTGGCGGATGCGCACCTCGGACATCGGCGGCCGCTCCGGCCAGAGCGGCCAGCTCTTCCGCCACCCGTTCAAGCTGTTCAAGCCGGACATGGTGCAGGCGCACACTCAGGGCATGGTCAACGTCGACCTCGACATGGGCTGCCTGTACGAGATGGCCGACGGGACCCGCGGCGCCGTCCAGCCGCTGGGCAACCTGCTGGGCGATCTCAACGACCCGCCGTTCGTCAAGCTCAGCGGGGACGACCGCTTCGGATCGGGATCGGGGGAGACCCTCTACATCAATCTCGACCACGCCGACGAGATCAAGCGGCTGCTGGTGTTCGTCTACATCTACGACCAGACGCCGGCCTTCGACCGGACGCACGCCATGGTGACCCTCTACCCGGTGACCGGCCCGCGGATCGAGATCCCGCTGGACGAGCGGCACCCGCAGGCCCGCTCCTGCGCCGTCGTCTCCCTGGAGAAGGTCAAGGGCGAGCTCGTCGTGAAGCGCGAGGTGAAGTTCGTGTACGGGTTCCAGTCCGAGCTGGACCGGCTGTACGGCTGGGGGCTCCAGTGGGGGCGGGGCTACAAGAGCACCAAGCGGTGACGGCGGGAGCCCTGCCCCGGATGCCCTGAACGGTCCCGCCCCACCGCCCCGCCGCCGCCCCGCGCCGTCAGCGCCGGATGAACTGCGGGCCCTGCACCGGGAGCCGGAAGGACGGGTCCCCGCCCGGCCCGGGCACCGGAGCCGGGGACACCGGCTGCGGGTACCCGTAGGCGGGCTGGGCAGCCGGCGGAGCCTGCGTCGGCGGTGCCATCGCGGTCGTCTGCTCCGAGGCCGACCCCGCCGAAGGGGCCGCGGGGCCGGAGGCCGCGTCCGTACCCGCGTCGGCCTCGGCGGCGCTCTCGTCGACCGAGATCCCGTGGTCGGTCGCCAGGCCCACCAGGCCGTCGGAGTAGCCCTCGCCGAGCGCCCGGAACTTCCACCCGTCGCCCCTGCGGTACAGCTCGCCGCAGATCAGAGCCGTCTCCGCGCCCGTCTCCGGCCGCACGTCGAAGTACGCCAGCGGCTCGGCGCCACCGGTCGCGGTGGCGTCGTACAGCAGGATCCGCAGGTCGCGCACCCGCTCGAAGGGGACGTCCTCGGCGGAGGCGACCACCAGGATCCGGTCCACGGACGGGGTCACCGTCCGCAGGTCCGCCTGGACGGCGTCGGTGATCGCGTCGCCGATCTGCTTCTTGCCGAGGCGCCACACGGCCCCCGAGGGGTGCCGGGGCTGGTTGTAGAAGACGAAGTCCTCGTCCGAACGCACCCGGCCGTCCGGGCCCACCAGCAGCGCCGAGGCGTCCACGTCCGGCACCTCGGGGCCGCCGGTCCAGCGCAGCACCGCCCGGACCGCCACGGGGGCCACCGGGATGTTCGAGCCCTTCTGCATCGCGTGCGTCATGCACGTCATCCTGCCCTCCCGGGGTGGAGCGGGACAATGCGGCCCCCCGTAGGGCCTTGTACCGATCGCGGCGGGTAGGCATCGTGCAGGAGGGTTACCGGAACTTCATGTGCTCGACGAGCTCATCACTCACGTTCGTACGTACTATTACCGGCCATGCCAAATTGGGCCGCCGAGGCAGTACGGGGGAAGCACATGCGTCACTTCGGGCACGTATCGCCCACGGTCCGTAAGGATCTCTTCCACCAGGAACCGGCGGAATTCACCGGGGCCTCGCCCTCGCGCGTCCTGGCGGCGGCCCTCGGAGCCACCCTCTACAGCCCGGCCACCCGCCCCGCCCTGGCCGCGGACATCCGCAAGCAGGCCGCCCGCGGAGTCGTCTCCATGGTCCTCTGCCTGGAGGATTCCATCAGCGACTCCGACGTCACCGGAGCCGAGGAGAACCTCGTCCGCCAGTTCGCCGACCTCGACGGGGACAAAGCGGGCGGGGCGCAGGACGGTGCGGAGCTCCCGCTGCTCTTCATCCGCGTCCGCACGCCCGAACAGATCCCCGACCTGGCGCGCCGCCTCGGCCGCTCCGTACGGCACCTGGCCGGATTCGTACTCCCGAAGTTCGACGAGCGGCGCGGCGTCCCCTTCCTCGAAGCCGTCGCCGAGGCGGAGGCCGCGAGCGGACGGGACCGGCTGTACGCCATGCCCGTCCTGGAGACCCCGGAACTCCTCCATCTCGAAACCCGCGTCGAAACCCTCGCCGGCATCTCCCGCACGGTCAACAGCCACCGCGACCGGGTCCTGGCGCTGCGCCTGGGCGTGACCGACTTCTGCTCCGCCTACGGGCTGCGCCGCACCCCCGACATGACCGCCTACGACGTACAGATCGTCGCCGGCGTCATCGCGGACGTCGTCAACGTCCTCAGCAGGGCCGACGGCACCGGCTTCACCGTGACCGGCCCCGTCTGGGAGTACTTCCGCAGCCAGCAGCGCCTCTTCAAGCCCCAGCTGCGCCGCAGCCCCTTCCTGGAGGAAGGCGTCGAGGACCTGCGCACCGCGCTGATCGAGCACGACCTGGACGGACTGCTGCGCGAGATCGAGCTCGACCGGGCCAACGGCCTGCTCGGCAAGACCTGCATCCACCCCGGCCACGTGACGCCCGTGCACGCCCTGTCGGTCGTCTCCCACGAGGAGTTCTGCGACGCCCAGGACATCCTGCGGCCCGAGCGCGGCGGCGGCGGAGTGATGCGTTCCGCCTACACGAACAAAATGAACGAAGTGAAGCCCCACCGGGCCTGGGCCGAGCGCACCATGCTGCGCGCCGAGGTCTTCGGTGTGGCGAAGGAGCAGGTCGGCTTCGTCGACCTGCTCGCGGCCGGACTCCAGGTGTGAGCGGGCCGGTGGAGAAGCAGACGACGAGGAAGGGCAAGACGATCGACGAGGTGTGGTCGGGTACGTGGGTCGCGGACCGGCTGGGCGTCAGCCTGCACGACTCCGAAGGGGGCCGTCGGCCGGGCCCGCGGCTCAGCCCGCGGCTGACCGAACTGCTCGGACTGGCCCTGCGGCGCAACCCCAAGCGCGCCCACCTGCTGGTCTCGCAGGTGCTGGGCAAGCACGTCCCGCAGTCCCCGCGCACGGTGTACGAGGCCGGCTTCGGGCTCGGTACCCGCGTACGGGCCCTGCTCGGCGAGGAGGGAGCGGCCGCGGCCGTGGTACTCGGCTACGCCGAGACCGCCACCGGCCTGGGCCACTGCGTCGCCGACGGCCTGGGTGCCGCCCCCTACCTGCACTCGACCCGTCGGCCCGTGCCGGGCGTGGCGACGGCCGGCGGCTTCGAGGAGGCGCACTCGCACGCCACCTCCCACCTGCTGCTGCCCGAGGACCCCGACCTCCTCGCGGGCGACGGGCCGCTGGTGCTCGTCGACGACGAGTTCTCCACCGGCAACACGGTCCTGAACACCATCCGCGACCTGCACGACCGCCACCCCCGGTCGCGCTACGTTGTCGTCGCCCTCGTCGACATGCGCTCCCCGGCCGACCGCGCGCGGCTGACGGCCTTCGCCGCCGAGCTGGGCGCGCGGGTGGACCTGATCGCCCTCGCCTCGGGCACGGTGTCCCTCCCGGACGGCATCCTGGCCAAGGGCCAGGCCCTGGTGGAGGAGTACGAGTCGGCAGCCGCCGGCGCGACCCGCGCAGCCCCCGCCGCGGTGGCGGAGCCGGGGCCCTCCGCCGCGGGCCCGGAGCCGGTCGACCGGGTCGACCTGCACTGGCCGCACCGGCTGCCCGACGGCGGCCGCCACGGCTTCACCCCCGCCCACCGCCGGCGTCTGGACGCCGCCCTGCCGGACCTCGCCGCGCAGCTCACGGCCGCGCTCGGCCCCGAGCCCGGACGCGTCCTCGTACTCGGCAACGAGGAGCTGATGTACGCGCCGCTGCGCCTCGCGAAGGCGCTGGAGGAGGCCGGCGCGGCCCGCGAGGTCCGCTTCTCCACCACCACCCGCTCCCCGGTGCTCGCCGTGGACGTCCCCGGCTACGCCATCCGCACCCGGCTCGTCTTCCCCGCCCACGACACCCCCGCCGACGGCCCCGGCGACCGCTACGCCTACAACGTGGCCCGCTCCGCCGGCGGCGACGGCTTCGACACCGTCGTCGCCGTCGTGGACTCGGCCGGCGACACCCCCGAGCTGCACTCGGGACTCCTCGCGGCCCTCGCCCCGCACACCGGCCGCCTCGTCCTGGCCGTCGTACCGTCCTACACACCGCCGACGGCGTCCCTGGCCTCCCTGGCGTCCATACCCTCCCGTACGTCACCCCACCGGCAGGAGCAGCCGACCATGACCGAGCCCCTGCGCGGCCCCGCCTTCTCCTCCTACGCCCCCGAGGACGTCGGCTGGCTGCTCCAGGACCTCTCCGGCGTCCAGCTCGAAGCCCCGACCGAGGAGCGCGAGGAGGCCATCCAGGCAGGCGGCGCGCACTACGCCGAGTCCCTGCCCGTCGAGTACCAGCCCACGCCCCAGTACCAGGAGCTCTACCGCAGCGCCCTGGCCGCCTCGGCCGCCCGCGTGGCCCGCGCCGTCGGCACCGTCACCGAGACCGTCCTCGCCGAGCGCTCCCCCTCCCCGGTCCTCGTCTCCCTGGCCCGCGCCGGCACCCCCGTGGGCGTGCTGATGCGCCGCTGGGCCCGCGCCCGCCACGGCCTGGACCTGCCGCACTACGCCGTCTCCATCGTCCGCGGCCGCGGCATCGACGCCAACGCCCTGCGCTGGCTGGCCGCCCACCACGACCCCGCGGACGTCGTCTTCGTCGACGGCTGGACCGGCAAGGGCGCCATCACCCGCGAGCTGAAGGCCGCCCTCGCCGAGTTCCCCCGCTTCGACCCGGAGATCGTCGTCCTTGCCGACCCCGGCTCGTGCGTGCCCACGTACGGCACCCGGGAGGACTTCCTGATCCCCTCCGCCTGTCTCAATTCCACCGTGTCCGGCCTCATCTCACGTACGGTTCTCAGGTCCGACCTGGTCGGACCCGCCGACTTCCACGGCGCGAAGTACTACCGCGAGCTCGCCGGAGCCGACGTCTCCGTCGAGTTCGTCGACGCCGTCGCCGCCCACTTCGACGACGTGGCGGACGCCGTCGACGAGGAGGTCAAGGAGCTCCTCGCGGCCGACCGCACGCCGACCTGGGAGGGCTGGGCGGCGGTCGAGCGGATCAGCGAGGAGTACGGCATCCACGACGTGAACCTCGTCAAGCCCGGCGTCGGCGAGACCACCCGCGTACTGCTGCGCCGGGTGCCGTGGAAGATCCTGGCGCAGCGCGGCGCCGGGGCCGACCTGGACCACGTACGGCTGCTCGCCGAGCAGCGCGGGGTCCCGGTGGAGGAGGTCGACGGCCTGCCCTACACCTGCGTCGGCCTCATCCACCCCCGATACACGCGCGGCGCCACCGGCGCCGACGGAAAGGCTGTGGCCTCCAAGTGACTGTCCTCGTAGCCAGTGACCTCGACCGTACGCTCATCTACTCGGCGGCCGCCCTCGGTCTGACCATGCCCGACCCGGTCGCCCCGCGGCTGCTGTGCGTCGAGGTCCACGAGAGCAGGCCCCTGTCGTACATGACGGAGACGGCCGCGGCGCTGCTGGCGGAGCTCACCGAGGACCCGTCCGTCGTCTTCGTCCCCACCACCACCCGCACGCGCAAGCAGTACCAGCGCATCCGCTTCCCCGGCCGACCCGCCCGGTACGCGATCTGCGCGAACGGCGGGCAGCTCCTCGTCGACGGCGTCCCGGACCGCGACTGGCGCCGACAGGTCGCGGCGCGCCTGGCCGAGGAGTGCGCCCCGCTGGAGGAGGTCCACGCGCACCTGCTGGCCACCGCCGACGCGGCGTGGCTGCGCAAGGCACGGCTCGCGGAGGACCTCTTCGCGTACCTCGTCGTCGAACGGGCCCTGGTCCCCGACGAATGGCTGAAGACCCTGGCCGAGTGGGCCGGGGCGCGCGGCTGGGCGGTCTCCCTCCAGGGCCGGAAGATCTACGCCGTGCCCCGGCCGCTCACCAAGAGCGCGGCGATGCACGAGGTCGCCCGCCGCACCGGCGCGACCACGGCCCTCGCCGCCGGGGACTCGCTCCTCGACGCCGACCTGCTGCTGGCCGCGGACGCCGCCTGGCGCCCGGGCCACGGCGAACTGGCCGACGCGGCCTGGACGGCGCCCTCGGTGACCGCGCTGACCGAGGCGGGTGTCCTGGCGGGTGAGGAAATCGTGCGCGCATTCGCCCGCGAGGCCGGACGGCTCGGCAGACTGGACGCATGAGCAAAGGCAACAGCACGAAGATCACGGACGAGCTGTACCGGTACATGCTGGACCACAACCCCCCGCTGGACGACGTCCAGCGGGGGCTCGTGGCGAAGACGTACGCCACCTTTCCCGACGTCGCCGGAATGCAGTCCGCGGAGGAGCAGGGGCCGCTGCTGGCCTTCCTCGTCCGCCTGACCGGCGCCCGCCTCATCGTCGAGGTCGGCACCTTCACCGGCTTCTCGGCCCTGTCGATGGCCCAGGCCCTGCCGGCCGACGGCCGCCTCATCGCCTGCGACGTCTCCGAGGAGTGGACGGCGTACGGCAAGGAGGCCTGGGCGCAGGCCGGCGTGGCGGACCGCATCGACCTGCGCATCGCGCCGGCCCTGGAGACGCTGCGCGCCATGCCCTCCGAGCCGCACATCGACATGGCCTATGTGGACGCCGACAAGGAGAGCCAGATCTCCTACTGGGAGGAGCTGGTACCGAGGCTCCGCCCCGGCGGCCTGATCGTCACCGACAACACGCTGTTCCACGGCACGGTCCTCGACGAGTCGGCCACCGGGTCGGCGGCGGGCGTGCGCGCCTTCAACGACCACGTGGCGGCGGACCCGCGCATGGACTCCGTCCTGCTGGCGATCTCGGACGGCCTGACGCTCTCGCGCAAGCGGTAGCGCAGGGGCCGGACGTCCAACCGGACGTCCAACCGGACGTCCGGCCGCTCGGCGGCCGGGTCAGCCGGGTCGGTCAGCCGGTCGTCAGCCGCAGCCGCCGCCACCGCAGCAGCCCCCGCCGCCAGCCCCGCCCATGGGGCGCGCGGGCGCGGGGGCGCTGCCCGACCCGCCCACGGCGACAGCGGACAGCAGCTTGACGGTGTCGGCGTGCCCGGCCGGGCAGTCGGCGGGAGCGGAGGACTCGGCCATGGGGCGGCTCACCTCGAAGGTGTCGTCGCAGGTCCGGCAGCGGAATTCGTAACGAGGCATGCGCACAGGCTAAGCGGGCCACCTGCCCGTCCGCTACGCCTCCGGAACGAGTCGGGCCCTGTCCGGAACGAGTCGGGCTCTAGAACGAGTCGGGCCACGCGAGCCGCCGGCGCGCGGCGCGAGCCCGGTCCTCCCGGGCCGCCTGCCCGGGGTGGCGGGCCCGCCAGTACGGATTGTCGTGCGGGAGCGCACTGCCCACCCGCCCGTACATCCCGAACCACATCAGCATCACGCCGACGACGAAGCTGAACAGCACGTTCTGGATCTTGAAGGCCAGGAAGTTCAGCCCGGTGTCGAGCAGCGCCAGGTTCACGAACCCGCTCGCGATGAACAGCACGCCCAGCACGATGTTCAGCGTCGAGGCGAAGGTCCCGCCCACCACCATCCCGGTGATGAGGAGTCCGCCGATGAAGATGGACAGAACGCTCAGCGCACCGTTGGTGTTCAGCGCCAGCACGGTGTCGCCGCCCGTGTCGAAGAAGCCGATCCGGTCGACGAGGCCCAGGATCCCGAACACCACCAGCAGCAGGCCGGTCAGCCCCGCCCCGACCCGGTACACCTGGCTGAGCTTGTGATCGACGGGCAGGTGCTCGTCGAGCCGGGCGTTGACGGGATGCAGAGCGCGCTGCACACGCCGCCCGATCGGGTGCGGGTCCGGCTCCTCGCCCGTCCCGTAGGGCTCGTGGGCCACGTACGGCGCGTAGTGCTCATGGGGCTCGGTGCACCCGTACGCCGCGTGGGGCGCGTACGGCGCATGGGGCGTGTACGGCGCATGCGACCCGCGCGGCGCATGCGACCCGACCGGCGCCTGGGACGCAGGTGGTGCCTGGGACGCACGCGCCCTGTGGAAGGTGTGGGCAGCCATGGAGGCCTCCTCTACTCCGTCCCGTACCCCCCCAGCATCCGCCGCCGGCCGCCCCACGACAACCTGCCCGGACCACCCCTCAACCCTGGCCGCGCTCCTCCCGGATCCCCGTCACCACACGGTTCACCGACACCCGTACGGCCTCCATCTCCTGGAGGAACGCCCAGTAGTCCGGATGCCGCCCCTCCAGCCCCTCCAGCGCCCTGCCCACCCGCGCCACCGCGTCGTCCAGCGGCCGCGCGTGCCGCGGATCGGGCACACTGCGCCCCGCCATCGCCAGCCGCTGCGCGTCCCGGATCGCGAAGCGCGTCCGGTCCACCTCCGCCTGCGTGTCCCGCGCCACCGCCTCCAGCCGCGTCAGCCGGTCCTGCGCCGCCGACACCGCCTCGTCCGTCGCGTCCAGCGCACCGCGGACCGCCTCGATCAGCGTCCCCACGTCCGCCCACCGCTGCTCCTCACGGGCCCGGCCCGCCTGCGCGAGGCGCTCCTCGGCCTCCGCGACATCCCGTACGGCCTCGTCGGGCACCTGCTGGAGGTCCTGCCAGCACGCCGCACTGAACCGCCGGCGCAGCTCGCTCAGCACCGGATCCACCCGGTCCGCCCGGTTGCGCAACGCCTGCGCCCGCGTCCGCAGGCTGACCAGCCGCCGGTCGATCTCCGCCGCCCGCTCGGGCAGCCGCGCCGCCTCGGCCCGTATGGCCTCCGCGTCCCGCAGGATCCGGTCGGCGCGCTGCACCGTCTCCTGCACCCCGTGGTGCGCCGCGCCCTGGTTCAGCTTGGTCAGCTCCGGCCCCAGCGCCGCCAGCCGCGCCGCCAGGTCGTCGGCCCGCATCCCCTTGGCCCGTACGGCGTCCAGCGCGTCACTGGCTCCGATCAGCGCCGCCCTGGCCCGCTCCCGGGCCGGCGCGACCCGCGCGAGCTGCGTCTCGGCCTTGTCCAGCAACGGCTGCAGGCCCTGCGCGAACCGCTCCAGCTCCCCCTTGACCCGCAGGAGTTCGTCGCGGGCGCGGGTCAACTCGTCCCGCGCACGCGTGGCCACAGAGGCCTCCAACTCCGCCCGGTCCAGGTCGTACGCGTCGACGGCCTCGATGTAGACCTGGCTGACCTGGTCGATCCGCCGCCCGAGCGCGGCGAACCCCTCGGTCGCCTGCCGCGCCGCGGGCGACCCGTCCGCGGCGGCGATGGTCTCGATCGAGATCCGCAGATCCCGCTGCGCCGTGTCCAGCT